>CAZHQC010000064.1:0-10059 GCA_964534135.1 uncultured Elusimicrobiaceae bacterium | reverse complement strand
GCTATGAACTTTAGCGCGCCCAAACAATCGAATGTAGATAATAACGCGACACAGGTTCAAGCGCATAAATAATTTATAAATATTGCTAGAGGATAGGGGAGAACAGAGAATTGGGTGTTATCGGTTTTATATGAAGACCTTAAGTCTTAACCTCTATTCCCTCTGCGTTTTATATGTAGTTTAAGGAGATTTTATGGAAGCTTTAGTTAAACCTGAATTTGGTTTGATGTTTTGGACAATATCCATATTCATCATTTTGCTTATTATGCTCTCTAAGTTTACTTGGAAGCCTCTTATTCAAGCTATTGAGGAGAGAGAAAATAATCTTCGCCAGGAAAGAGAAACAGCCCGGAAAGATAGGGAAGAAGCGGAGTTAATAAGAGAAAATTTAGATGAAAAGCTTGCCGAACTCAAGAAAAATATAAGTTTAAAACTTGATGAAGCGCGGAAAGAAGGTCAGAAACAAAGAGATAAAATATTAAGCGAAGCGCGGGAGAATGCTCAAAAACTTCTTGAAAATTCAAGAAAAACGTTGAGTGCGGAGAAAGATAAACTTGCAAAAGAATTGAAAAATGATATCGCGGAAATTTCTCTTAAAGCGGCGGAAAAAGTTCTTAAAAAAAGTGTTGATGCGAATATTAATAAAACGATAGTAGCGGATTTAATAAACGATATTGAAAGCGGAAAAACATTAAAGGCAGATTAAGATTGAGTTTAAGACTAAGTAAAAATGAGATAACACATGGTGCTGTTTTTTGTTTCTAAATCTAAATCTTAACCTTAGTCTGTAATTTGGAACTAATATTATGAATTCATCAGATAGAATTCTTGCGGTGCGTTATGCGAGAGCATATTTAAACCTTGACGGTTTGGATTATTCAGCTGAGGCTGAAAAAAGCGCTAGAGAGCAAGTAAAACAATTAACTAAATTGAAAGAGGAAATTAAACCCATTGAAAATTTTCTTCTTCATCCCGCTTTGCCTTTTAACGGTAAGATAGAAATTTTCAGAAAGGCTAAATTTGATTTGCAAGGGAATTGTTCTAATTTTATTGAATTATTGCTTAAAGAAAATAGGTTCTATTTGTTAGATGCCATAATTGAAGAAGCACAGCATATAGTTGATATTTATGCCGGAATAGTTAGAGCCTTGGCTTCTTCCAAGACTAAAATTGATGAAGTGGAAATTAAGAAGCTTGAAAAAGCTCTAGGTGCGATGATAGATAAGAAAGTGATGCTTTCTCAAAGTATTGATGAAGCTATTGTTGGCGGAATTAAAATTAAAATGGATGATTTTTTTATTGATGCAAGTTTAAACGGAAGAATTAATAAACTTAAACGAGAAATACTTAATTAATTTGTTTAGCGAATAGCTAACAAACAAGGTGGATAATATGATTAGGCCCGAAGAAATAACCGATATTATAAAAACTAGAATTGAAAAATTTGTTCCCGACGCTGAAACAGGGGAAGTAGGACAGGTTCTGCAAGTTGGAGATGGAATAGCTCGAATTTATGGTTTAAAAAACGCTCTTATGGGTGAGCTTGTGGAATTTGAAAGTGGTGTTTTCGGTATGATTTTAAATCTCGAATATCAAAATGTAGGTTGCGTTATTATGGGTTCCGATACCAAGATTAAAGAGGGTGATAAGGTTAAGAGAACCAATAAGGTTATGGATATTCCTGTTGGACCTGAACTTATAGGCAGAGTTGTTGATGCTTTAGGTAGACCCATTGACGGCAAAGGTCCGATTAATGCCAAAAAGAGAAGACCCGTTGAAGTTATCGCGCCGGGCGTAGTTGAAAGAGCTCCCGTTACCCAATCGCTCAATACCGGTTTAAAGGCCATAGATGCCATGATACCGATAGGTAGGGGTCAAAGAGAGCTTATTATCGGCGATAGGCAAACAGGAAAAACGGCTATTGCCATTGACGCTATTATAAATCAGAAGAAAGAGCCTGAAGCTACAAGACCGATTTGTATTTATGTGGCCATCGGTCAAAAAGAATCCACTGTCGCTAGAATTGTTAAGACATTGGAAGATAGCGGAGCGATGGAATATTCCATTATTGTTTCAGCTACGGCGGCTGAACCCGCCAGTTTATTATATCTTGCTCCTTATACCGCTTGCGCCATAGGTGAAGAATTTTTGTGGAATGGTAAACATGCCTTGGTTGTTTATGACGATTTATCCAAACACGCGCAGGCATATAGACAAATGTCATTATTATTAAGGCGTCCTCCGGGTAGAGAGGCTTATCCCGGAGATGTTTTTTATCTTCATTCAAGGCTTCTTGAAAGAGCGTGTAAATTATCTGAGAAAAACGGCGGAGGTTCTTTAACCGCTTTACCGATAATTGAAACGCAGGCCAATGATGTTACCGCTTATATTCCGACCAATGTTATTTCTATAACAGACGGACAGATTTATCTTGAAAGCAGTCTTTTTCATTCCGGTATAAGGCCCGCTGTAAATGCCGGTATATCGGTTTCCAGAGTGGGTGGAGCGGCTCAAATAAAAGCTATGAGACAAGTTGCCGGAAAACTTCGTTTGGATTTGGCTCAATATAATGAACTTGCGGCATTCGCGCAATTCGGTTCCGATTTGGATAAGAGCAGCCGTCAGCAGATTTTAAGAGGAGAGAGGCTTGTTGAATTGCTCAAGCAAGATCAATATCAGCCCATGTCTGCGGCTAAGCAAGTTATAATTATTTTTGCCGGCACAAATGGCTATCTTGATGATATTGAAATTACGAAGGTAAAGAAATTTGAATCTGATCTTTTTGCTTTTATTGAAAGCAAACATCCTGATATAGAAAAAGAATTGACTGAAAAGAAAGTTATAAGTGATGACCTTAAAGAAAGGCTTATGTCGGTTGTAACAGAATTCAAAAAGGACTTTATCTAATATGACCCTACCACCTCCTTACACACGGTAAGGTGTGTCCAAATAATAGGTGATGGGAAACGTAAGATATCGTGAAAAAGGGTTTTATGAAAATAAAAAATATAATATTTTTTCAAAAAGCGGCCAAGGCCGCTAAGGCGGTGGTAGAGTGAAATATCTTGTAACCGGTGGAGCCGGATTTATAGGCAGTAATATCGCCTTCGCTCTTGAAAAAGAGAGAAAGGCTAAAGTTGTTATTGTGGATGATTTTTCATCAGGAGATTTTAAAAATCTTATCGGTTTTAAAGGTGATGTTATTCCTGAGGATATCGTAAATGACTCTTGGTATGATAAGGTGGGAAAAGTCGACGCCATTTTTCATGAAGCGGCCATAACTGACACAACAGTGATGGACCAGAAAGAAATGATGAGAATAAATGTTGACGGTTTTAGAAGTGTGTTAAATTATGCCCTTAAATACGATATAAAAACCATAGTTTACGCTTCCTCGGCGGCGGTTTATGGTAATGGTAATTGTCCCATGCATGAAGACCAGGATTTAACTCCCGAGAATGTTTATGGGTTTTCAAAAGTTGTTATGGATAATGTCGCGGCGGAATTTGCCGAAAGCCATAAAGATGTTTCACTTGTGGGACTTAGATATTTTAATGTTTATGGCTCTCGTGAATTTCATAAAGGAAAATTCGCCAGCATGATATATCAACTTTATCTTCAAATGAAAGAAAATAATCAGCCCAAAATCTTTAAATTCGGCGAGCAGATGAGAGATTTTGTTTATGTTAAAGATATTGTCAGGGCGAATCTAAATGCTCTCGATGCCGGAAAGTTTTGTGTCTGTAATGCCGCTTCCGGTAATCCTGAAAATTTCAATAAGGTTGTGGAATGTTTGAATTTAGCCATGGGAAAAAGTTTGGCGCCCGAGTATTTTGATAATCCTTATGATTTCTATCAAAATAAGACACAGGCTGATTTAAGACAAGCGAAATCTCATATCAATTATCGGCCCGAGTGGGATATAGAATGCGGAATTACAGACTATGTTAAAATTTTAGAAGGTGAAAAATAAACTATGGCCTCTTTAAGAGACATAAGAAGACATATTTCGTCTGTTAAAAGTATAAAGCAGATAACCTATGCCATGAAGATGGTTGCGGCCGCGCGTATTAAAAAAGCGCAGAATAAAATTCTTAATTCTCGGCCCTTTGCTAATAAAATGGAAGAGACCATAAAGAATTTATATACGGAAATGGGAGAGGAGGATTTTAAAGATTCTCCGGCTTTTAAATTATTTGAGAAACATAATAATTCCAATATAAGCATTCTTATAATTATAACTTCTGATAAAGGTCTTTGTGGTTCCTTTAATGTTAATGTTCTTAAGAAAACTGTCGCTTGGCTTAAAGAAAATAAAGACAGAGAGATTAAAGTTATAGCTGTGGGCAGAAAAGGACGGGATTTTTTTAAGAGACTAAAGGGTTTGAATTTATCTATGTCTTATGAATTGGTGGGAATTTTTCCCAAGGCCAGTTATGCCCATGCTAAATTGGTAGCGGATAATCTTTTTAAACTTTATGAAGCTGAAGCTGATAGTGTGATCATTATTTACAATAGATTTAAATCAATGATGGCGCAGGAAATAATTTGCAATAAATTTCTTCCTCTTAAACGTCATTTTATGGGAACTGCTAATGAAGTGTCTAAAAATAAATTTAATGACTTTGATTTTGAACCGTCTAAAGATTTACTTTTATCTTCGCTTTTGCCGAGATATATAAAGGCGCAGATTTTTAAAATTTTACTTGAATCTCAAGCCGCGGAACTTTCGGCCAGAATGAATGCTATGGAAGCGGCTAGTGGAAATGCCTCTGATATTATTGAGGATTTAACTCTTAAACTTAATAAAACCAGGCAGACCATGATAACCACGGAACTTAATGAAATAGTGGCGGGCGCAGGCGCGCTTGAAGGATAGTTTTCTCTCCCGCATCGGCGCGGCGCTTAAAGCGCCGTGATTATGCGGGAGTGATTTGGGTAGCAAGAAGTAAGAAGTCAGATTTTATAATAACAGAGTAATCTCTGTTAAAAATTAATAGGAGTTAATTATGAATACTGGAAAACTTGTGCAAATTATAGGTTCAGTTGTGGACGTTGAATTTAACCCGGGAAAATTACCGAATATTTATCATGCTATGGAAGTAAAATATAAAGATGAAAATAAGAAAGATCAGATTTTAGTTGCGGAAGTAGCTCAGCATTTGGGAGATAATATTGTGAGAGCCATCACACTTGGTTCAACTCAAGGCTTAAGCAAGGGTCTTGAAGTTGTAGATACGGGCGCGCCTATTACGGTTCCCGTTGGTAAAGAGTGCTTAGGTAGAATCATGAATGTTTTGGGCCATCCCGTAGATTATCTCGGACCCATAACAAGCAAAGAAAAGCTTCCTATTCACAGAGAACCACCGCCTTTAACTGAACAAAGAACTGAAGCTGAAATATTTGAGACTGGCATTAAGGTTATAGATTTACTTGCTCCTTTTATGAAAGGTGGAAAAGTCGGACTTTTCGGCGGAGCTGGTGTGGGTAAAACCGTTGTCATAATGGAATTAATCAATAATGTCGCCCGTCAGCATAGCGGCTTTTCAGTGTTTGGAGGGGTGGGAGAGCGTTCAAGAGAAGGAAATGATTTATGGCGTGAAATGCAGGAATCCAAACTTTCCGATGGTTCAACTGTTCTTTCAAAAACAGCCTTGGTTTATGGCCAGATGAATGAACCTCCCGGCGCTCGCGCTAGAGTAGCTTTAACTGCTTTAACTCAAGCTGAATATTTCAGAGATAAAGAAGGGAAGGATGTTCTTTTATTTGTGGATAATGTTTTTAGATATGTTTTGGCAAATAGTGAAGTGTCGGCCTTGCTCGGCAGAATGCCGTCGGCCGTAGGGTATCAGCCCACACTTACAACTGAAATAGGCTGGCTTCAGGAAAGAATAACTTCCACTAAAAAAGGTTCCATTACATCCATTCAAGCGGTTTATGTTCCGGCTGACGATTTAACGGATCCCGGTGTTGCCAATATTTTTACTCATCTCGACGCTACAATCGTTCTTTCAAGAAGTTTGGTTGAGATAGCTATTTATCCGGCCGTAGATCCCTTAGATTCCACTTCCAGAATATTGGATCCTTTGGTTTTGGGTGAAGAGCATTATGGTACTGCCAGAAGCGTGCAAAAAGTGCTTCAGCGTTATAAAGAATTGCAGGATATCATAGCCATTCTTGGTATGGATGAACTTTCTGATGATGATAAACTTGCGGTTAATAGAGCCAGAAAAATTCAGAAATTTCTTTCGCAACCTTTTTTTGTCGCCGAACAGTTTACTGGCATAAAGGGGAAATATGTCACATTGAAAGATACAATCAGTGGTTTTAAAGAAATTCTTGAAGGCAAACTTGATGATCTTCCCGAGCAGGCTTTTTATATGTCAGGCTCAATAGATGAAGTTAAAGAGAAGGCTAAGGATGCTGTTTAATTTGAGCTGAAATTATGAAAGAAAAAATAATATTAAGTATAGTGACTCCCGAGAAAGTTTATCTTTCAGAGGGCGCGGTTGATTTTGTCACTCTTCCCGCAGCCCAAGGTGAAATGGGAATATTGCCCGGTCATATTTCATATGTTGTTCAGCTTAAGGATGGATTTTTAAGATATTCCTCGGATGGCGAAGAAGAAATGTTTGCCATTTTAGGCGGTTTTGCGCAAGTTGATAAAAATAAAGTCATTGTGTTAGCTGAGGGCGCGGAACTTACCAAAGAAATAGATGAAGAACTGGCCCGTCAGGAATATCAAAAAGCTAAAGATGACCTTTCCAAAAAGGGCGCTGCTATTGATTTGGATGCCGCCAATGCCTCATTAAGACGCAGTTCTTTAAGAATCAAGGCTTTGGAATTTAAAAACAAACTCAAACGCCGAAAGAAATAAAATTAAAATAAAGTTTAAAAATAAAAAGAGGCTCAAATACTTGAGCCTCTTTTTTTTATGTGCTGATATTATTTTGGTTTTATTGCGGGGTCTGTCAGTAAATTTTCCTTCACGGGTTAGAGGCCTTTCGATATTTACCTTTGGGACTGGGGTTTTTTATTAGAATCCTGTAAGTCTATAGAATCGCTCATGCAGAGGTTTTAAACGCCATTACTCACTTCAATTTATTCGGCGACTGCGGAACTCAGTCGAAAACAATGTTTTCTCCCTCAAACATCCTCGTCGTTTCGGTGAAATGCCCTCATAAATCTTGTGCGCAAGGCTAAACCTCAGAAATCACTCCCTTACAGACTTACAGTATCCTCTTTCATTTTTTATATATAGAGTGTCCCGCCCTAATTAAGATAAATCCGAATTACCCTCATACCGGCATAGGGAGATCCTTACGATGGAATTTTATTAGAATTTTCCTGTTCGAATCTTTCCATCGAAGGATAAAGAAATAACTTTTGGAGGAAACCCAGTTGGATGTTTTTTAGTTATACGAATTGCGCATTCACCTTCAATTTGCTGATGTGCGACATAAGAGTAATCAACAATCGGAGAGAACAAAACAGCTTTTGCTAAAATTTTTTTTAACTCTAAATCTGAAACTAAATTTAATCCAATTCCATGAAATGAAACATCTGAAGCAAGAATAATAAATGATGGTCCAAATAAAATCTTGCTGACCTCTAAAACATTTTTTAGGCCAATAGGGGTTTTCGTAACATGAAAATCTATAAGGGGTAAATGCATATATTGGCCTTTTTTTGTCTCAATCTTAGAAGAAAATGCAAGTGGTAAAATAAAAGAATCATTAAAACATTGAGAAATCAATTTACCATTAAGTAAATCTTTTTTATCCATCCATAGTTTTTTATTCGAGTGAATTTGATGATAATTTAATGCCTTTAAAATTCCTTTTGGTAAAACTCCAGCCTTAATTGATACATCAAGAAGAGTTTCGGAGAATAAAAAGCTATGTTGTCCTCTTGCTATGGTTGCCTTCTTGATTAACTTTATCTCAGAAGCAGAAAGTTTTGCTCTTTTCTGTATAGTTGGAGGGACATTGAAATACAAAAAAGCTACCTTTTTAATCTTTGGAATCCTTTGGATTAACGCACTAAGTGCATGAGGAGCGTATTGCCCAATAATATTTTTTAAATTTTTAGATTTTAAATTCATTTTTTATTAATATGGATGAACTGCTCTTTCAATATGTCTGAAATATTCATATTTAAAATTATCCATCCTATCTTTAGGTGAAATTGTTCTAAGACTCACTAAAACTTTTGAAATAGGTATTGGCACACTGGGAAATGGCATGCTAACTCCTTTAACTAATAAACAAGGAAACTTTTTAATATTACTCTTGTGAAAAAATGTTGCTCGTGTATTTCCTTCTATTACAACAAAATCCTTGCCCTTTTGCTCTACTATAGGAGGTGTTGCAATAGTATATGATTTGTTCTTTAATTTCACACAAAATGGTTCAAAAGGCAAAAGTTTATGTGCTTTACATAACTTATATATGTATGAGGTCTGGCTATATTTATATCCTTTGGTGTACTTCGCTATCATGCGAAGTTTTGACGTTGGAACTACAGCATATTCTATTGAAACTTTCGAATCTTTGTATTGTTCTACTTTTTCTTTTAAAATCTTAGTAACCTCATTCCAAGCATATTTTTTTATTTTTGGAATATATTTTCTTTGTTTTTTGCCAAATAATTTTTTCAGTTTATTTATTATTTCCATTGCAACAACAGTATGTTCCTCTCCATGATATCTTGAAGCAAAAGATTGACAACCACTGGTATCTTCATTGATTATAAAAACATCAAAATCATAATAACTATCAAAATTCATGCAAAAAGCATTGCAAGGAATATCATTTTTCTCAATCAATATTACACCCATGTTTTTTAATAAATCTCTTCGATATTTTTCTTGTCTTCTATTCTTTTTGTCCCCAACGGCTGCAGACAAACAAATAAATACTGGGACATTTTCACAGGACCACCTTAGTATTGACGGGAACAATTTCCAAGCCCATTTAGTATTTGTGTGACAAATTAAAACACCACTACGTTTATGAGAATCACCAACAATTGCCGAGTATAACTCATCTTCTCCTTTTATTCTTTCACTTAATACCTTCTCTTCATTATCTTTATAAGGTTTTTGAGGAGCCATTTGTATAGCATCATATATGCTATTGCCAACATTTTTAATTTCATCGGTGATGTTTTTGGAGCTTTTTATTTTAGCGACAACAAGTCCATTCAAATCTGATGGCATTTTAACCGAATCCACACAGACAATAAAAGTTCTTTTTCTACCTAATTTGCCTAAAAATAATCCGGTTTCAAATAAAACATTGTCTCGTGGAGCCCAACCTTTTTTCTTTCGTGATTTGATAAAATCGTCTTGAGTAAATATAAAGATAGCACATTCGTATTCACCTGCTTTAGATTCCAAGCTTTCAAGATTGTATTCTGACATCTTAAAAACTTTACCCGAATTCCAAATCTCTCCTGAAAAAGATTTTGGTAAATGTTTCTTTATCATTTGTGCTATTTTTAGGCCCTCTTTGGAGGAACCAATAAAGACTTTGTTTTTCATTACATGTCTCCAACTTACCCGTAAATTTATTCTATTAAATTCTTAGTTAAAATAGCTATAAAACTAAGTATCGTATACAAGAAAGAAGTGATATTAAAAAGGTATCTAGTGATTAAAAAATAAAAAGCCGCGGGGTTTCTCGGGGTTTTTTTATTTGGAGTTATTTTGATATGAGGAAATTCTTGATAAAAAGTGAAAATTCTATTTTTGGATATTAAAGGGGACGGTTCTAATTAATTTATAGAGTTCTCCTTATTTCGGTTTGAGGGTTATTCGGATTTATCTTAATTAGGGTGGGCTATTTTACACTAAAGAATCAAATAATAAAAAGGCGGGTGGCAGGAAAATTTGCCGCTCAGGGCTGTTCGGAATTCGACTTGTGCTAATGGGAGAATGAGATACAGAGGGGCGACCTCTAGGCACGGCTGTCCCAAGAAACTTTTTTTAGGCAAACGGCAGAAAAGGCTGTAAATCATCATCCCGTATCCGATTTAAACGATTATGACTCAAGTTTA
>CAZHQC010000063.1:0-13183 GCA_964534135.1 uncultured Elusimicrobiaceae bacterium | reverse complement strand
TTATATTGGAAACGCTTTTATTTTCAGGCTCATTCTGTATTGGACAAGACTAAGCGTTTCCTCCTATTAATATAAAATAGTATAATAAGGGAAATTTGTTGGCGCTCAAAAACGGAGGGTTTATGCTTAAATTTGTTGAATGTGTACCTAATTTTAGTGAAGGAAGAGATGAAGTTAAAATAAAACAGATAGTTGATGCCGCGAGAAAAGTTCCCGGTGTGATAATACTTGATGTTGAAAAGGATTCCGACCATCATAGAACTGTCCTTTCTTTCATTGCTCCCGTTGATACAGCGGTTGAGGCTATGTTTAAAGCAATTGAAAAGGCTGTTGAGCTTATAGATTTAAATAATCATAAAGGCGAACATCCCAGGATGGGCGCCATGGATGTAGCTCCTTTTATCCCAATTATGGGCTCCACTATTGAAGAATGTATAGAACTTGCCAAGCAATTGGCTAAAAGAGTTGGTGAAGAGCTTAATGTTCCCGCTTATCTTTATGATTGCGCGGCTCAAGTTCTTCACAGAAAAAATCTTGCCAAAGTTCGCAAGGGACAGTTTGAAGGCATGAAGGAAATAATCGGAACAGACCCTGAAAGAGTTCCTGATTTCGGACCCAATAAAATGCATCCCACAGCCGGAGCTCTTGGAGTGGGAGCCAGACAACAGATTATAAACTTCAATGTAAATCTTAATACCACCGATATGGTATATAGCAAGGCCTTAGCCAAGAAAATAAGAACTTCCGGAGGCGGTTTGCCCGCTTTGAGAGGCGCGGCAATTGAACTTGAGTCCAAAAATCAGGTTCAGATTTCAACCGTGCTTACCGATTATAATACAACTTCCATTAAAACCGTCGTGGACGAAATAGCCAAAGAGATTAAGGATGAAAATATCGAGATAACCGATACCGAACTTATCGGTCTTTCTTCTCAGGACGCTATTACAAAATATGCGATGGAATCCCTTAAAATAAATAGTTTTGACCCTGAAGCTCAGATACTTGAAAACAGACTTTTAAGTCTCATGAGTTCATGGCAGGTTGGCGCTAATATTTCTATTGATGCTTTTGCCAATACCAATCCCACTCCCGGCGGCGGCAGCGCTGCGGCTATTTCAGGAGCTATGGGTTGCGCCTTAGGCCAAATGGCCATAGGCGTTACGCTAATGAGTAAAAAACTTGATGAAAGCAAAAAACCGGGTTTATTGGAAGCAAAATCAAAACTTGGACTTTTTAGAAGCGAACTTCAAAATTGCATAACTGAGGATTCTGTGGCTTTTGATTCATTTATGACGGCCAGGAAATTGCCTAAGGAATCTGAAGAGAGAAAAACCGAAATGCAGAAAGCCATTAAGTATGCGGCGGATGTTCCTCTAAAAACAGCGAAATACGCTGTTGACGCTTTAAGGCTGCTCAGGGGATTGGATTCCACTTCTCCTTCTGTCGCTTCCGATAAGAAAAGCGCGCAATATCTTTTGGATGCGGGCGTAAAATGTGCCGCTGAAAATGTCATTATTAATATTTCTTCAATTAAGGATGAGGAATACGGTAATAATCTTAAGAAAGAAATAGAAGATTGTCTCTCCGCCCTTCAAACTGAAAAAGTTTAATAACAGATTAACAGAGGTTGAGAATAGAGTATTCTCAACCTCAATCTGTTATTTGTAATTTTTAGCTCAATAAATATTAGTTTATTTTTGAAACACATTTAAGGAGTCACAAGATGCCGAGTATGGATACTTTATCAAGAGAACTTATGTTGGATAGTTTGCGTAATTACGCGAAGAAAAATCTTACTCACGAGTTTTTAAAAGAGATGGATGATAAGAATGAGTTCCCTACTGAAATTATGAAAGAAATGTATGACCAGTCAGTACTTGGAATTCATCTTCTTCTTATTCCCAAAGAATATGGCGGGATAAGCGGCGGAACTTTTGATGTTTACAGAATTTGCGAAGTTTTGGCCAGAATAGATCTTGGTATAGCAACCGGCGTATTTGCCACTTTTCTTGGAGTTGATCCTCTTAGTGTTGGTGGCACCGATGAGCAAAAAGAAAAATGGATGACCAAAATAGCTAAAGAAAATCTTCTTGTGGCTTATGCGGCTACAGAAGCTGATGCCGGAAGTGATTTGGTGAATTTGAGAACAAGAGCCGAGCATGTTTTAAAAGATGGCGAACTGATTGGTTATAAAATAACCGGTAATAAGCAATGGATTTCAAACGGCGGCGTGGCGGATGTATATTCCGTTCTCGCAATCGCGCCGGGAGGTCCTTCATGGTTTATGGTTGAGAAAGGAACTGAAGGTTTTGAACCTAATAAACATGAAGACAAACATGGCATAAGACTTAGCAATACAGCCGGCTTATCTTTTGATGATGCTTTTATTCCTAAGAAAAATTTAATTGGCGAGGTTGAGGGCAATGGTTTATTGGAAGCGCAAGCGGTTTTTGGTTATACCAGAGTAATGGTGGCGGCTTTTGGTCTTGGCTGCGGTTGGGAAGCTCTTGAAATTGCCATAAGATATAGTCAGCAAAGAATTCAAGGCGGCGGCCCTCTTTCAGATAAGCAGGGTTATACTCATAAATTGATAGTTCCTCATGCTGTGGACCTTGAAGCTGCCAGAGCCTATATTGAAGAGATTTCCGAGAGACTTGATGGCGGAGAGAAAGGTCTTCAAACTGAAGGCGCAATAGCTAAATATGCGGCGACTGAAAGCGGTAATGAAACGGCTGAAGACGCCATACAAGCGCTTGGCGGTTATGGCTATACAAAAGATTTTCCGGTGGAAAAAATTAAAAGGGATGTCAAAATAGCCTGTATATATGAAGGCACTAATGAAGTAATGGAAATGACAATTTTTAGAGGTTGTTGGCAGGAACATTTGAAAACCAGAGGACAGCATTATATTACTATGGCTGAAGAGATGGATTCTTTGCATATGGAAACACCTGAAGTTGGAGCGGATTCCGCTGCCTTGGCTCTCAGGGCTTTAGCTGCCATATTGGAAGAATGCCGTGCGCAAAGACTTACTCGTCATCAATATCTTACATTCAAACTTGGCAAACTGATATCTATGGCTGAACTTGCGTTCATATTCGCCAGAAGGTCAGCGGCAGATAAATATACTGAAACCATTAAGTTTGACAGAAATGCGTGGCAGGCTATGAGCCGTGTTTATGCCAAAAAGTCCGCTCTTAGTATAGCGGTGGAAGGCTTGGCTCTTGTTCTTGGCGCTGCTGAGAAAGAAACAAATTTAGGGGAGTCTTTAAATCTTGAAAAGATACAGGTTTTACAGAAAGGGTTTATAAAAGACATGGATTTAATAGCTTTGAAATTGAAAGATACTTTTAAGGCGAAATAATAAGGCAATGCTAAACAGGAGAGAATATGCATATAGCTGTGTGTGTAAAACAAGTTCCCGATAGTACGGAAATTAAAATAGATATGGAGACAGGAACTCTTATAAGAGCGGGAGTGCCGAGTATTATAAATCCTTACGACCATTTTGCTCTTCAAAAAGCGATTGAACTTAAAAAAGCTCATGACTGTAAACTTACGGTAATTTCGATGGGACCGCCTCAAGCCAAAAGCGTTATACAAATGGGCCTTGCCCTTGGCGCTGATGATGGTGTTCTTTTATCTGATAGGGCTTTTGCGGGTTCAGATACCTGGGCCACTTCTTATGTTATAAGCAAAGCGATAAGAAAAATAGGCGGAATAGATATTATTCTTTGCGGCATGCAGGCTATCGACGGAGATACCGCGCAAGTAGGTCCCGGCATAGCTCAGCATCTTGCTATCCCACAGGTTACTTTTTGTGAAGATATTAAAATTGACGGAAAAAAAATAATTGTTAGAAAGCTTATTGATGGCGGTTATGAAATAGTTGAGGCGCAATCTCCTGCATTATTTACAATGATTATGGAAAAAGATTTTGAGCCCAGATATCCCGCCTTTCTTGATATTCATAAGTCACTGGATAAGCCTTATCATCAATGGTCTATGGATGATATAGGCGCTGAAGAACAATATGTCGGTCTTAAAGGCTCTCCAACACAGGTTGATAGAATATATCCTCCTCCTGCAAGAGGAAAAGCCGAAATGATTTCAGGCGGAGTTGGGGAAGCGGTGGAGAAAATAGTTGATATTTTTGAAAAGGAGAATTTTCTAAAGATATGATTACAGTTTCTAATAAATGTATAGGTTGTAATAAATGTGTTCCCGTTTGTCCTTTCGCGGCAATTCAAATGATTAATAAAAAAGCCGTAATGAATGAAGCTTGCACTTTTTGCGGAGCTTGCGTTCCCGTTTGTCCTGTTGACGCGATAACCATAGAAAGGGAAGATCCCATTCATAAAGATTTTTCCGCTTATAATGGCGTATGGGTTTTTATTGAATTGGAAGATACTCATACAAAGGGAAAACCCGCCAAGCAAATAAGAAAAGTGGGTCGTGAGCTTTTGTCTGAGGGAAGAAAACTAGCCGACACTTTAGGTGAAGAGTTATGCGCTATTGTTTTAACTGATAAAAATCCGGACTATGAAAAAGAAATCGGATCTTTTGGCGCCGATAAGGTTTATTTGGTTGAAAATTCCGAGCTTGATGAATATAATACCGATGTTTTTTCAACGGTAATAATCGCTTTGATAAATAAGCATAAACCAAGTATTTGTCTATATCCCGCTACCATCATGGGCAGAGATTTAGCGCCTAGAGTTGCCACTTCGATTTATGTGGGACTTACAGCTGATTGCACGGGCTTATCAATTAAAGACGGACTTCTTCTGCAATCAAGACCTGCCTTTGGCGGCAATATTATGGCGGATATTTTAAGTCCTAATTCCCGTCCTCAAATGGCTACCGTAAGGCCTAATGTTATGAAAGTAAGCGAGCCGACCGGTAAAGTGGCGATAGTGATTAATGAAGATATTAAAATCAACAAAGATATTAAAAGAGTCAAGGTTCTTGAGAGAAAGATTGTTCATGAGAAAGCCTCGGCTAAAATAGAGAATTCAGATGTCATAATTTCAGGTGGCAGAGGCATGAAAGATGTCAAAAAATTCAAAGTTCTTGAAGAGCTGGCTTCTTCTTTAGACGGCATGGTGGGAGCTTCCCGCGCCGCTGTTGATTTAGGTCTTAAGGAAAAAACTCGTCAGGTTGGACAAAGCGGAACTACGGTATCTCCCAAGCTTTATGTAGCTTGCGCTATATCCGGAGCGGTTCAGCATATTGTCGGGATGAAATCTTCCGATATAATAGTTGCCATAAATAAAGATCCGAACGCTCCTATTTTTAATGTGGCAAAATACGGCATAGTGGGTGATGTTCATGATATTGTGCCTAAATTAGTAAAAGCTATTAAAAAAAGGGCGAAGAAATAATATATAGTCGCTAACGTTTGCTAAGGAGAAAAGCTGAAAGTTTAATTGCTTTCAGATTTAAACCGTGAGTCTTTTTAATCGTCTTTTAACAATTGTTTTCGGTATAGGCCTTATTCCTATCATTCCGACCGCTATTTTTTTATTCTATTATCAATCCGTAGCTAAAAATAATATACTCGCGCTTCATGAAAATATTTCTTCCATGGCATCCGTCATGGTTAGAAGGGATTTTAAGGATATAGATAAAAAACTTTCCGTTATAACTTCTGTTAAAAAAAAGCTAAAAGCTGAAAGCGTCAAAAAAGAATTGGATAAATTTTTAAAAGATAATCCGCAGTTTCTTCTTGCCGGAGTTTTGAATTCGGAAGGCAAAGAGACCTTGAAATCTTCGACCGTCGAAATGAAAAGAAGATTTGGTTTTCTGGATTTTTCAAAGAATTCAGTTTTTCTTAATGCCAAAAATTTGAAAAAAAATGCGATAGGAAATTTTGAAATTATATATGACTTACCTATATGCGCCATAGTAGCTCCCATGGGGGAAACTCAAGAATATTTTATAGGTATTTTAAACCTTAAGGATATATTGCTCAGTCTTTCAAATCAAAAAATAGGCCGCAGCGGCAGGATATATATATCGGATTTTGAAGGAAACTTATTTAATTTTAATAATGATATCCCTGTTATTGCGCAAAGTGAATTAAAGAGATTTTTTGAAAGTGGAAAGAAAAGTTCAGATTATATACCGTCAAACAAATTTGCTTATATAGGCTCTTTTAGTGAAGTTCCCGAGTTTAACGCCGCTATTATAACTCTTGGTAAAAGAGGTGAAGCTTTTCACGGTATTAATCTTATAACCTCACTTATTTTATTTTTTCTTCTTGCCATTGTCACGGTTTTTTATTTTTCGGCGCTATTTTTTAGTCGAAAACTTATTAATCCGGTTGAAGAATTGATGGATGGCGCTAAAAGAGTTTCAGCTAAAAATTTCAAGATTCCGGTAAAAGAGAAGTCTGATTTTACGGAATTTTCTTCTCTTATGAAAGCTTTTAACGCCATGATGCAAGATGTTAATAAATATCAGGACATGCAGGTGGAAAAAATAATAGAAGAAAAAAGCAAGGTGGATTTGTTGATGAGTTTGATGCAGGATGCAGTTGTTCTTGCCGATTTAAATGGGGTTCCATTATACGCCAATAAAATTGCCAGAAATATTTTAGATATTGAAGATGATAAAAACAATAAAGATAAAGGCGCGTTTCAGCGTTTGAAAATAAATGATATTATTGAAATGAAAACAAAGTCGGATATAATCACCGTAAACTCCGGGCCAAAAGGTGAAAAAAAATATTATAGAGTGAATATTGAGCAGTTAAAGTCTAAGACGGAAAAACCGAGTATATTTATGATAATGTCGGATATTACTTTGGAACGGGAAATTGTAAAAATAAAGGAAGATTTTTTTCATTCGGTGGCTCATGATATACGCGTCCCTCTTTTAACCATGCAAGGTTATATTAAGCTTTTGGAAAATTCTTGCGAGCCGGGAATGAAGAATTCAGGCTATATAGATAATATAAAAAGCTCAAGCGCTCATCTTTTTGAATTATTGCAGAATATTTTGGATATATCCCGTATTGAGGCCGGAAATCTTAAACCTAATTTTAATGAGATAAAGGTTGAGAATTTTTTAAAAGATATAACGAAAAAATTTAAAGTCTTGTATGATGAGAAAAGTATAAAATTTAATGTGGATTTAAAAGATATTGGTGAAATTATTATTGAAGGCGATGAGAATCTCTTGAGAAGAGTCATTGAAAATTTATTGTCAAATGCTCTTAAATTTACTCCCGATGGTGGAAAGGTGGAATTTTTCTGTTTTAAAAATAAGAATGTTTTGGATATTTTAGTTTCAGATACCGGACGGGGGATTCCCAGAGATAAATTGGATTCAATTTTTGAAAAATATGTTCAGGTTTCCGAGACTGATGACAGGCAAACGGGTTCCGGGCTTGGCCTTGCCATAGCCAAGAAAATTATCGAAATGCATGGTGGTAATATAGATGTCAAATCAGTTCCGAATGAAGGCAGTGTTTTTAAGATAGAACTCAATTTAAAATCAGCTTTTAATTGATGGTACATTTATATAAAATATTTCTTTGGAGTATATTGACACATATACCGATTTGATGGTATTTACTTAAGGGGCTTGCCCCGTTAGAAATATAGAGTTGGAAGTTTTAGTAACGATGTTGTAATGAAAAAATATCGTAAGTTAGTAAATAAGATTTAAAGAGAGTTTGAGTCCCAGAAGGGACTATCTCTAACGGGGTTTAAAGTATGAAAAAAACAAGTAAATTTATTGTTTCATTTGAAATTTTTCTTCTGTTTCTTATGTTGATTTCTTCTTCGCTGACTTTGTTTTTTAGCGGTGGGCCATTGTCAGGATTTGAAAATAAATGGAATGATCGTATGTTTAGGAATTATACTGAAAGCTCAGGAGATAAAAGAATTTTTATAGCCGCCATAGATGAAAAAACCACTAGCGAATTGGGATATCCTCTTAAGAGAAGATATTATGCCTCAATGATAGATAATTTGGGTAAATTAGGTGTTAAGACCATAGGTATGGATGTAATGTTTTTTGAGGATTCTGATAATCCCATAGATGATAAAAGGTTAATTGCAGCCACCAAGAAAAATGGAAATGTTATAAATCTGTTTGCAAGGGTAGAGACTGAAATGGGAAATGAAATAAAGGTGCCTTTTTCAGATAAATTTTCGGAATATAGCAAATATATTGCGACCCCCAATGTTGATCAGGTTAGTGATAGTGATGGAGGAGTTCGAAAAGTCAAGTTATTTGTGGATGATAATATTTATTCGGATGGGATAATAGGAGGAAGAGAATGTCTTAAAAATAGATGTGATGGACTTCCTATGCCGGTTTTGTCGGCAGTTCTTTATGCAAGCTATACGGATTTGCATATTACCGACTTTTATATGAAAACAAAAAAGGATATCTTGGATGTTGATGAGATTCAGTATCTTAATTTCAGAAAACCTATAAACTGGGACCTGGGGGCTGAGAAAGCCAGCAGGTATGTGTACAAGCATATTTCAATTGTGAATATAGTTAGAAATAAGCTTACAAAAGAAGAAAAAGAAATAATAAAAGGCGGTATAGCTCTTGTTGGTTCAACCACTTTAGGCGCATATGATCATCACCCTTCTCCTTTTGTGTCGCAATGGATTGGAGTGGAGTATCATGCCACCTCCTTAGATAATTTGCTTCATGGAGATTATATTAAGGCGGGAAGTGCCTGGCTTTTAATATTGATTTTAGTGATTTTTGTTTTTGGACCCTATTTTCTAAGGAAATATTCAGCTCTTACTATTTTTATTCCTGTTATTGTCGCAACTGTTTTTCTTTACTATTTGAATGTATATTTCTTTTCAAATGGTATAAGATTTTCTTTTGTTGGTCCGTTAATTAGTTTATGGGTTTCATTTCTTACCATAATCGTGCATAAAGCTTTTACTGAAGGCAAAGAAAAAGCATGGATAAAAAATACCTTCGGCCAATATTTATCTCCAAAGGTTGTTAAAGTTATAACCGATGATCCCTCTAAGCTTAAGCTTGGCGGTGATAAGAGAGATATGACAGTCTTCTTTTTGGATATCGCTCATTTTACCACCATATCGGAGAAACTCTCTCCGGAAGAACTTACCACAATGCTTAATAAGTATCTTTCAGGTTTTACTGATATAATCTTAAAATATGACGGTGTTGTAGATAAATATATTGGTGATTGTATAATGGCATTTTGGAATGCTCCTTTAGACCAAGAGAAACATCGAACTTTGACTTGTTTTGCAGCCATAGATTGTATGGCGGAACTTGATAGATTAAACGGTGTGGCAGTGAAAGGAGAGGAACAACCCTCCATTAGAATCGGATTAAATTCAGGCCCCGCAGTTGTAGGAAATATGGGTTCAAACACTAGGCTTTCTTATACCGTGATGGGCGATACGGTAAATTTGTCTTCAAGGCTTGAAAGCGCGAATAAGTTTTTTGGTAGTAAGATAATGGTTAGTGAATTTACTTATGATGAAGCCAAGGATGATGTCGAAGCCAGGTTCTTAGGCAATATAAGAGTGGTTGGAAAGGATTTACCCGTTAAGGTCTATGAATTATTGGCTAAAAAAGGCGAACTATCCGAAAAAATGGATAAATTGCTTATTGAGTACAATAAGGGATTGGATTTATTTTATAAGTTTGATTATAAGAAAGCTCAGGCGCATTTTGATAAAGCGGTTAAACTGGATGCCTTGGACGGTCCCAGCGAATATTATAAAAACTTGGCGCAAGAGTATATTGCAAATCCTCCCGAAAATTGGGATGGAGTTATTACTCTTACGGGAAAGTAAAGATTTACAGATTTAAAAAGAGGATATTGAATGATTATATTTTGGAGACTTGTGCTAGCTCATTTCTTGGCTGATTTCACTCTTCAGTTTGATATTGTGAATCGCCTTAAACGCAAAGGCATTTTAGGAATGATTATTCATTGTTTGACTCACTTTATCGTTTCAATTGCCCTTACATATAATTATTTGGGAGAGATATGGATTGATTGGGGTTTTATTCGTATAAATGGCTGGTGGGTTATGCTGATTATTCTCGTGTTTCATTTTGTTATAGATGAGGTCCGGGCTTATCTGCTTAAAAATTTGAATGTGAAAGATAATACCATATGTTTTTTAACCGATCAGTTTCTTCATTTGCTTGTATTGTTTATGGTTTCACCCATATATAATTTAAATGAAGTTTTTTTCGGTAATGAAAAATGGATTATAATAATAACGTCATTCGTTGTTGTCACCCATGTCACTACCGTTTTAATTTATTTCATAGAAAAAGATATGGCCGAAGCAATGTTCCCCACCTTTGATGAAAAATATTTTCTTATTTTTGAAAGAATGGTTTTGTGGGGTTTCTTTTTTGTCAGTGGCTATTGGTGGATACTTTTTATGTTTGCCTGGGCATTTCAGATGTTCTATATAAAGTACAAGAGAATAATTGATTTATCTTATGCGAATGTTATTATAAGTATTCTGGTAACTTCAATTTTTGGTTTGATGGCAAGATTTGTTTATTATGGTAATTTTTAATAAAGACAGATAATAGCGTATAACTCTATACGGCGTTGATTGAACAAGTGGAAAAGTCTTTATTTTTATTCTCAATTCTTTCGTCTCTATTTGTAGGTTTATTTTAAAACAAAAGGAAATTATAAATGTCCAATCTAATTCTTAGTAAATCCATTGATGATATTATGTTTGCTTCCATAGATGTTGAAACAACCGGTCTTTCACCTTTAAATTGCAGAGTTTGCGAGATAGCGGCGGTTACATTTCAAGGCCTTGATAAAAAAGAAGATTTTTCAGCTTTACTTAATCCTGAAATACCTATTCTGGGAGTCGCTTCCGGTGTTCACGGTATTACTGACGATATGGTTTGCCAAAGCCCGAAATTTGGAGAAGTGGTTCATAAATTGGCTGCGATTATGGAAGGAACAGTTCTGCTTGGCCATAATGTTAAATTCGATATTAAATTTCTTGAAATGGAATTTGAACGCGTTGGTATGAAGTTCCCGGACTTGGAATTTGTGGATACACTTGAAATAGCCCGGAAGTTTGGTAAATTTAGTAATAATAAGCTGGGGACGGTAGCCAAAGAATTGGGGATATCTGTCGACGGCTGGCATAGAGCTTTAAACGATGTTATTATGACACAGAAAATATTTGAACATTTTATTATTCTTTTCAAGAAAGACGGTGTTCTTACTTATGGAGATATGATTAAAAAGATTAAGGGTGTATGATATAATTAATTTAACATTTGGCTGGTTGATTTTTGGCCGTCCGATAGGCATAGTCTCGTTTATTGCAAGCAAAAATCAGCCAGCCTCTTTGAGGAAGCTCATCTTTTGTTAATTTCTTCGTTGCTCTTTATTTACAGGCAGCAAGCCTTCTCATGCATCGCGCCTTGAAATTAACTTAAAGTTGTAAGATAATAAATTTAAGGGTTGTGTTCGTTGTAAATTTTGATAGCTTAGTCCACACTGAGCTTCCAAATGATGAAGTAATTGTATCATGCACCTTAAGGATGGAAAATGAAAATAAAGAATTTTGAACTCGGCGATAATTTACTTATAAATGATTTTTCCTTGATAGCAGAGGGAAAAAGGAAAGTGGTTTTAACGGATAAATCAAAGAAAAAAGTATTAAAAACAAGAAAAGAACTTGAACTGTTACTTAAGCAAGATAAAACGATGTATGGTATTAATACCGGTTTTGGCGAACTTGCTTCCGCCAGGATATCAGGGGCTAATTTAAAAAAACTTCAGGTCAATCTTATCAGAAGTCATTCCTGCGGCGTAGGAGAGCCTTTAAGCGCGAAAGAAGCGCGCGCTATGATGTTTATAAGAGCTAATGAGCTTTCCAGAGCGCATTCGGGCGTAAGGCCTGTGGTTATAGAAACTTTAATAAAATTTATAAATAAAGGCTTAGTGCCTCATATTCCTTGTAAAGGATCAGTCGGCGCAAGTGGAGATTTGGCTCCGAGCGCTCATATGGCTTTATGTTTAATTGGAGAGGGGAAAGCCAGACTTGCCAATTCTAAAAAGGATGAATGGCTGCTCAGCGCTAAGATTTTAAAAAAACTTAATATAAAACCTATAACACTTTGTGAAAAAGAGGGTTTGGCTCTTATAAACGGCACTCAAGGAATGCAGGCAGTCGGAGGCTTGGCTTTATATGATGCTTTAAAATTATTTGAAGTGGCAATATTTACCGGAGCTATGACGGTGGAAGCTTTAAAGGGAACCGATGACGCTTTTGATGAAAGAATACATTATCTCAAAGCTCATAGAGGACAGTTGTTTGTAGCCAGCAAACTTAAAAAATTATTGGCTCATAGCGCGATAAGATCATCTCATAAAATTGGTGATACAAGAGTTCAGGATCCTTATAGTTTAAGATGTATGCCGCAAGCTTTAGGCGCTGTCAGGGATGCTCTTGAATATGCTTTTAATGTTGTTGAAACGGAATTGGCCAGTGTTACGGATAATCCCGTTATAGTGGATGCTATTAAAAATAAAAAAAGTTCGCCCATAAACGTTTTATCAGGTGGTAATTTCCACGGTCAGGCCCTTTCTTTTGCTTTTGATTTTGCCTGTATTGCCATAACGGCTATGGGAAATATGTCTGAGCGCCGGATAGCTCAGCTCGTCAGTGATTTTGAAATTCAGCCGCCTTTTTTAACTAAAAATCCAGGTCTTGAATCGGGCTTTATGATAGCGCATGTTACTGCCGCCGCTTTAGCAAATGAAAATAAAATCTTTAGCCATCCCGCAAGCGCGGATTCTATTCCCACATCCGCCAATAAAGAAGATTTTGTGAGTATGGGAATGACAGCGGCTTTGAAATTGAAAGAGATTATTAAAAATGTTTCAAGAATTACCGCCATAGAATTAATGGCAGCTGCGCAGGGTGTGGAATTTCATAGACCCTTAAAATCAAGCGCTTTTCTTGAGGATGCCATAAAAAAACTGCGAAAAATTTCGCCGGCATTTAAAGGTGATGAAGTTTTTTCATATCGAATCGAAAGAGTAGCCGAGGCTATTTTAGACGGATATTTTTTAAAAATAAATTAAAAGATTTTATTGATGTGCTAATAGAGGTGAAAAATGGATACAATAACCAAAAATATCAAAGCTCCGAGGGGAAATAAGCTT
>CAZHQC010000062.1:0-13264 GCA_964534135.1 uncultured Elusimicrobiaceae bacterium | reverse complement strand
CATGCCATAACTTCTTACTTCTATATAACATTATATTTGAAGTGTAACATACAAGAGAGTGAGCGTGAAACTTTGCCAGAATCTTAAGATTTAATTTCTTTTGCTTCTTTTCTTTCCCTTTTGATTATGGCGATTTTAAAATCTTTGTATTCCTTATAAAGAACAAACCTTATAATCACAATACTTATTGGCACACTTACCACTAGGCCGAAAAAAGAAGCTATACCCCTAATTACTTCCATATCAATACCAAAAATCAAGAAAATATTTGGAATCCAAGTAAACCCTATAACCGCCAGAATAATATAAATAAACAAACGCCAAACAATGCTCCACCATACTTTAAGTGTTATTATCCAATCCGGTTCTAAAATTTCAATCTTATCTTTCATAATTATTTTCCTATTAAAACTCACCCATTAAAATCTGTTCCAGTTCAAGTTTTATTCGCGTTTTCTTTTCAACTTCAGTCTTAATCTTATTCATAAGCTCAAAAACGTCTTTAGCCGTGGCATTTTCCTTATTAATGATAAAACCCGCATGCTTGCTTGAAACCTCAGCTCCGCCGATTCTAAGCCCCTTAAGGCCGCAACTGTCTATCAATCTTGAGGCATAATCATCTTTCGGTCTTTTAAACACGCTTCCGGCTGAGGGATAATCCAAAGGTTGTTTTTCTTCCCTCTGCTTCAGAATATCTTTTCTTATATTCAATAATTCGTCTTTATCGCCATCCTCTAATAAAAATACGGCGGCTAAAACAATCAAATTATCCAAACCCTTAACTTTACGATATGAATAATCAATATCGGCTTTTTTTAAAAAGGAAACCTTACCAAAAGTATCCATTACCTTTAAGCCTTCAATTCTGTCAAAAACTTCCTGACCAAAAGCTCCGGCATTCATTTTTGCCGCTCCACCCACGCTTCCGGGAATACCTGAAGTTTTTTCGAGACCACCAAGACCTTCCTTCACTGTTATTAAAACAAAATCATCCCATAAAACCCCGGCCCCAACGCTAATAGCTTTGCCGGAAATTTCAATTTTTTTTAATTTATCTGTTGAAATAACTATACCGCGCAAACCTTTATCACTTACCAAAATATTTGTAGCTCGGCCAAGAATAGTTATCGGCAGTTTTTCACTCTGGCAATAACAGATAAAACTTTTAAATTCATCTTCAGTTTTGGGATAAGCTAAAAGGTCAATTTCTCCGCCTATGCGATAACTTGTAAATTCTTTAGCGGGAATATTTAAGGCGCAATCAAATGAGAATCTTTCTTTTATGGAGGAATAATCAAATTTCATTTTGGATTAAGGGAATTAATTCCCGCCTATCTCTATAATAAGGACAGGCGGGAATATTATTTTAAAAACTTATTTATTTCTCTAAGACTGTCTTAATTTTATCAAAAGCCCAATCTATCTCTTCTTTGGTTATTATAAGAGGAGGAGCGAACCTTATGACATTTTCATGAGTCTCTTTACAAAGAAGGCCCATGCTCATCAATTCTTCACAGAATCTTCTGGCGCCACCGGCTTCATTTTTGAGTTCAAGTCCTATCATCAGGCCTTTCCCTCTTATCTCTTTGATATGTTTGGAATCAATGGTTCTAAGCTTATCCATAAAATAGTTGCCCAATTCATTGGATTTCTCAACCAAATTTTCATCATCAATAATTTTCAAGGCTGTTCTGGCAACGGCGCAAGCCAAAGGATTGCCGCCGAAAGTGCTGCCATGATCGCCGGGATTAAATACTCCAAGAATTTCTTTTGAAGAAACAACGGCTGAAATAGGCATAATGCCACCGCCCATGGCTTTTCCCAATATGAGCATATCGGGTTTTATACCATCATGGTCGGAACAGAATTTCTTGCCGGTTCTGCCAAAACCCGTCTGAATTTCATCAGCCACAAGCAATACCTTATTTTCTTTACATACTTCTTGAGCCTGTTTGAGAAACCCTGCGGGAGGAATCATAATTCCGGCTTCTCCTTGAATAGGCTCTACAAGAAAAGCAACCGTATTGGGATTAATGGCTTTCTTTAATTCTTCAATGTCTCCGTAAGGAACAACTTTAAAGCCGGGCGTATAAGGACCGAAACCTTTTTTATATTGCTCCTCAGTTGAAAAGCCCACAATCGTAATGGTTCTGCCATGGAAATTATTAGCGCAAACAATTATCTCAGCTTTATCTTCAGCCACGCCTTTAACAGTATAGCCCCATTTTCTAACGGCCTTAATAGCTGTTTCAACGGCTTCGGCGCCGCTATTCATAGGCAATGTCATTTCATAACCCGTAAAAGCGCAGAGCTCCTTAAAAAATGGCCCTATCTGATCATTATTGAAAGCTCTTGAAGTAAGGGTAAGTTTCTTGCCCTGTTCAATAAGCGTCTCAACAAGTTTGGGATGGCAATGGCCATGATTTAAGGCTGAATAAGCGCTAAGCATATCCATATATTTATTATTTTCAGGATCATAAACCCAAACACCTTCTCCCTTGGATATTACCATAGGAAGCGGATGATAATTATTGGCTCCATAATTTTCAGCCTGATGTATAAGCTTATCAGTTAAAGCTTCTGTATTTTCCATATTTTCTCCTTCTCGCAAAGACCGCAAAAATCTAACTGACCGCTAAAACACTGAATACAAATATTCAAACTTCTGCGTCTTTTGCGATGTTTCTGCGTAACCCTACCACCCGAACGCTCGCTAAAGCGAGCATTTTTATAAAGCGGCTATGCCGCTTGTTCGGTGGTAAGGGTAATCCGCGTTTTTAGAATTTTACACCTAAACCAAATTGAGCTCCGCTATTGCCGTGAAGCATGCTATAAGCGCCATAGACATATGTAAACGGAAATGGCGTCATTTTAGCGCCGACTGTCATTCTTGTTTCTCCGGTTTTAGCCTCTATCCCATTAAGGGTGGTTGAAATATTTTTAATTTCAAGTTTGGTTTTATCATAACCCAAACCGACAAAAGGTTTTATTACCGGTATGTCAAAAGATGCCGCAACATTAAAGGAATAATGATTACCCTTAAAGTAATCATATTTTATTGTATCGTAAAAAGCTGAAACCGTAACATCTGGAATAAATTTAGCTATGCCGCTTTTATAAACGCCATATTTTAAACCACCACCAACGATGCTAAGACCTGAAACACTTAAGCCTCTTACGGCAACATCAACTCCAAGTGTGGGAATAGCAGCTGAAACCTGAACTGTGGGAAGACCGAAAGCGTCAACTCCCGCATTTTTAAGCACAAGATTATCACTATCCGGTTTAAATTGCACTACAGTCGCAAGACCGATATCAAAACCCGGAAAACTTAAAGTTCTGCCGGAATTAAAATCAGCTCCGCCTATAAGTCCGCCTATATCTTTTGTAAAAGGTTTAAGTAATGCAGTGTTTACATAAGTTTTAAAATCCGCAAAGGGATCCGCCCATGCTCCGCTTGTAAAAACCATTAAAGAAAGAACAAATATTGATGCCATTTTCAAACTTCTTTTCATATACGCCTCCAAATTAAAATTTAACGCTAATGCGTTAGGAATATTATCTCAAAAATTTAGATAAATACAAAGGGATTTCATCTCTATTGTTATATAATTAACGAAAGATGAAAAATAATTTCCTTCCTCTAAACTCTCAAGACATGAAAGACCGTGGCTGGGACTATGTTGATATTGTCCTGATTACAGGCGACGCATATGTAGACCATCCAAGTTTTGCTATGGCAATAATAGGCAGAGTTCTTGAGACTCAAGGTTATAAAGTCGCCATACTTGCCCAGCCAAAATGGAATTCCTGTGAAGATTTTAAAATGTTCGGCCAGCCGAGACTTTTCTTTGGCATAGCCTCGGGTAATATGGATTCCATGATTAATAAATATACTCATAATAGGAAAATACGAAGTGAAGATGATTATTCCCCCGGAGGAAAAATCGGACTAAGACCGGACAGAGCAACTATCGTTTATAGTCAAAGAGCAAAAGAAAGTTATAAAAACACGCCTATAATTCTGGGCGGCATAGAAGCTGGAATGAGACGCTTTGCTCATTATGATTATTGGTCGGATAAGGTAAGAAAAAGCATATTACTTGACTGTAAAGCTGATATGCTTGTTTACGGCATGGGCGAAAAAACCATAACCGCCATTGCAAAACTTCTGTCCAATGGCATACCTATAAAAGATATCCGGGATATCCGCCAAACAATGTATCCTTTGGGTAAAAGCGAAACTGAAAATATCAAGGCTATGCTGGGTGTCGTATCAGTGAGCGATGCTCCTCAGACGACCAAGGCTATGCCGGGTGCCGTATCAGAGAACTATGTTCATCAGACAGCCAAGGCTATGCCAGGTGTCGTGTCACGGACTATGTTCATCAAAACGACCGGAATTGAAAACTCCGCTCTCCTGCCAAGTTTTGAAGAAACCTCATCGGATAAAATAAAATTTTCCCAGGCCACGCGTATTATTTATGAGGAGAGCAATCCTTATAATGCCAAAACCTTAATTCAATGCAGCGGCAACCAAGCCATTGTTCAAAACCCGCCGGACTTTCCCATCTCCGGAAAAGAAATGGATGCCATTTACGATTTACCTTATAAAAGATTGCCTCATCCTTCTTATGAAGAAAAAATCCCGGCCTTTGAAATGATAAAAAATTCCGTAGTCTCTCATAGAGGCTGTTTCGGCGGCTGTTCCTTTTGCTCACTAACGCTTCATCAAGGAAGAATTATTCAATCAAGAAGCCAAGAATCAATAGAAAAAGAAATCGCGCATATCAGCGCCCTAAACAATAAAGAAACCGTGATTTCAGATATCGGCGGCCCGACGGCAAATATGTATAAAATTAATGCCAAGGATTTTAAAATATGTGAAAAATGCAAGAAACTTTCTTGCATTTACCCTATCGTATGCCCAAATTTAAATATTGATTTTAAGCCACTTTTGAAACTTTTAAAAAGAGCCAGAAGGCTCCCAAGAATTAAAAAAGTTTTTGTCGCCAGCGGCATAAGAATGGATTTGGCTTTGCTTAGTGAAAACTATATAAGCGAAATAGCAAAGTTTCATACATCGGGCCATCTTAAGACGGCGCCGGAACATATTTCAGAAAAAACGCTTAATGTAATGAAGAAACCATCAAAAGAAGTTTTTATAAATTTTGCGAAAAAATTTAAAGAAGCAAGTCTTGCCTGCGGCAAAGAACAATATATCCTTCCCTATTTCATTTCATCTCACCCGGGCTGCACTCTCGAAGATATGGCGGAACTTGCTCTTTTCCTGAAAGAGAATAGTTATCGTCCAAGACAAGTAAATGATTTTCTTCCCGCGCCTATGGAGCTTTCAACTTCAATTTATTATACGGGACTTGACCCTTTTACATTGGAAGAGGTCTTTACGGCAAAAGGAGATAATGAGAGAAAATTGCAGAGAGCCCTACTTCAATATTTCAGACCTGAAAATAATAAATTAGTTTTCATAGCTTTGAAAAAAATAAAAAAATTGGGAATGTTAAGACGATTAAAATAATTTCTCTTCAGTGGAAAGGACATCTAATATTTCTTTTCCGTACATACTTGATTTAATAGGCAGGAAGCCTTCTATCTTTATAAGGTCATCAACATTTTTAGGATTGCGATAAGCTATTTTCTCAAGAGTTTCCCCTTCAATTATAACTTCCGAAAGCATATTTCTTTTTTTCGCTGTTTCTATTCTCCAACGTTTAAGTTTCTTTATTCTATCTTTAACATTATGATAATGCTCTAACTTTTCCTTACTGATAGCCACTTTTTTGGGAATGGTCACTGTTTTTTCTTTTAAACCGCGCTTGATAGCCTCTCGAATCCACTCGCCATGCAGAGTATAAACATATTTGGTTATGCCTTTATATTCCACAAGACTCATTAAAGCATGTTCAGGACCTTTTGAAAGCCTTAACATAAGGTCTTCAGATATAACTTTAAAAGAAGGAACATTTAACTTTGCGGCCGCTTTTTCTCTGGCGCAATACAATTCTTTTAAAACCGCCAAACTTAACATGTTTAATTTTCGAGACAGACCATAAGAAAGATAACCATTTCTATCAAACTTAGGCCCCTGAGGCTCTAATTTGGTAAGTTTTACAAATTCTTCTGTTATCTCATTAAGTAAATAGGCCTTTTTAAGTTTTAAATGAAATATATCTCTTAGTTTTTTAAGGTATCTAACATCGTTTATGGCATAATCCAACATTTCTTTGGATAAAGGGCGAGCTCCCCAATTTGCTTTTTGGAACTTTTTATTCAACTTAACATCAAAATATTCACCTACCATACCATCAAGACCGCATTTGCGTATGCCCATATATTTTGCCGAAAGCATAACATCAAAAATATTATGAATATTGGTTTTAAAAGCCAGTTTTAGGGTTTTTATGTCCGCCTCAGCGGAATGAAAAATTTTCTCAATATCTTTATCTACTAATAAAATTTCAAAAGAGGTTATATCCACCTTTAAAGTATCCACAATAACCCGAATATTTTCCGCGGCTAATTGCAAAAGGCATAAGCTTCCTTGATAGGCAAAAAGGCTATTGGATTCAGTATCTATGGCAATATATTTTTTTGAGCGAAGCTTGCCTATAAGCAGTTCAAAGGCCTCTTGAGTATCAACAAAGGTATAGGACATAACAATATGATAACATATTCCCTTAGATTATGAAAAAATCAGAATATATAGCCTTTTTTAAGCCCTATAATGTCCTATCTCAGTTTACCGAGAAGCATGGACATCCCTCGCTTAAAGACTATGGTTTTTCAGTGGGAGTTTATCCTGCCGGCAGACTGGACTCAGATAGTGAAGGATTGCTTATACTTACCAATGACGGACAATTCCAAAATAAGGTCTCAAGTCCCAAATTTAATAAAACAAAGACTTACTTCGCGCAAGTTGAAAGACTTATTGACTCACTGGCTATTAAGGCCTTGGAAAAAGGCCTTATATTGAAAGACGGACCAACCTTGCCCTGTTCAGCTGAAATAATAGAAGAACCTTTGCTTCCTTTAAGAAATCCCCCTATTCGTTCAAGGAAAACAGTTCCCACTTCCTGGGTCAAGATTATAATTAAAGAAGGTCGCAATAGACAAGTTAGGCGAATGTTGGCAAATGTAAAATTTCCGGTATTAAGACTTATTAGATATGCCATAGAAGATATAACAATAGATGACCTTAAACCGGGTCAGTGGAGAAATCTAACAGAGGACGAAATAGCTAAATTTTAGTGTGAAGGCAAAATTATGATACCCCCAAGAATTGGATTTGTAGGACTGGGAATAATGGGCTATGCCATGGCCAAAAATATATTAAAAGAGGTTATAATCTTACCGTTTACAATCGAGACAGGCTTAAAACCAGCGATTTTAAAGATGCCGGTTGCGATGTGGCGATTACGCCGAAGGATTTAGCTCAACAAACCAATATTATCATTATCATGGTCTCAGATGTAAAGGCCATGCGTGAAATAACTGAAAGCCCCATTGGACTATTCGCCGCCGATTCACCTAAATTAACCCTTATAAGTATGAGCACGGTAACGGAAAGTCTTGAGAAACTTATGGTTAAATCTTATAATACAGGTAAGGCAAATGAGGATTTAACCGCTATAGCCGAAACTTTAAAAAATTATTATAAAAATCAGAAATAAATGGAAAATATATGCTGAAAAATTTTGTCATTAAAATGAACAAGAAATATAATGTGCAAAAATGGCCAATATGGGCAAAAACACTCTTAATACTCTTTTTCATAGCATGCTTATATGCTCTATATTTGGAAACAAGCCACCTTCTTTCAATCACCAACTGCGCCGATTGTTCCGATTGTTCTTCTGTGTCTTCTTCATTAGGAGAATAATTAAAAAGAATCTTACCTCTTAATTTGTGAAAGGATATATATATGAATCTGCTTAAGGAAGTTCTCAAATATGAAGTTTTTCCCGCCATGGGTTGCACCGAACCCGCGGCAATTGCTCTTTGCGCCGCCAGCGCTTCAAAACTTTTGGACGAAAAAATAATAAAAGCTGAGATAAAAACAGATGCCGGCACTTATAAAAACGGTCTGGCTGTAACTCTGCCAAATGCCAATGGTGAAAAAGGAAATCTTCTTGCAGGCGCCTTGGGAATACTTATAAAAGAACCTGCTTTTAAAATGGGACTTTTTAAGCATATAAACGAAAAAATATTAACTGACGCTAAAAAAATGGTGACTACAAAAAAAATAAAATTAATCTTGGATATGACAAGACGCGGCATTTATATCGAAGTAAATTTAAGAACAAAAAATCATAAATCGACTTGTATCATAGCCGGAAGCCACGACGATATAACATATTTAAGTAAAGATAAAAAAGTGCTTATAAATAAAAAATCCGCAAAAACAAATAAAGCCAGAGCTTATAAAATCCTTCTAAAGAAGAAATCAATAAAGGACTTATTTGACATTGCGGAAAAACTTGACGCCAAAGATGCCGCGTTCATAAAAGACGGTATAGCCATGAATTTGAAGGCCTCGAAAGAGGGCCTTAAAATAAAGAAAGTAGGCTATTATGTTCAAGATCTTATAAAGAAGGGCTATTTAAAAAAAGATGTCTTCTCAAATGCAAGGATGATAACATCATCAGCCACTGATGCCAGAATGAACGGGAACCCAATTCCCATAATGAGTAGTGGAGAAAGCGGCAATCAAGGCGTTGTAGCTATTGTAGTTCCCCATCTTGTGGGAAAAGCTTTTAAAGTAAAAGAAAAAACCGTTTTAAAAAGCATTGCGCTTTCCCATCTCGTAAATGCTTATATCAAAACATATACGGGCGAATTATCGCCTATATGCGGTTGCGCGGTAGCGGCGGGAGTTGGAGCCGCGGTAGCTATTGTCTATCAGCTTAATGGTAAAGATATCAAGGCTGCAACTTTAGCCATAAACAATGTCATAAGCGATATAGGCGGCATGCTTTGTGATGGCGCCAAAAGCGGTTGCGCCTTAAAAGTGGCATCATCATCCGATTCAGCCATTCGCGCCGGCTATATGGCGATTAATCATGAAGGCATAACTGAAGTTGAAGGTTTTATAGGAAAAACTGCTGAGGAAACAATAAAAAATATCGCTTATATATCCAATAAAGGCATGGCAAAAGTTGATAAAGTAATACTTGAAATAATGGCTCAAAAAAATATCACATAATGGACTCTTATAGCGTTATATTCAAAAACCACGACGAAGAAAGGCTAAAAATCACAGCCTTCCTTAAAAATTATTATTCTTTTAATAATGAAAGAGTTTTGGCCTTCCTTAAAAAATCACCCGGCTTTTTAATTGGAAATACCACACTTGAAAAAGCTCAAGAAATTCATACAAAAGCACAAGAGCAATCCCTCCCCACTCTTATAATTGACGATAAAAATATTCCTCAATTACAAAACCCAATGTCTTTTGTGGAAATGGAAATAAAAGATTCAGGTTTTTTCTTTATATCAAAATCAATTAAAGAATATGTAGATTTTGAAAATATAAATATGATTACAACTGGAATAATAAATACAGACAGCCCTGAAACTTCCACAAAAGATCTTTCTCTCGAGCTTCATAAAAAAACAGAAAAATTATTAAATTTGGGAAAAACGAAAGATTTAGGAAAAAACACCTCCTTCTTTGCTAAAGCTACGCTTGCCCTTCCAAAGTTATGGAACGAAAGAGGGAAAAACAACAAACCTGTAAATGAAAAGCAAAAAGAGCTGATATTCTATATGGATATTTTTTTAAATAAAGAGCCTTTAAGATTAAGGCTAACACATCCCAATTTTGATTATTCATTTCTTAGAAAGGAAAAACTATATTCCAGTATTGAAAACTTCAAACTCCTACTTGATAAAATAACAACCGGCGTTCCAAAAGCCCTTAAAAACAAAACTACCGATATAATCTTGAATAAAAAACCTTTATCAAACTTCATCTATGACGACCTAGAAGCCTACGAAAAAGAAATAATTTGGCTCAACATAATAAGCCCACAAAAATAAACATCATTTAGATTTAAAGGATTGGAATTGAGCGAAGTTTACGCTCACTCCTGGCGGGTTTTATAATTATGTGACCTTCGGATTTTTCGCCAGCTCCGGAACTCAGGCAAAAGACATAGCTTTTACCTTCAAACATCCTCGCTGTTCATAGAAGAATCCGCTGCAAATCCTTGGTCAAAAACCCAAAGTCGTTCGCAGCAAATCTTCGCCAAATCTATCCCTTTTTCTTTATAAATATCCCACCCTAACTATAACTTGAATCACCCCAAAGCCTAAATAATGAAATTCCTAATATAGCAAAGCAAACCCAATATAGCCTACGAAAAAGAAATCACCTGGCTTCATATAATCCAGGGAAGAGAGTAAAGGATTTAAGGGAGAGAAAATAAGGAAACGCTATAATTGCCAAGGAAAAACAGCGAATTTATCTTTGGGAATTCCTTTCAAAGAAACCAGTTTATATTTCTTAAGTTTATATTTTGAATTAAAGTACTTAATGGAAGATGAAGCAAACCGCTCAAAATTTAATTTAACCTCTATCGGCAGCAAGGATTTATTTAATCTTAAAATAAAATCAATTTCCCTTTTATCTTTAGTTCTCCAAAAAAACACATTATCCTTGGAATATTTTTTCACTAATTGGCTAAAAATACCTGTTTCAAAAACACTGCCAATTATTTCTTTCGGAAGTGATTTAAGCCAAAGCATCTGCATAAGCCCCGTATCGTAAAAAAATATTTTAGGCAATTTAAATAATTCCGATCGAATATTTCCGCTATAAGGCTTAACTAATTTTATGATATATGTATTTTCAAGAATAAATAAATATTTTTCCACAGTCGGTCTTGCCAACCGGCAAGTATTGGATAATTCAACAATATTCAATAAATTTCCGCTTTGCGAGGATAAAACTTCAAGGAGCTTATTAAACTTAGAAACATCCTTTATTTCCGCTAAATCTCTTATATCCTTTTTCACATAGGTGTCTATTATTTGCTGAATATATTTTTCTTTTAAATTAATGGAATTCGCTAAAACTACTTTAGGATATCCCCCGTAAAGAGTATATTCCGCATAAAGCGCTTTCAATTCTTCTCTTTTTTTTGCCGTAATATTTTCTATTTCCCTAGGTAATGTTTTCCCCTTAAAAACAAGAAATTCTTCAAAGGAAAGATTAAACACTTCAAATTCCAATGTTCTTCCAACAAGAGAATCTTTAAATTTGCTTTTTATTTCAAAACTGGAAGATCCCGAAACTATGATTTTCAAGTTTTTATGATGGTCTGCCATTAACTTTAAAAAAGAAGACGGATTTTTAAGATACTGTATTTCATCAATAAAAACAAAAAGCTTATTCTCTAAATCAAAACCCTCTTCTTTCAAATGTTTAACAAATTCTTCATGCCCACCGTCAATTACCGCTTTTAATCTTGAATCTTCCAAATCTATATAATAATTCGGCTTATTTTTCTCATCCAAAATATTTTTAAGATAATAAAGGATAGAAGTCTTGCCAACTTGACGAGCGCCATGCAAAACTAAAATATCTTCGGTATTAATATATTTCAGCAGTTCATCTATTATATTTCTCTTAAATAAAGGGCGATTTTTCATATATCAAGTATACATCATATCGAACTTAATGTATAGTACAACTTACATTAGGTTAGACCTGCATTTAGTACTATTATTCGAACCATTTTCCACCTCCGAGGTGGAAAATGGTAAAAAAAAGCCTTTATCAAACTTCATCTATGACTCCCCCGACGCCTACGAAAAAGAAATAGTTTGGCTTAATATAATTACAAAAAAAAGTTAGCCCTAATTTACCCCCGTCTAAATAAGGAAATTTTTTATATTCATTTATTAAATAAACTACCCCCTTGACAATACAACTTTTAGGTTGTACACTATTTACAATGTTTTAGTTGTACCCTCCTCTAGACTATGTAAACATTAGGAGATGATTATTATGTATGAAGTATTCAATTATGTTTCACCCAGCGGTAAAGATTTCGTTAATAACTTTATATCTTCTTTGAGTAGCAAAGCTGCAAAAGGTCGCATCGACGCAAGAATTGACTATTTAAAGGAATTTGGCCCTATGGCTAAATTTCCGTACGTTGAACATCTTGGTAATAAAATTTACTATATCAGGCTCTCCGTAGGTAAGCTAGAAATAAGAATATTTTATTTTTTCGACAAAAAAAATATTATACTTACTCACGGATTTCTAAAAAAAACCTCGAAGCTACCAACTTCGGAAATCACTCATGCGAAAGTGATTTATAGAGAACATTTTAAATAGATCTTTTAAAATATAACTTTATATTAGTAGGGAGAATTCTCTATTTAGAGAATTCTTGCCTAAAATCATATATTTAGATACTACACCAAGAAAACAATGAACAAAAAAAGGGGATGAATGACTATGAAACGGAGATATCATAGACACGAAGATACGAAAAAAGAACGACTTAAAGATCCTATCATTCGAAAAGCATACGAGGAAGAACTCTCTATGTTAATGATAGCGCATCGCATTGCGGAGCTTAGAAAAAAAGCAAAAATAACACAAGCACAGCTTGCGACACAAATCCACACTAAACAACAAGTTATTTCAAAACTTGAAAATGAGCATCATATACCTTCTTTTAATACACTTTGGAAGGTTGCACATGCCTTTGGGAAAAAACTTGAAATAAGATTAATATAGATATTTTGTTTGATAAAATAAGCCTTTATCCATAAAACTTAAAAAATAAAACTACGAATCCTTTTTGAAAAAAAGAGGCACTGACATCCTATTTTAGATAAGTTTAACTTCCCCCACTGAAACAAGAAACTCCCTTGTTTTTAAGCGCTAACTATACACAAAATCGAACTTAATGTATAGTGCAACTTACATTAGGTTAGACCTGTATATAGTATTATTGTCCGAATTGATCTTTCTGATTGTAAAAATTTATTAACAATTGTTACCCTACCACCTGCTTTGGCGCTATAAAAGCGCCATTATGAAAATACGCTTTGCAAGCAGGTGGTAGGGTTAAGGATGGTTAACAATATGCAAAAAACCAGATACGCTTTTTTTACAATCTTATTTCTATCTTATAACTACCACTCGTTTGGTTTGGTTTATACCGCCACCCTTTAGTGGATTAGCTTGTCAAGACCAGTTTTAAGCTGTTTTAAGGTGTATCCA
>CAZHQC010000061.1:0-13378 GCA_964534135.1 uncultured Elusimicrobiaceae bacterium | reverse complement strand
GCGACTACACCTTAAAACAACTTAAAACTGGTTTGACAAGCTAATCCACTAAAATGCGCTAATACCGGTTATAAGGGTAGATTGGGTATACATGAGATATTGGAAGTGAATGATGAGATTAGGGCGCTTATATCCGCTAAGGCGGAAGTTTCAAAGTTAAAAGCCGCAGCTGTTAGAAATGGTATGTTGACTTTAAGAGAGGCGGTTGTGAGAAAGCTTTTCCAGGGAGTTACAACGGTAGAAGAAGTCGTGAGGGTTACAAGATCGGACGTTGGTTGATAATTTTTTGTTTTAGCTAATTATCGGGAGATTTTATATGGTTACAATGAGCGAATTATTTATAACGATGCACGAAAGAGGCGCTTCGGATTTACATCTTACTGTTGGCGCTCCGCCAATGATAAGAGTTGATGGCGACCTTATTCCCATGCCTTTTGAAAAACTTAATCCTGAAATGTGCCAAACCCTTATTTTTTCTTTAATGACAGACGCTCAGCGCCAAACATTTGAAGAAACCAATGAATTAGATTTTGCTTTTGGAATAAAAGGAATGGGCCGTTTAAGAATGAATGCTTATAGGCAGAGAGGCGTGGTTGGATCCGCCATTAGGGCTATTCCCGGTAAATATAAAACATTTGAAGAACTCAATTTGCCGGCGGTTGTTTATGAATTGATGAAATTGACAAAAGGTTTATTTCTAGTTACAGGTCCTACGGGATCGGGAAAATCCACCACTCTTGCCAGTATGATAGATTATCTTAATGAACACAAAAATTATCACATTATTACCATTGAAGATCCTATTGAATATGTCCACACCCATAAAAAGAGCATTATAAACCAAAGAGAAGTCGGTACTGATACTAATGGTTTTACCGTGGCTTTAAGACATGTTTTAAGGCAGGATCCGGATGTTATTTTAATCGGTGAAATGAGAGACCTTGATACCATAAGCGCGGCTTTAAATATAGCTGAAACGGGCCATCTTGTTTTTGCCACCCTTCATACCAGTGATGCCGCTCAAAGTATTAACAGAATTATAGATGTTTTTCCTCCTCATCAGCAGGAGCAAATAAGAGTGCAGCTTTCTTTTGTTCTTCAGGGAGTTTTTGCTCAACAACTTTTAACAGCCGCAAGCGGCACAGGCAGAGTTCTTGCTTGTGAAATAATGCTCGCGACTTCAGCCGTAAAAAATCTTATAAGAGAACAGAAAATAGAACAAATAGCCACCGTTATTCAAACAGGTGGAAAGTTTGGCATGGTAACTATGAATCAATCTCTTGTGGATCTTTATAAAAAACAAAAGATATCTTATCAGGAAGCGGTTGCCCGTTCCACTGATGCTGATGATCTTAAAAAGCTACTTCAAAAAACTCTTTCAGTAGGTTAACGGAGAAGAATTAATGCAATTTGCATATAAGGCCAAGAATACCAAAGGAAAATTATTGGAAGGAGTGGTGGAAGCTGAGGACCAGCGCGCGGCTATCATTAAGATAAAAGCGCAGCGGATGTCGGTTATTGAAATCAAAGAAGATAAAGTCAAACGCGGCTTTAAACTTTTTAAACCGAAAGTAGTGACTAAGGATATTGTTGTTTTTTCAAGACAGCTTTCCACTCTTGTTTCAGCGGGTGTGCCTGTTGTTCAAAGCTTGAATATCCTGGAAGCCCAAGCTGAAAATCCGATTTTTAAAGCAGTTTTGACGGTTTTGAAAACCGATATAGAATCAGGACTTTCCATAGCCGACGCGATGGCTAAACATCCCGCTGTTTTTACCGAATTATATGTTTCCATGATAACAGCCGGAGAAGTTGGCGGCATACTGGATATTATTTTAGAACGGTTATCAGGATTTCTTGAGGCCTCCGAGGCTTTAAAAGCGAAAGTAAAAGCGGCTTTAATGTATCCCGCCATAGTTTCACTCGCGGCCGGCGGCATTACCATTTTCCTCATCGCTTTTGTTATTCCCATATTTAAGGATATATTCAGCAGTTTTGGCGCTGAACTGCCTTTTCCGACAAGAATGATTATAAACTTGTCCGATTTTATTAGAAATAATGCCATTGTTCTTATTCTCTCTGTTGGCGGTAGTGTTTATGGTGTTAAAAAATTTTTAAAGACACAGAAGGGAATAGAAAAATTTGATGAATTCTCTATTAAAGTTCCCGTTTTTGGAATACTTTTAAAAAAAGTCGCGATTGCCAAGTTTTCAAGAACTCTCGGAACTTTAATAAAATCCGGTGTTCCAATACTTCAAGGTCTTGAAACTGTGGCAAAAACCGCGGGAAATAAATCCATAGAATATGCTATAAATGCCAGTATGGAATCCATAAAAGAAGGCGGAAGCATATCCGAGCCTCTTAGAAAATCAGGCATCTTTCCTCCCATGGTTATTCAGATGATAGGTGTGGGTGAGGAAACCGGCGCTTTGGACAATATGCTTGAAAAAATTGCTGATTTCTATGATCAGGAAGTGGATACGGCGGTTAAAGGTTTAACATCCATGTTAGAGCCTATCATAATGATTATCATGGGGTTTGTTATCGGAACCATTGTTATAGCGATGTTTATGCCTATGTTCTCGCTGGGCGAACTTGCCGGCGGATAAAATAAGTTACAGGTAAACCCCGTTAAAGAACCTCTAACGAGTACAGATGGCGGCATTATACTGCCATCTGAACGGAATACCCCAACCACCTGGCAGGAGCCAGTGGCTTTCTCTAGCGGGGTCAATAAATTTTTAAAAAGAGAAGAACAAAACTTATCGATTATCTAATCTTTCAAACTTCTAATTATTACCTTTTCTTTTTTTAATAATCTTATTTTTTCTTTTATTCCACCTGAATAGCCGCCTATTGTTCCGTCGGAGTGTATAACTCTGTGGCAAGGTACAAACGGAGCGAAAGGATTTTGTTTAAGGGCTAAGGCCACGGCACGGGCTGCCTTAGGCTTTCCAATCTTAATTGCTATTTGTTTATAGGTGCGTGTTTCACCTCGGGGTATTTCTAAACAAGCCAGCCATACCTTTTGTGAAAAGAGAGTATATTTCTTCATATCGCACAGTATTTTTTGATAATTTTTTTTCATTCTTTTATAAGTTCCTCGTCCCGCAGGTTTTTATGATAGGTAATTGCAAATCTATGCGCTTCATCCCGCATTTTTTGAAGTAATTTAAGCGCGCAATTGTTTCGCTCTAAACGGAGGGTTTTTTTTCCGGGTATATGTATTTCTTCATATTCTTTGGATAAAGCTATAACCGGTATTTTTAAGTCCGATTCTTTCATGGCGTCCAAGGCCATTTTTAATTGCCCTTTACCTCCATCAATTAAAAAAAGATTCGGCTTTGTCTTTTTAGATTTTTTTATTTGAGAGAGTCTTCTGCCTACAATTTCTTTTATCATCTCAAAATCATTTGAGCCATGTTTTGTGGGAGCGCTATATTTAATTTTATAGCGCCTATAATAAGCGGTATGTTTTTCTCCGTTTATAAAACAAACGGAGGCTCCCACGGCATTTCGCGCAAATAAGCTTGAGGTGTCAAAAGTTTCTATATGCGAGGGAGGAGATTTTAGGCTTAAAATGGTTTTTAATTCAGTTATGGCATTGGTCTTTAATAATTCCGCGTTTATTTGAGTTTTTGGAAATGCCGTTACCCGTACTTTTTCCGAGAGATGAACAATGGCTTTTATAAAATCGTGGTAGGTTTTTGCTTTTTCAAACTCAAGGTTATCGGAATGCTTTTTCATTTTTTTTGAAAAGTCCGCTAAAAGTTTGGAAAAATCTCCTTTTAAGAAAAGAACTATTCTATCTATAATGCGTGAATATTCTTTTTTTGATATCTTGCCAGCGCAAGGAGCCGGGCATTGAGCGGTATGATAATAGATGCAAGAATTTATCTTTTGTTTGGATAATTTATTTTTCCGAGAAAATTCCCATTTGCACTTTCTGAGATGGATATATTTTATTTTTCTCAAATGATTTAAAAGTTGTTTTATACCTTCAACTTTAGGATAAGGTCCGAAATAGAGAGCTTTATCATTTGTTTTCCGTCTTGTAAAAGTTAAGCGGGGAAAATCCTCCTGCGTAGTTATTTTAATATAAGGATAGCTTTTACCGTCTTTCCATAAAGCATTAAAAAAAGGTTGATATTTTTTTATCAATTCTTTTTCAATTAATAAAGCCTCTCTTTCGCTTGCGCAAGAAATATAGTCTATGGTTTGAATAAGAGGGACAAGGTTTGGTATTTTCCAACTTAAACTTTCGCTGGTTTTTAGAAAATAATTTGAAACTCGCTTATGAATATTCTTTGCCTTTCCTATATATAAAATTTTAGCGGTATTGTCCCGCATTATATAGACGCCGGGGGAGTTTGGGAGGTGAGAGATATTCATATATAAATAGTAAGCAGAGAGTGGTGAGCAGAAATCAGTGATATAGGGAGTTTCCTTATAAATCTTGCCTCTGATCTCGTGTTTCTTTTTGTTACTTTGTGTCTGATTCCTCCGTGTCTTGGTTTCTTTTATTTTTTAGTATTTTTAAGATAGAGTTTCTTTCTTTTACATTAAAGAGTTTTAACAAAATGAAATATGCGAGTATTGATGAAATAATGGTAATTAGTGTCGCTGAAATATGCCCGATTGATGAAATTAGAAGGGAGTTTAAATATTTGGCAAATAGACCCATGAGGATAGAGGCCGGTATTATTTTACCTAAAAGCACTAAGGTGTTTTTTTCTATTACCCCACCACCCGCTTGTGGCGCTATAGGCGCCACTTGGGTTTTTTGATCGCCTTTTTGGCGATAAGCGGGTGGTGGGGTTATATTGCCTGAAAATTTCTTATTAATAGCCTTTAAAAATATAGCGGCCGCAAGTAAAGAAGTTATGGCTGTGGCAAGAGCAAGTCCTCCCGCTCCCATACTTTTTGCAAATAAAAAACAGAGTGCGGTGTTCAAAATCATTTGGAAGGTTGTTATTTTTAAAATAAATTTCATGTCGCCGGCAGCATAATAGGCCGCGCTTACTATTTTATTTATACCATAGCCGAGAAGGCCTATGGCTAAGAAAAATAAAACATCAGCTGTAAGCAGGCTTTGCTCATAGGAAAATTGTCCATGTTCAAAAAGGGTTCGGACAATAGGCAAGGCCAATACCAATATGCCGACAGTTGCGGGCGTTAAAATAAGCAGGGTTAATTTAATTGAAAAATTAAAAGTTTTTTTAAATTCTTCTTTTTCCTGAAGTAGTAAATTCTTTGAAAAATCGGGTAAAGCTACTTGCGCCGCGCTTACGGCGAAAAGCGCGATTGGGAAATGTATTATTCTTGCTGAATTATAGATGGCTGTAATTGAACCTGAGGCCATGAAACTGGCAAAAATAGTATTTATAAAGATAGCTATTTGATCCTGAGCGATACTTAAAATGGCAGGCGCCATCATGGTTATGGCAGGGATAATTTTTGGGTTTTTAAAGGGGTTTTCCCATTTAATGGAATAAAGCTCTTTTTTTATCAAAGGAAAAAGCGCGATGCATTGAATCGCTCCTGATAAGGATGCAATAGCGGCAAGTAAAAGTAATTTTTTTTCCAGTTGAAGTGTGGCTAAGAATCCGAAATTAAGAGCGGTTAAGTAGCCGATTATGATAGCGGAAAATACCGCGGGAGCCAAAGCGGGGAAAAAGAATTTTTTAGAGACATTAAGGGCGCTTTGAAAAACAGCCGCCAATGTCACAAATATAATATGAGGCATTAAAATAGCCGTTAAAAATACTGTCAATTCATATTGCGCGGGGTTTTTAAGAAAACCATAGGAGATTAGTTTTACCAATTCATATCTGAATATTATTGCAAGGAGACAGATTATAATTGAAGCCCCTACGGAAAAGAGCAATATCGCGCTAAAAAAACTTACCGCATTTTCATGGCTTCTGGCTTTTTCTTTTGCCAGTATGGGAACGACAGAGGCATTTATGGCGCCCTCGCCCACGGTTCGTCTCAGCAGATTGGTTATTCTAGAGGCCGCATAATAAGCGTCTGATAATTTTCCACCGCCAAAAATAAAAACTATCATGGCATCCCGGACGAAACCCAGTATTTTTGAGATAAAGGTGGCCAAGGAAAAACCCAATAGATTTTTGATGAAAGTTGATTTGTTGTCCATAAATTTAATAAACTGTACTTATATGGCTAAGTTAAAAACAGGACGACATACAAGTGCGATAAAAGCATTGCGACAATCTGAGAAGAGCGCCGCTAAAAATAGAGGCGTTAAAGCTAAAATAAAGCTTGCCGTCAAAGAACTTGATTCTTTTATTACCAAACAAGATATTGAAGCTGCCCAAAAAGTTTTGCCTAAAATCTATTCACTTTTAGATAAGGCATCAAAAAAAGGCGTTATTCATGCTAAATCTGCTTCAAGAAAAAAATCAAGATTATCTATTCGCGCTAAAAAAGTTGTTACAAAACCTTCCGTAAAATAATCTCTATCACTTTTAAACTTTTAGAAAAAAGGCTAAAAAGTAATATGATGATGTTTTAGTGGATGATTTCATTTTGAACGCATAATCCCGTAAACAATCTGTTTTAAGGTTATTACGGGATTTTTATTTTTGGATGACTTAAAGAGAGATTCCGCTTCTAAGCATCTTTCAATATTCTTAACAAGAGCATTTTTTGAAAAATTTCTAACTGCGATATCCAAGTAATAGTATTGACCTTTGCTTACACCTGCGGCATAATGTATGGAATCGCCGGGCATTCCCGAGTTTGATAATATCTTTACTTTTAATAATTTTTGCAAAAGTGTGGAGATTGTATAAATAATTCTTAAAGGTTCCATTCCTTGCTGCAATAAATTTTCTATGATTTTGATAGAAGTATCTTTATTTTTAACTTGTATAGCCTTTGCAAGTTCAAAGGGGTTCTTATCTTGTGAGAAACCTATTGATTGTAAGGCATCTTTTTCATTTATGGGGGTTTTTTTGCCATGATGATAGGCTATTAATTTAGCCGCTTCATTTTCCAAGGTGGCCATATCCAGGCCGGCTAGCTCAATTATAATTTCAACAGCTTCTGCCGATATTGCGGCTCCCGCGTTTTCTATTTGAGAACGCAAAAAGCTTTGAGCTTCGTAAATATTAAATTTTTCAAAATTTACAATAACGCCTTTGTTTATATTTTTTGCTATGGCGTCTGAAGCAAGAGGTTTTTTATCGGAGATTAAAATAAGGCAAGTATCGGGAGAAGGATCTTCAACATATTTTACAATTTCAGGCATTTCGGCGACTTTAAGTTTTTCAAGGCCGTCCAATATGACTATCCTCAAATCTGAAAATACACTTGTGGTATTTGCTTCCGATATTACGCTTGAAATATCCGCTTCCGGCAAGCTATGTTTGGAAAAGTTAAAGTCATTGGGATTAATAATTTCTTTAAGTTTTTTAATTGCCGATTCTTTTAAAGTCTTTTCTTCACCTACAAAATAATAGACATTTTTAAAGCTCTTTTTAGCCCAGGAAGAAAAAAGTTCTTTTGTGCTTATCTCATTCATTTATTTTGCCGATGGGGTGGTAGTTTCAACCTTAAGGGGTATTTTTTTCTGAGACGCGCTTGTAGCCGACCCGAAGCCTTCAGTAGTGCGTTTTACAATATCTTTCGCTATCATTTCCCACAAAAATTCTCTGGCGGCCTCTTCTGTCATCCCGCCCGGTAAAAAGGGGTCGGAATAAATTTTTGTGGCTTGCAGGGCGGGTTCTTCCCAGAGATAAGTATTATGGGGTTTATCCAAAAATTTAACCGAGACAAGCACATTGAGTTTGTAGACTGTGGGAACCATATTTACATCATATTGTATTGGAGTAAGGATATAATGCGTTATTTCGCCAACTATAATTCCTTGAGCGTCATTTTCCGTTACAACAGCATGCTCTCCGTTTTTTAGAAATTCGTCCGTAACCTTAAGCGTTATTTTTTCCTCTAAACCAAATTGATGAGTTTTGTTTAAAAAAGTTCTTATAGAGAGTTTTTTTATATGCTGAGGAATTTGTTGTGTTCTTGGCTGGTATAATACGTCTGAAGACGCGCAAGCCGTTATTAAAGTCGCTATACAGATAAAAATAATTTTATTCATTTTACTGCCCCCCTTTTACCACTATGCTGACAAGTCGTTTTGGAACTACTATTAATTTTACTATTTCTTTTCCTGATAAGTGTTCTTTAACACTTTCTTTTGCCAGTTCTGCCAATGCTTCTTTTTCGATGGTTTCTTTTACATGTATTTTCGTTTTGATTTTACCATTAATCTGAATGGGTATTTCCAATTGTCTTTCACTTATTATTTTTTCATCGGCAATCGGCCAAGTTTTATTAATTAAATTGTCCGTTTTACCCGCTCTGGCCCACAATTCATCGGTAATATGGGGGGCAAGGGGATGCATAATTGTTAGGAAGATTTCAAAATCTTCTTTTGAAAATTCTTTTTCATTAAATTTATTAAAATAGATCATCAGCGCCGATATGGCGGTATTGAATTTTAAATCTTCTATATCTCCAGTAAGTTTCTTTATGGTTTGATGTCTTAAAATAGCAAGGTCTTTATCTTCAAGAGAAGTCTTAATTGAATTGTCTTTAATTTTATCCGAACATTGAATGCCCCACCGCCAAATTCTTTTTAAAAATCTGTAAATTCCTTCAATGCCGTTTATGTCCCAGGGTTTTGCCATTTCAAGGGGCCCCATAAACATTTCATACATTCTAAAAGCATCAGCGCCATATTTTTCAATTATTTCATCAGGGTTAATAACATTTTTTTTGGACTTTGACATTTTTTCCACAATAGGTTTTATTGTCTCGCCCGTTTCTTTCAATGTAGCTATGCCATTCTCTTTAATATTTAATTCCGAGTATTTTCTATAAATTCCCTTTTTATCGCAATAAGCATAAGAAAGTATCATGCCTTGATGAACCAGTTTTTTAAAAGGTTCTTTTTCACTTACAAGACCGATATCATAAAGAACTTTATGCCAAAATCTGGCATATAAAAGATGTAAGACGGCATGTTCCGCTCCGCCTATATATAAATCTATGGGTGACCAAGCTTTTTCAATTTCAGGCGAAACAAATTCTTTTTCATTTTTAGAATCCATAAAGCGCAGATAGTACCAGCAGGAGCCGGCCCATTGCGGCATGGTATTGGTTTCGCGTTTTGCCGGAGCATTACATTTTGGGCATTTTACATTTACCCAGGAGTCGATAGCGGCCAAAGGAGACTCCCCTGTTCCCGTTGGGTGATATTCTTCAATTTTAGGCAGAAGGATAGGTAAATCATTTTCATTTACGGCTGCCGCTCCGCATTTAGCGCAATTGATAATAGGTATGGGTTCACCCCAATAGCGTTGCCGGGAAAATACCCAATCCCTTAATTTAAAATTTATTTTTGATTGTCCGGCATTTTTTGAAATTATAAAATCTATTATTTTCTTTTTGGCTTGGACAGTTTTAAGGTCATTGATTAAAGGTGAGTTTATGGAAATACCTTCCCCACAATAAGCTTTTTCGGCGTTCCAATCTTTGGGAGCGGTGACGACTTCAATTATGGGAAGATTAAACTTTTTGGCAAATTCCATATCTCTTTCATCATGCGCGGGTACCGCCATAATTGCTCCCGTGCCATAAGTGGAAAGGACATAATCAGCTATCCATATTGGAATTTTTTTCTCATTTAAAGGGTTTATGGCATAGGCGCCGATAAAGACGCCGGTTTTTTCTTTCTGCAGTTCCGTTCTTTCCAAATCTGATTTTCCCGTGGCTTTTTCTTGATAAGCTTTTACTTTAGATTTTGCTTGGGAGGAAACCAATTTTTCAATAAGAGGATGTTCCGGGGCCAAAACCATATAGGTGGCGCCATAAATAGTATCGGGGCGTGTTGTAAAAACAGGAATAAAATCAGCGCTGTTTTCAATTTTAAAATGTATTTCCGCTCCCTCAGATCTGCCTATCCAGTTTTTTTGCATAGACATTGTTGAATTGGGCCAATCGAGGCCATCCAAATCATTTAATAATCTGTCCGCATATTTTGTTATGCGGAGTATCCATTGGCGTAAATTCTTTTTCTTTACCGCAGTCTGACAGCGTTCACATGTTCCTTGAAAAACTTCCTCATTGGCAAGGCCTGTTTTACAAGAGGGGCACCAATTTATAGGTCTTGTATCTTCATAAGCCAAACCTTTTTTAAAAAGTTGAAGAAAAATCCATTGTGTCCATTTATAGTAATCGGGCGAAGTCGTATTTATTTCTCTTTCCCAGTCATAGCAGAGGCCTAGTGAATTAATTTGACGCTTGAAAGTATTTATGTTTTTTTCTGTGGTTATCTGGGGATGCACGCCTGTAGCAATAGCATAGTTTTCAGCGGGCAGGCCAAAAGCGTCCCAGCCCATAGGGTGAAGAATATCAAAATTATTCATTTTTTTAAATCTGCAGACAATATCGGATGCCGTATAACCTTCGGGATGACCGACATGCAAACCATCTCCCGAGGGATAAGGGAACATATCCAAACAATAAAATTTCTTTTTTGTGGGATGGACAGGCGATGCAAAAAGGTTTTTATCGGCCCAAATTTTTTGTTGTTTTTTATCTATATCTACAAATTTAGGTATTTCTATCTCATGGCTCATAGAAGCTATTTTACAAGATAAAGGCTTTGTGAAACAATTAATTCCTTATTTGGCTGAGTAATTTTTGGCCGTCTAAAAGGCATAGTCCCTGATACGGCACTGGCATTGCCTTGAGCGAAACAAGAAATGAAGAACGAGCATACTCTTGCGGTCTGTGAGTGATAAATGACGAAGTTGTAGCTAAAAATTATTCAGCTCCTCCGGAGAAGCACATTTTTTGTTGATTTCTTCGTTGTTCTTCATTCACAGGTAGACAAGCCTTCTCATTCATCACGCCTTAAAGTCAACTTAAAGCTGTGCTTCCAAGCGGGGAAGTAATTGTTTCATAAAGCCTAAAGACGATAGGAAATAGAAAGAATGTAGTCGCAGCCTCTTAGGCTGCCAATTGAAGACGCGTAAGAGTAATAAAATGTGGGTGAAGGCAGGATAGTAATGTAGCGGGCGATTTGTCAATCGTCGAAAACAGGTCGCATGCTACAGCTACAAACGGAAAAAGCAAAAACAAGAAAGGTGGACGGGGAGTAAGACGATTGCGGATAGCGCAGAGAGTATCTATTTATGCGCGTTCCGAAGTGGTTAATAAGCGCAAAGAGTTCGGCCATTGGGAAGGAGATACTGTGGAAGGTTATTGGACATAAGAATGGTATTCATGCCGAAGTTGAACGTGTGTTGCGCTTTCTTCAAGCAAGGAAAGTGTCTGCCATAATATCTAAGGAGGGAATTACCGCGCAGATTTCAATTTTTGGTTCTCAACCTTTGAGGGTCCGCAAATCAACGACATTGGACAATGGGCGTGAAAATCATTTTCATATGGGTTTGCATAAATATGGGATGAAAACTTATTTTGCCGATTCATATTCTTCATGGCAAAGAGGAACAAATGAAAATCATAATCGTCTTTTGAGAAGATATTTACCCAAAGGAATGGATATGAGTAAAGTTTCTGAAGAGGCATTACAAGATATAGTGGTTGAAATAAATAATAGGCCAAAGAAAGTATTAGGATTAAAACCATCCGCATAAATGTATAATAGTTATATTGGGTGTTCGGATTGAAATGCGAATGTGGGCTTGTGATGAGCAATTTTTAAAAAGGTGAAATTTATGGAAAAAATTATAATTTTCTTTCTTCTTTTATTATCACCGTCTTTTTTATGGAGTGAATGGATAAATAAAACAATTGACTCAGTTGGTTCAAATGGAGGGCATACTTCCATAGCACTTGATAGTTTCAATAATCCTCATATTTCATATTTTGATGGCGGAGACAATAATAATCTTAAATACGCCAAATGGACAGGAGTTTTATGGTCAACTCAAACGATTGATTCTTTAGGTGAAGTGGGATTATATCCATCAATAGTCCTTGATAGCTCAGATAATCCTTGTATTTCATATGTTGATGACACAGACGATAATCTTAAATATGCCAAATGGACGGGTGATTCATGGGCAACTCAAACGGTTGATTCTTCAAGTACAGTGGGATGGTATACATCCATAGCACTTGATAGTTTCAATAATCCTCATATTTCATATTTTGATTACACACTCGAAGACCTTAAATATGCCAAATGGACGGGTGATTCATGGGTAATAGAAACAGTTGATTCAGAGGGTTGGACGTATGTATCCATAGCACTTGATAGTTTCGATAATCCTCATATTTCATATTTTGATGGCACAAACAATAAACTTAAATACGCCAAATGGACAGGAGTTTTATGGTCAACTCAAACGGTTGATTCAACGGGATTTGTGGGTAAATTTACATCTATAGCACTGGATAGTTTAAATAATCCTCATATTTCATACTTAGACCAAACAAATTATAATCTTAAATATGCCAAATGGACGGGTGATTCATGGGCAATTGAGACAGTTGAATCAACGGATAATGTTGGATATTTTACATCTATAGCGATTGACAGTTTTGATAATCCGCATATTTCATACTCGTACTCTCATGGTATAAGCCATGACCTTAGATATGCCAAGTGGATGGGTGGGTCCTGGTCAGTAGAAACAATTGATTCAATGGGAACGGTAGGTTACTACACATCTATAATAATCGACATTTTCGATAATCCGTATATTTCATATGTGGATTTAACAAACGAAAACCTTAAATATGCCAAATGGAACAATGTTCCGATATTGAATTGGACGGATGAAACCGATTATGTTTCGGACGGTTTAAATCCTGAAACGGGCGATAGGGATACAAGTTTCGTGTTTAGGGTTAAATATGCCGATGATAACAATGACGCTCCGAGTTTAGGTTATCCAAAAGTTCACATAAAAAAAGGCGAAAGTGAAATATCCGGCAGTCCGTTTGCGATGACGGAAGTATCTACTACAACTTATACCGAAGGGAAATTATATTCTTTTTCTAAAATTTTGACACCTAGCTTGGACTACACCTACCACTTTGAGGCACAGGATATTTATGCTAGCCTAGCAACGGGAACGCCTTTAATACCGAAAGACGCGCCCTATGTGTCAAATAATGCGCCGACATTGTCTTGGACGGGTGAAACCGATTATGTTTCGGACGGTTTAAATCCTGAAACGGGCGACAGAGATACTTCTTTCGTATTCCGCTTAGTATATACTGACGAGGATAATGACGCTCCCATTACGGATTATCCTAAAATTCATATTAAAAAAGGCGAAAGTGAAATATCCGGCAGTCCGTTTGCGATGACGGA
>CAZHQC010000060.1:0-13470 GCA_964534135.1 uncultured Elusimicrobiaceae bacterium | reverse complement strand
AAACACCGGCAGAAGTGTTTAATGGATTTGTTGCACTAGCGACTTGAATGTGCCTATTTTTTGGCGTTATTGAGGTCAATGGTTAAGATTTGTATAATCAAACTGAGGGGAATAAAGTTGTTTATTTGATTTTTTTCATCATAATTGATATTTGAGGATACATAAAATGTTTTCAAGAGCCGTTATATATATTTCCATAATTGGGATGATAGGTTTTTTTGTATTTATAGGTAAGAGTTTTCTTGTGTGTAGGAATCATATAGGAGTTAAGGCTGTGAACGCATGCACGAATATAATTACTTTTATGCCATTTAATTCCATAAAGATATTAGGTTTGAGAATGCGTGCCGTAAAATATGAAAAGATGAATGAGATTCAAGACGCTTATAATGATTATGCCGCTTTAATTGAATTGAACGAGAAAATGGGTGGAAAGCAATTAAGCGCTGACGATATTCTAATGGTATATGAAAAAAATGCGTCTCTTGCCAGTATACTTAAAAGACATGCCGAAGCGTTTAAATATTCTGATCTTGCTATTGTCAAGGGATCTGAACATCCTGAGATATACAGAATTAGAGGTGAAGAAAATATTGGTAATAGTAATTATTTAGAAGCTATTAATGATTTAAATAAGGCTTTGTTATTGGGTTTAAATACTCCTCAAATACAGTTTAACCTTGGACGCGCGCATATGCGCATTCACAAATATAAAGCGGCCTCTAATTATTTTAAAAAGGTTGAGAGAGAAATGCAAAATGATTTTGATTTTAATATTGTGAAGGGATATTTTTATTATAAATTGGAACAATATGAAAGTTCATTGCGTCATTACAAAGTAGCTTTGCGTTTAGATCCTTCAAACGCTATGTGTTTAAAAAATATTAAAAAAGTCGAACGGAAAATACGAAATAAATTCAAGCGGCAGAACACCTCCGTCTTTTATTGATTGAATATTTGGAGTTTTTGTAAGAATATTATTTAGTGAGGATTTGGAGTATTTTTTGGCGCATACCGGTTCTCTGAAGGCTGACAATCAGCATTGTGTCATAGTAGAAATAACCATCTGAGTCTCGTGTTATTTTTTTTATGCGGCAGCGGAGGTTTTTAAATCAAGGGCGAAAAGAGTGTTTTTATAGCGATAGGAATTTCCCAATGTCAGTGTCATTAAGGATTTACTGATTCCAATATTAAAATCATAAAGCGTAAGAGCCGTTTTTAAACCTATATCCGATTCGAGTAAAACGCCGGCATCAAAACCTATGCCAAGATTATTTTTACCATGGGCAGTCAAACGGAGAATTTTAAAGTTACCGCCCCAGCGAATTGGTTTTTGGAAATATTTTAGAGTATCTATTGTTGAATAGCCAACGGTAATGGAATCTTTCTTATCACTGTCGCCATGTCTTAAGCTATGGATGCCTAAAATTGCCACATCGTTTTTTTTATCGGGTTGAGGTCGGACATAAACGGCGGACATTTCACCAATAGGGGAAGAAGCTTCAAGTATTCTGGAAATTTCTCCCGAAAGTTGGAGTTCGGTTAAAGTTGAGATTCCGGCAGGATTATAGAAAAGAGCATAGGGATCGTCAGCCACGGCGGAGAAAGCCCCACCTATGGAATTTGCTCTTATGCCGGGTTGAATATAGGTAAAATCAGCGGCATGAGATACAGTGAAAAGTGATTAGTGATTAGTAAGCTGAAAATAGACAATAACTTAGCTATTTGCCATTTACCACTTATCAGTTGCCGCTTGCTGTTTATGTTTTTATTTTTCATCTTTAAAGTCTACTCTAAAGTGTTAAATTCTATCAAACCTCAATATATATTATAATAAAACCTATTCATTTATTATTATGTATGCGTTTCAATATTGTTACGGGAGCTTCGATTATGCGAAAAATATTTGTAGCCATTTTTTCTTTTGCTTTTATTTTTGTGGGCACAAATTTAAACGCGGGTGAGGTAAAAATTACTTATCCTACTGAGGGTCAGTCTATTCCCTCGGTTAAAAAAACTTTTGTCTTTGGCAATATTAATCCTTCTACCGCATCTTTTTATATTAATGGCGAAAAAGTTGAAGTTTATAAAAATGGCGCTTTCATAACTTATCTGCCTGTCTCTTCAGGTGATTTTGCTTTTAATTGTGAATTATTTGATGGAAATACCACTGATTATTTTTCGCGCTCCATAAAAATAAGAGAGTCAAAAAGAGCTTTGTTATCAACTTCCACTTTGCATTTGGAAATTATTTCTCCCGCAAAAGATATGCGTTTAAGAGAAGATGACTGGATAAGTGTTTATGCTTTGGCAACGCCTTTTAAAAAGACTGTTTTTTCAATAAAAGGTTTGGTAAGTAATTCTCTGATGACTGAATTGCCTGAAGGCTCGGGCAGATATTATGGTTCTTACTATATTAAGCGCGGTAATGAAATAAAAGACAGAAAAGTAAAAGTTAAAATAAGCGGTGGTAAAATTAAAGGCAGTATGCAATTATATTCAGAGGGAAGCATAACGGTTAATAATAGAATTGATTTGGTTAGAGTCTCCACTGATACGTCCGTTCTCAAAAATGGAATGAGAGGGGGCTATATGATGTTTCCTCCCATGGGTACGAGAATGATGGCGGATGCTAAGATTGGCTCCATGTATAGAATAAAACTGTCAGATTGTGATTCAGCTTGGATTAATGAATCCAAGGTTTCATTATCTGCCAAAAATGTTCGTCCTCCCGATACTGAGACAGGAGTTATAAAACTTTCAAAAACAGATAATGGCAGTAGGGCCAATATATCAATTTACGATAAAGTTCCCTATAGGGTAACGGAGGGAGAAAAATCATTAACAGTAAGGCTTTATTATACTCGGCTTCATTCAAATTGGGTTGTTTATGATTCTTCAGATACTTTTACTAAAAATGTTAATTTTTGTCAGGCGGGAACCAATGTAGCTGAGATAAATTTTGAGTTTAATAAAAAGATATGGGGTTATGATATTTATTATTCAACAAAGAATGCTCTTGTTGTCGAATTTAAAGAGCCACCGGACATTGCGCGTAAATGGCCAAAACCTCTTAAAGATTTAAATATTGTTATTGATCCCGGACATTCTGCCAAAAGAGAACCTCCTTATGACGGAGCGATAGGGCCGATGGGCATATTTGAGTATGAAGCTAATCTTTGGCTAGCTGAAGTTTTAAAAAAGGATTTTGAAAAACTTGGCGCCAATATTATTATGACGCGTATTGGCGATGAAGATGTTCCTTTAAGAGAAAGACCGAAAATTGCGAAGAAAGCAAAAGGTGATATTTTTATAAGTGTTCATTATAATGCTATTGGAGATGGGAAAGATCCTTTTGATAAGCCTCGAGGGTATTCTCTTTATTACTATCATCGTCACAGCGCGGAGTTTGCCAGAGCCGTGCATAACTCATACACTAAAAATATGAAATTAGCGGATGAAGGCGTTCGTTATGGTGATTATCATGTTTTAAGGCAGACTTATATGCCGGCTATTTTGCTTGAGAGCGCTTATATGATTTATCCCGAGCAGGAAGAGATGGCGTCCAGTCCTGTTTTTAGAAAAAAACTTTCAGCGATTATAGTGAAAGGCGCATTGGATTTTTTTGATGTTCCCAAAAAGCCTAAGAGGAAAAGCAAGAAAAGAAAAAAGAAAAAAAGACGGGAGAAAAAAAAATGAACGAGTATTATTTAAAATGTCAAAGCTTTATTGATGAGTTTTTGGCTAAGAAATTTCAGAATGAAGAAGAGATATGGGATTTTTTTATAAGAAACAGCTCTTCGCTTTTAAACAGTATCGTGGCTACTTATTTTGAGGCGGATGATAAGAAAAAAATATTTTCAATAAAAAATTCTATCGGACCGGTAGGTGAAGATATAAAAGGAGTTGGTTTCCCTTATGAAGGCATAGTGGGTTGGTGCGCGGAAACCAGGAAGCCTATTATTGTAAATGATGTTGAAAATGATACCCGTTTTTCCAAAAAAATGGATTTTGGCAGCGGCTTTAAAACCAAGAATATATTGGCTATTCCTTGTATGGTGGATAATGAATTATTGGGAGTTATAGAGTTTGTCAATTCTCTTAATGGTGAGTTTAGCGAAGCAGATCTTGCTCTTGGCTGGACATTGGCTTCTTTTGTATCTCAGAAGGTTTATATAGCAAGGCTTAGAGGCACGATAAATAAACTTAACCTTAAGGGAGAAAGCACCATAAATAATCTTTCCGGAGGTTTTATCGGTGTTGATTTGGATAAGACGATAATTTTTTTTAATCCTAAAGCTCAGGAAATATTTGAAGTGGGCGAAGAATATTTAAATAAAAATATTATGGATTTAACGACCTTATATCCTGATATTGTTAATGTGATTGCCGATGTTCTTACTCAGGATAAAATAGTTCGGCGTCAGGACTTTAAATGTACCGTTAATGGGAAAGAAAAAATTATAGGTTACAGTTCAATGAATATTAAAGGCGTTGAAGGCGAGAATATGGGCGCCGGTATGATATTCCAAGACATAACACATCTCTAGTAAGCAGAAATAAGTGAGCAGAAATAAGTGAGCAGAAATCAGTGAGCAGAAATCAGTGAGCAGAAATCAGTGAGCAGAGAACAGTAGTACGAAAAGTAGGGGCGAACGGCTGTTAGCCCGATAAATGTAGCGGGCGAATTACTATTCGCCAAAAACAGTCCGCATAGTAATGTGACAGGAACAATATGCAGAGGACGCAAGGAAGTTCAGCAAGGTTAAGGTAAAGAAAAATAAGGAAGTTTCCTTAATGCTCTACCTATACCTTTGCCTTTACCTTTAGTTTGTTAACACTTGGGCAAATTTTATTTAAAGGGTAGTTTTTACAATCGGTTTTTTTTGTAGTATATACCACATATCCATATCCGTTTTTTTTTTGGCAAAAAATAGTGATATTTCGAATATATTTTCATTTGGTAAAATTTTCAACTTTGAACATTCTTGTCATAAGAGTTCATAAGGTGAGGGTTTATATTAAAAAATAAATAGGGGGGAGCATGATAAAAAACTTGAAAAATATTTTTCCGAAGGAGTCGGAAATTCCGTCTGAATTTAAAGTCGGTAAAGAGTTTATTCAAAAGCAATATTTGATAGATGGAGAGATTAGAACTTGGGGCGGAGATATGCAAGAAGTTTTATCTCCCATAAGCTTAAAAGAAAAAGAAGGCCTGAAAAGAAAAGTTCTCGGAGCTTATCCTTTATTGGGTGAAAAGGAATCTCTTGAAGCATTAAAATCTTCCGTAGCGGCTTATTCAAGAGGCAAAGGAAAATGGCCCACTCTGTCGGTTGAAGACAGAATAGCATGTGTTGAAGATTTTATGTTTAAAATGAAAGAGAGACGGGAAGAAGTTGTTAGGCTTTTGATGTGGGAAATAGGAAAATCCTTAAAAGATTCCAGAAAAGAATTTGACAGAACATTGGAGTATATTGCCGATACCGTAAATGCTCTTAAAGATTTGGATAGAACATCATCCAAATTTTCAATGATTCAAGGGGTTATGGCTCAAATAAAAAGAGCTCCTATGGGAATTGTTCTTTGTATGGGGCCGTATAATTATCCTCTAAATGAAACTTTTACAACATTGCTTCCCGCGCTTATTATGGGCAATGTTGTTATATTTAAGCCGCCGAAATACGGGGTTCTTCTCCACGGCCCACTTTTAAAGGCTTTTAGGGATTCATTTCCCAAAGGGGTTGTTAATACCGTTTATGGCGATGGTGAAAGAGTGGTGGGGCCATTGATGAAATCTGGAAAAATAGATGTTTTGGCCTTTATAGGCTCAAGTAAGGTTTCGGATATATTGAAGCTTCAGCATCCTAGGATTCACAGGCTTCGCTCTGTTTTGGGTTTAGATGCCAAAAATGCGGCGATAGTTCTTGAGGATGCCGATTTGGACCTTGCTGTTAAAGAATGCGTTTTGGGCTCTTTATCTTTTAATGGTCAGAGATGCACTGCTTTAAAAATGCTTTTTGTTCATAAATCATTTCGAAATAAGTTTACAGAAAAGTTTATTGAAGAAATAGAAAAACTTAAAGTTGGCATGCCTTGGACTGAGGATGTGTTTATTACTCCTTTAGCGGAAGACTCCAGGGTGCCGTATTTAAATTCTTTGATTAAGGATGCTTTAAAAAACGGATCTGAAATTATAAATGATCAAGGGGGAAAAAGCGCGGGAAATCTTTTTTATCCGGCTGTTTTGCATCCCATTAAAGAGAATATGTCCGTGTACAGAGAGGAGCAGTTTGGCCCTGTTATACCGATTAATTATTTCGATACTATAAATGAGCCGATGAACTATGTTGTTAATTCCGATTATGGACAGCAAGTGAGTCTTTTTGGATATGATAGTGGAAAAATATCTGATTTGACGGATGTTTTGGTAAATCAAGTATGCAGGGTTAACATAAACAGTCAATGTCAAAGAGGTCCGGATGCATTTCCTTTTACAGGCAGAAAGGATTCGGCTGAGGGTACTTTATCGGTATCCGACGCTTTAAAAGTTTTCTCAATAAGGACGCTTGTTGCTGCTAAGGAAAATGAGGCAAATAAAAAGCTTTTTAACGATATTATCAGAGGCAGGAGGTCAAAATTCATATCAACGGATTTTATACTGTAAAGGCAGTCTCATTAAAACTCAAAAAAGAATATATTTCTTGGGAGATGTATATATCTCCCAAGATATAACGCATCTCTAGTAAGCAGAAATAAGTGAGCAGATAGTAGCAACAGAATAATTTGCGGAAAATAAAAAATAGTATTTATTTTACGGAATGTTTGGGGCAAATTTTATTTAAAGGGCAGGAGCCACAATCGGGGTTTCTGGCCATACAGATTTTTCTGCCATGATGTATTAAAGCGTTCGGTAGCCATATCCAATCTTTCTTATCTGTAATTTCTATCAAATCCTTCTCTACTTTTAACGGGTTTGTGTTTTTGGTAAAGCCCATCCTGAAAGAAAGTCTCTTTACATGAGTGTCCACTACAATGCCTTCGGATTTACCATAACCATGGCCCAAAACGACATTAGCGGTTTTTCTGGCCACGCCTCTTAAAGATAATAATTCAACCATTGTTTCTGGAACTTTTCCATTAAAATTTTCAGTTATTCTTTTTGCCGTTTCTTTTAAAGAAAGGGCTTTGCTTTTATAGAAGCCTGTGGAATGAATGATTTTTTCAATATCTTTTAATTTGGCTTTTGCCAAATCAGAGGAGGTTTTGTATTTCTTGAATAAGACGGGAGTTACCATATTAACCCTAACATCGGTGCATTGCGCCGATAATATAACGGATATTAAAAGCTCAAAGACATTTGAGTATATGAGCGTCGGAGGAACTTTTTTGTATTCTTTTTTAAGAATTTTAATAATGGGAATAATATTTTTCATAATAAAATGAAGAGAAAGCGGAAATCATAAATTAGAAAGCAGCGTAAATAAGAAACTCTCCTCAGTATTAGCTGCCAAGCTGCCGTGCCGTAGCGCTGCCAGTCTACTTGCTTATCGGATAAAAATAGATGCCCATAAAAACGGCATTATCATAAAAGCCCTTAATCCAATCTCTCATAGCCAAAAGACCCTGCGGGTGAATGGTATAAATTTGAATGGTTTCTTCGTGAGCCAATTTTTGGATTTTTTTATAAAGCTCTTTCCTCTTACTTGTTGAGTTTTGTGAAACGGCAAGGTTTATAAGTTTATCCATTTCAGGATTTGAATAATTCTGCGCTATAGCATAGCGTCCTTTGGAATGATAAAAAGGGAAAATGAAATTATGCGGATCAGGATAATCTCCCGTCCAGCCGCGTGTGAAAAGAGGCATTTTTTTATTCTGAGTTTTTTCAAGATAAATAGGCCAGTCCACGCCTCGTATGTCTATTTTGAATTTAGGGTTTATGCTTTCTATATTTCTTTTAAGCACCTGACAAGCAAGTTGGCGAACTTCACTGCCTGTATTAAAAGTCAGGGTGAATTTAAAACCGGTTTTCCAAAGTATGCCATTGTAGGCTTTTTTAAAATATTCCGCGGCTTTTGTTTTATTAAATACATATCCTGGAGTATTAGGGCTATAGCCCAGTAAGCCAGGGGGAATGGAACCTTTGGCCAAAGCAGCTTTTCCTTTCATACCGTCGGTAAGAAAACCTGAATAATCAAAAGAAAGGGCGAAAGCCTTTCTAATGTCTTTATTGCTAAAAAAAGTTGGAGGTATGCCTTTCCCGTCCAATTTTCCCGAACCTATATCGGGATTTGCCAAAGGGTTTACCTTAAATGTGAAGAAGAATACGGGGTCGGTTAAAAGTCTAGGCAGATTATCTTCAACTCTGACTCCTTTAAGGCCTTTAACTTGCACTTCAAAAGTTCTGGGGACATCTATAATGTCCGCATCTCCCGCTTCAAGCATAAGGCGTCTTGTGCCAAATTCAGGCACGGTTTTCATGACCAATATTTTTATTGCTGCGGGAGTTTTGCGATAATTTTTAAAACTTGAAAACATAATTTGTTTGGAGTTTATATTCCATCTTTTAAATTCAAATGGCCCCGTGCCGTTCATGTTTTTTAAGAGGAAAGAGTCTTCTTTAGGACGGTTATTATATTTGCTTAATGTTTGATATGTTCCGTCCCATTCTCCGTTTTTTTTGCACCATTGCTTATTCATAATATAGGACCAGCGCGCGATTATGGATAAAAAAGGCGCAAAGGGGCGTTTAAGTTTTACTATGACACTATTACCTTTAACTTTAACGGCATTTTCAATTTCTTTTTTTGAGAGTATTATTTTACCCGTGGAGTCTCTGGTGGAGGCTAGGCCAAAAACTGGTTCCAGCATTAAAGAGGCTGGCCCGCCGGAGGGGTCGGTAAGCATAAATCTTAATAGGGAATATTTAACATCTTCGGGTTTTAATATATTTCCATTATGAAATTTAACATTCTTTCTAATAGGAAAAATATAAGTTAAGCCGTCTTTTGATACGAGACCATTTTTTACAGAAGGTATTTTAGCCGCCAAGGCGGGTTCATATTCGTTCAATGAACTGCCTTTGAACATTAATAAAGTTTCATAAACATTGAGCATCATGCCTTGCGTTACGGCATCATAGGGATAAACGGGGTCAAGAGTTGTTATTTCACCAATATGAGCGTAAAAAAGTATATTTGGATTTTTTGCCGCGGCATAAGCATTTGCCGATACGGCGATAAGCATTAAGAGTATTACTTTTTTCATGTAGAGTTCTCCGATTTTTAAAATCTGTTATTTTTTAAATTTTATGTCTTTGACATTTATACGAATTTGCTTTGATTTTGCATTGTCAAAAGCATCTATAAATAATTCTTTATCGTCAGGAATGAAACCGTAAATTACGGTAAATCCAGATTTTGAAAAGTCAGCTTCTTTTTTTAAACGGGTATTGAAAAGAAAGAATTGGCTTTCAACGCGTCCTTTCACTTGTAAGGGCATTTTTGTCAATATAACCCAATCACCTTCACTCGAGATTATTTGAAAAAACATGTCTTTTTCACTTTTCAATAAAAGTCTTTTTCTTCCGTCTTTTTCTTGCCAAAGTTCTTGTTCATTTTTGCTTAAAAATAATTTAGAGGGATCTTCGTCAAAATAAGAGATTTCCGATAAACAGGTGTCATCGTATTTATCTCCTTTATAAACGGAAAATATTTCTGTTTTAAGCGCTGTTTCACCTTTTTTATTTATGAGTTCTCTCCATTCTTTTGGAAAATTTATTTTTTGAGGAGCATACGAATCTTTTAGAGGGCTAATAAGATAGAAGGAGAGTTCTTTCACTCTCATAGGAGTGTATAATTCGGTAACTTCGCCTTCTCTGGGGAGAAAGAGTTTATATAAAGAAATTTTAACTTGTTTTACGCGATTATTATTCTTAAATGTTTTATCTGTTTTGGCATAGCCGTTTATTATGGAAATTCCGGCAGCTTCCGGCGGTATATTCAAGTAGACGTACTCACCTAGTCCGGGACCTTTTACTCCTTCCGCCCAGCAGGTGTTTTTATCGTGGTCAAAAAGGTTTTGTTCGCCATATTCTCCGAATTCATTTTCGGCAGGTTTGTTTAACTGGGAGCTTGAATAAAATATTTTTCCCATAGCATCGGTAAAATTTATTTTTTGGGAAGGCATTAAGTTGGAATATAAGTTTGTGAATTTTGGAAATACGTTTATAAGTATAAGCAAGCTTGGCAGCATAATCAAAATAGCCAGCTCTTTTTTTCTGATAAGTTCGCCTTCCAAAATCTTTTTTAACCGTCGATTATAAAACATTCCCGTTATAATGGAGCTCGCAATTCCGCCTAAAGGCATAAGGAGTATGAGAGCCAGCATTAATTTCATGCCTTCAAAGTAATGGAATTTATAAGAGAGGAAGAGTATTAGAAATACTGAGAAAATGGCCCCTAAAAAAAAGCCGCCGCCTATGCCTAAAAGCATTGTAATTGTTTTAATAGTTTTTTTGTTTGCCATTAATTGATTATGCTTCTAAAATAAATTCTTGAGCCATTAATCATTTGACCGTTTTTGATGTCGGCTAAATTTTTTCCGAATTTTTTCTTAAAACTCACTTCCCTAATGGAATTTGTCTCGCGGGTGGCTTCAATCAATTTACCGTTTCCTGAATAAATCATAGCATGATCTATGTTTTTTTTCTCTCCGAGCTTTGTCGAGAATATAAGGTCTGCGGGTTTTAAATTATCTTTTTTTACCACCTTGGCGAATAAAAATTGGTCACAAGCGTTTCTCGGCAAATCGATGCCTAAAACTCTGTAAGAGAGATTAACAAGGCCGGAACAATCCGTTTGAAAACCGGAACGTCCGCCCCAGCAATATTTATCACCGATAAATTGTCTTGCTGTTTTAATCAGTTTTGTTCTCATGGCTGCCGGTTTTAAAATCTTAACTTCTTTTTCAAACACGATATCTTTTTTCTTTAAAGATAATATTTTGCCCTTGGAACTGGCAGCAGTAATTGTTTCGCAATCTTCGCGGGAAATAAATTTTAGTTTCGTTCCTATTGAAACTTCTTTTTTTCCTTTAGTTGTTAATGCCGTGGCTTTTTTGCTTCTTACAATTATGTCCGTATTAATTATGTTTTCCGTAGCCAAACATTTTATATCTAGCCAGCCCGAATAAAGGTCAAAACCGGTAGCGCGTGGTTTTTTGGGCCGCCGTGATGGGCATAGCCTTGCGCGCACTTGTTCCATGGTTTTAACTTTGGCCCAATCTTTTTTTAATTCCAAAATTTTGATTTTTTCTCCGCTTATAACCTGCGTTTCAAAATTTTTTTCAAATTCATTTGCGGTTTTAGGCAGAACCGGTCTTGCCATTACATTACAGTGGGATTTGCCGATGACGGCGCGCGAGGGCAGTCTTCTGTTTAATATATAAGCGGTGCCAAATTTATTTTTCAGCCAGGCTCTGGCAAATTCTTTTCTATTATAAACTATGCCTACTTTTTTGTCCGTTGCGGCGGCGGGGTCGTTTACAATTACATCACCTTTCCAGGTAAACCCTTTAATTACCACAAGGTGGCCATTGCTAAATTTAATCGGCGCTTTTTTTAGTTTCCCGGGAGCAAAAGTAAGACTGGCTATTATGGGAATACCGTTCGCGATATAGTTTTCAGCTTCTCGCATATTGTTAAACCTTTTTATCCGGGCATAAAAAAGTTTTGTTGAAGCGTATTGGGTGTTAAAAAGCCAATTGCCATAGATTTTTTGTTTTTTATCGTAGACGGCAGCTACTGTTTTTAACGGCTTTTCTTTTAAACCATAATAATTCATTACCATGGATAGGGAAACGGGACTGCAAATATCTTTGGAATATTTAAATTGCATGGCCATTTGGGAAAGTTTAGGCACATTTATATAAAGAGATTTGAATTGGGGAGATTTTTTTAAAGCTGATTTTTCATCATAGGTTTTTTTTGTATTTGTATAAACGGAAGATACTTGTTTTAAAATAGGTCTGAAGCTGTTAAAGGATTCAAGATTTATTTTATATCTAAAATAGGCGCAAGGTTTTTTAAGTTTTAAAATATCAACGGCCACCTTTCCCAGGGCATCCTCTTGAGGATTTAAACTTAAAGATTCGCCATCAGCGGTAAAATCTCCGAAAGAATACCATTTGCTCCATGCGCCGTTTTTTGTTTTAATTTGGGCTGAAACGGAAATTGAATTTCCGCTTTTAATAATAGCGCTGGCTGAAATTATGAGTTCATTAAAAGGAAAGATTGTTTTTATGGGCGCGCTTATAAGTGTTCCTTTTGAGATATTCGATATTGTTGAGGTCTCAAGTTTAAATAGCCCATTGGGGGGATTTAGTTCTTTAAGGTTTTTTACTTTCGCGCTTTCAAAATCAGCGGGAAAGATATGGTTTAAATTAAAAGAATTGGCTGCATGTATTGTGTTTGTCATAGTTATTAAGAGTGAGAGGGCTAAAAGTTTATTCATTGGTGAACTTTTCTATTTTCTCCTTAAAACCATATTCCACGGGGTGGAATATGGTTAAAATTTTAATAATCCGATTTTATAAAGAAATACAATCGCTACGGCTAAAGGCGCCAAATAGCGCACAGAGTAAAACCAGGGGGTAAACCATTTGGCAAATATGGAATTTTCTTTAAATTCTTTTTTTACAATTTTTAAATCCATTCTATACCCTACAAATATGGCGATAGATAAACAGCCGAGAGGAAGAAACCAGTTTGATGAAAGATAGTCCATGGTATCAAAAAAGTTTTTACCGCCAAGCATGGTAAATTTTGATAAGGCTCCTCCCGATAGAGCTGAGGGAACTCCAAATAAGAAAATCAAAAGACCGGGAATAAGGGTTGCGGTTTTGCGTTTCCATTTTAGGGTATCGATAAAGAAAGAGGTTACCACTTCCATAAGCGATATCGCGGAAGTAAGAGCCGCCAATGTTAAAAGAACAAAGAATACAATGGCAAATACGGTGCCGCCGGGCATTTGTGAAAATACTATCGGCATGCTTTTAAATACAAGTCCAGGACCTGCTTCAGGAGCCATTCCATAGGTAAATAAAACGGGAAAAATCATAAGACATGCGATAAGGGCTACGGCTGTATCCATGAAGGCAATGATAATGGATGATTTAACTATATCTGTTTTGTGATTTAAATAACTGCCGTATGTAAGCATGGCGCCCATACCAAGGCTCAATGTGAAGAAAGCGTGGCCTAAGGCTTCCAAAACTCCGGCGGGAGTTAATTTAGAGGCGTCAGGAGAGAAAACAAATGATACCGCTTGTCCAAAGCCGGACATAAATGAAGACCTTAGGAGAAGAAGCAACATCATGGCAAAAAGAATTGGCATGAGCCATCTAGTCGCTCTTTCTATGCCTTTTTTTACGCCGCCCAGAATAATCATAATAGTGAGAAGCATGAAAACGGCA
>CAZHQC010000059.1:0-13589 GCA_964534135.1 uncultured Elusimicrobiaceae bacterium | reverse complement strand
AAGGCATAGCCTCTGTTACGGCACTGGCATAGCCTTGAAATTCCTATACATTAAACTAAAGATCTCCTTATTTAGGTCGGATAACCCTACCACCTACTTATGGCGCTATAAGCGCCATCATAAAATACGCTTCGCAAGCAGGTGGTAGGGTAATTAGGATTTATCTTAAATGGGGAAGCCGAAAGGCAGAAAGCATAGCTTTCTGCATCTGATGAACCAAAGGGTTCGTGTTCCAGCTTATCGACGGCAGGACCCCGACTCTACTCATCTATATAAATACAGTCTATTTGTTTTCTAAATATTCAGCATAAACCTTAACAGCTCTATCGGCTGAACGAAATACCGGCAAACCCAAACTCATGGCATAATCACAATAAGGATCATAAAGCGAACCCGAGGCCACACAAAAAATAACAGGCTTTTGCAATTTCTTCATTGCCATTGAAACAGCTTTGAGAAAGGATTTTTCCATATCATCACGATATTTATCCGAAGCGGGGAAAGTATTCATTGTGGGGGTAAGGGGAATCATTGAAAGTAATATACCACCAAAATCATCGGAATTTAAAGCCTTTAAAACCACCTCGCCTATCGCATCATCTGTCGCCATCGGCGTAATATCCATAGGATTTTTAAAGTCCACGATACTGTTCAATTTAAATTTCTTTAATATTTCATCCATTTCTCCGCAAATATTTTTATCCTTTACATCAGCGGTAATCACCCTACCACCTGCTTGTGTGTCATCCGACACACCTTTCGGTGTGTAAGCAGGTGGTAGGGTCGAACCCTTAATATTATCGGCCATACCGGCAGTTTCAAAACCTGCATTACTGATAAAAAAGGTATTGGGAGAAGTTACGGGAAAACTTGAAAAATGACAGACCATAAGAGCAAGTTCCGAGAAAGCATCAAAGCTATCAGCAATAATGGCTCCGGCTTTTTTAAGTATAAGCATGGTAACCAAATAATCGCCGGCAATAGAGGCTGTATGGCCCATAACTGCTTTTTGCCCGATAGCGGTGCGTCCGGCTTTATAAATAATTACCGTCTTACCATTCTTGCGGGCTTTTTTTATAGCTTTAGCAAGCATAATACCATCCATAGATTTAAAGCCTTCTATATAGACAAGCAAAACTTTAATATCTTTTTCTTCACTTAAAGCTTCAACATAATCAGGAACCGTAATATCTTGTTGATTACCAACGGTCACGCTATAGACGGGTTTAAGCCAAGCCATTTTACTTAAAGCTGAAATAACGAAAGCTCCGCTCTGACTTACAAAAGCTGTTTTGACTATATTGGTATTTTCTTTAAGCGGATAATCAAGTTTATATTCGGGAATAAACAAAGTATTAACTTTGGCATTTTGAAGAACTATGCCGAGAGAATTACCGCCGCTTAAAACAAAATCAGGATTTTTAAGTTTGGCTTCTTTAATTATTTTTATTACATTTTCAGCCATATCTTCACTGCCGGATTTCTCTCCCATACCGCCTGAAATGAGCACAATACCGTTTACTTTTAAAGAATCACCAGCTGCTTTAAGAACAGTGGGAACATGAGGAGAAGGAACAGCCACCACACACATATCAATCGTTTCAGGCAAATTTTTCATATCGCCATAACATTTAACACCGTCTATCTCACCGTCAAAATCTTTGAGAATGTAGATATGCTTTTTATCAAAACCGGCTGAAATAACATTTTTCAAAATTATCCTGGCCATATTCATTTTCTTTTCACTCACACCCACAACCGCCACACTTTTGGGATTAAGTAAACCGGAAATTCCTTTTTTGGATGGTTTTAATCTCTCGTCATTTTTAGCCTTGCTAAATCTAAGCACACCGTCTAAAGCCACGATGCTGCCTTTGGAGACGCAGAGGGGATTTACTTCAAATTCATTTATGGACCACTTGGAAGAGCCATTATCGGAAAAATATTTCATTACATAAGCGAAATTTTCAAACCATTTTAATATCTCATCATCACCACATAATCTTTTACCGCCACGCACTTTTCCCGCGCAATAACGCCATATCCAGGACTTTGCCAAAAACTCTTCCCAAACCTCTTTATCTTGAGCGAGAGCAACCGGCATAATAGCCGGAACAAGTCCGGTTTTTAAAGATTTGGTTAAATCTTCAGCATTTGTGCCGCCCACACCAAAACTTATAATCGGACCAAAAGAAGCGTCACCTCTGGCGCCTATCATTAATTCTTCCCCGAGAGAAAAAGAGGCATGTTCAATAAATTCGCATATCATTATGCCTTCAATTTCAGGGAATTTTTCAACCATTAACGATAGAACTTTCTCAATTTCTTTTGAGTCCGCCGCTACAATTTTTACGCCGCCGGATTCCGTTTTATGAAGAGTTTTTGAGGAAACTATTTTTATAACAATCTTTGATGATTTTATTTTCTCTAATGTTTCATTAGCGGCTTTTTGGGGATTTACATCTTCCACTTTATAGAAAAGATATTCAGGCACTTTTAAATCCATAATTTTCAATATTTCATAAACTTCAATTTCAGTTAATGATTTTCTTTCTTCAAGGCTATGCCGGGTGCCGTCCAACGGACTATGTTCATCAAAACGGCCAAGTCCGGCCTTATCTAAAATAGCTTCTATTTTTCCTATATCTTTCATTGTTTAAATCCTTATATTATTTTATTTTCTTTAATAAAACTTTCTTTGCAAATCTCAATGATTCCGATTTCTTTATCGCGCCGGCCCCAAGTGAAAGGCAATCGGAAGTAGCGCAACCAATGGATATGCCAATAATATCTTCAAATGACTTTTTCTTAAGGTCGCCATAAACGCAACCGGCCATAAAGGAATCTCCCGAGCCTACGGTGCTTTTTAACAACCCATTTATTTGAACCGGCTTAAAACTCCATAAACCCTGAGCGCTTACCGCATAACCGGGCTGATTACCATTTGTCACGATTAGCATTTTAAGTCCGCATTTCACATTCTTTTTAAAAAATTTAAGCATACTTGCCTTACTGAATTTAAGACCGGAAAAATCTTCAAACTCATGCTTATTTATTTTAATTAAATCAGCATCTAAACTTTCAGATAAAAAATAACCGCTTATATCAAAAAAGGTTTTTACGCCTTTTTTCTTAGCGATAGCAGCCATCTTTTTATAAAAGCCTTTTTTTATTCCGCGAGGTGACCGGCCGCAAATAACTAAAATTGAATATTTTGAAATAATCGCATTTAACTTCTTAAAAAACTCAGTTTGAGCTGAAAGGGGAACCTCAGGTCCATCCTCATTAAAATCCGTGGTAATCCCCAATTTATCCGCTATTGAATAACACATCCGGGATTCTCCGTTTTCATGTCTTATGGGATGAAAAACTATATTTTCTTTCTTTAAAGAAGCTTCTATCCATTTTCCAGTATAACCACTGACAAAACCCATTAAATCACCCTTGCTTCCAAGAGAGCTTAAAACTCTGGCGACATTTACTCCCTTACCTCCGGCATATGTTAAAGCTCCGGGAAAGCGGAATATCGTGCCCAGCCTAATTTTATCCACACTTATGGTTTTATCAATGGCAAGGTTTAAGTTTATGATAAGAGCTTTTTTCATTGCTCATTATTTTAACATTATAAAAAACACTTGTGCGAATGGAGACCGTTCTTTATAGGTCGTTCACAAAGCTTCCGACACCTTATGGTCATTCACACAAGGCTGTGCCAGTGCCGTATCAGAGGCTATGCCTATCAGACGGCGAAACTCAAGACATCTGATGAACCAAAGGGTTCGTGTTCCAAAACATCGTTTCGTTTATAGTATAATTTAATTATCATGAAGAAAACTTTAAAAGTTTTATCCTATTTCACCATATTTATCCTATTTTCAGGATTATTGGGATTTTTTGCTCTCAAACATTATTTTACCCCTGAACGCATTAAGAGCCTTATTATTGATTTTGCCCAAAAGAATACAAGCCGAGAAGTTTCTCTTGATAGCGCTTCCTTAAAATTAAGCGGCTTTGCCATAAAAAACTTAAAAGTATCGGAATATCCAAATTTCAAAAAAGGCGAATTTTTAACAGCAAAAGAATTTATTTTGACACCCTCTCTTAGAGATCTTTTGAAAAAGAAAATAAAAATCAATTCAATAGCTATAACAGGCTTGGAATTACAAGTTATTGAAGTAAAGAAAAATATTTATAATTTCGCTGATTTGATTGAAGAAGAACCAAAAAAGGAAACAAAAAAAAGCAAATCTGCGACTAAAACTAAAAGCAAGCCTTTGAATCTAATGATTTCCAATTTAGCCATATCCAATTCCAAAATATTATTTAAAAATTCAGCAGGTTCGTTCGTGTTTAAAAATATAAAGCTTGAAGCCGGCAATATCTCTGCAAAAGCCGCATTCCCTTATAAGGCTCATTTCAACATGGAAGTTAAAACACCTTATTTTAAGGGAGACCTTCCCGCTTCTCTATCGGGAGATTTAAAAATTCCAGATTTTAATATTGAAAAAGGCGAAATGAATATTAAAAAAGGAAAGATTAGCCTTGGTAGAATTACCTGTATTGTAAACGGAAATCTCAAAAACCTTATGGAGCCTGACGCTGCGCTTCATATTGAAACAAAACCTTTTTCCACCACAAATTTAAAACCTTATTTCCCGCAAATACCGTCCAAAATAGGACTTCCCGCCTTTGCCGGTGATATTAATTTTAAACTTGCGACAAACTTCATGAAGATTAAAAAAATGACCTATCAGGCGGCTTTTTTCTCCGGCTCTTTATCGGGAAGATTAGACTTCGAGCCTAAGTTTAAATACAACTTCAATATTGATTTAAAAGCCAATATCCCGGAAATGAATTCTTCAGTAATAGCTAAAAAATTTCCGGCTGTGCCAAAAAATTTAAAACTGCCCATGCTGGATATTGAACTTAGAACTCTTTTGAGAGATGATTTGGTAAAAATTAAACACGCTCAAATAAGCACTCGTAAAAACACTCTCACATCCTCAATAAGCATCCGTTTTCCCAAAAAAGGCATGGATATTAGCGGCAATGTTCAAATTAAAAAAGGGAATATAGCGGAAATTGCAGGTATATTTCCAAAGCTCAAGGAGTATGCTTTAAGCGGAGGGTTCAAAGGCCATACAAAATTTTCTTATAAGAAAAAGCCGGTTTTTAGCGGTTTATTCAATTTAACAAATTTCCACGGCGGCGCGGATTTATTCATACTAAATAAAGTAAACGGCGCTTTGATTTTTAGCGATAAAAAAATAGCCGTAAAAAAAATAAGCGGAAAACTTAAAGACGCTAATTTCAAAATTAGCCTATCCGCTGAAAATTATATGCGCCATCCTGTGATAAAGTTTGATGGCGTCATATCGGAACTTAAACTTCCGCCAATAAAACCCGCTCCAAAAACTCCTGCAAAAAATAAACCGGCCTCTAAAAAGGATGAGAAATCAATACCAATTGATATTTCAGGCGCAATTAGTATAGGAAAAATCAATCATCCAAATTTTATAGGCGGAGAACTTGCGTTTAAAACCAATTTAAAAAACATAAGACCCGATATGAAAGATATTTCCGGCAACACTTCTTTTATTGTTAAAGACGGAAAATTTTCAGATCTCTATCAAATAGCCGCCGACTATAAAATAGCTAAAGTTATTCTTTCACCTATATTGCTTTTACAAAAGAGCTCCAAGGCGGCAAAATTAAAGGGACTTCCCGATTTTAATAATATTGACTACTCCCTCATAGATGGCAATTATACTTTCAGCAAAGGCCTAATGAAAATTGAAAAATCCACTCTCAATTCAAATGTGGCGGATGTAAAAACCACCGGCAAAATTAATTTAGCAACTGAAAAACTTGATATCCGTATCAGCACCAAACTTCATAAACAAAGCGGTATAAGCATGTCAACGGCAATGGACCTGATTGTAAAAGGCACTTTGACAGATCCCAAGGTAAAGCCCGATATAAAATCCATAATAAAACAGCCCGCTGTTAAGAAAGCCATTGATAAAACTTTGAAAAAGTTGTTCAAGAAGTTTAAATTAAAATGAGACCATTAAAAATTTTATTTCCTTTGCTGGCTATTTTTCTTATTTCCTGCGCTTCGAATAAGAAAAAGAATGACATAATAATAAGCAGCGAACCCTCAATTGAAAGAGCTCTGGATATTCTAAACGAAACACCCGACGGAAAAGATTTGGTAAAATTTCTCTATAAATATCCCGTGCGCATAGAATATTCAAATACGGCGGGACTCTGCCATAAATTCGCGCTGGAAAGAAACAGAATTTATATAGCCAGAGATTTTAAAAAGCCAGATATTCTTCTCGCTCTTGAAGTTGCACGAGCCGCTCTTATTTATAAAATATCTCGTCTAAGCAAACTTAAGGAAATAATAACCGAAGAAGAAGAAGTCGCGGCGCTCTTACAAGCAAGATTGGTGCTTCAGCTTAATCTCGTAAATGATGATTTCCTTAAATTCCCTTTTTCATCTAAAATTAAATCTGAATTTTGCACCTATATCATGGATGGACAAGACCCCGCCATACGCAAAGCCCGCTATGCCGCCCTTGTCATGGACCCTGATTGCCAACTACCGCTTGAGACTCTTCTTTCTCAAAAAAACTGGCTCCAAAAAATAAAAGAATCAACAGGCAAAGGAAACTTTTTTCAGGTGCTTTATGAGAGGGACTTGGAAAAAGTTAGAAAAGGCGCGCTTACCATGACAGAAGCTATGAGAAATGATTCTCTAATTCGCGGCTTAAACACCTATGATATTTATAGATATCAAAGGACTTTCTATGAAGATGCCAGTGGGATTATTTCTAAATTTGAGAAACTATACAAACAAGAATTAAGTAAGGATGCTAATTGGCGCAAAAACAATGCGGATGCCATAGAACGGGCAAGCATGGAATTTTCAGAATGCAATTTATTATATGACGAATAAAAAATCCAAGAGACTTAAATGAAACCACAACTTATTTTAGCTTCAAAATCCGAGCGAAGGGTAAAACTATTAAACAGAGCGGGAATTAAATTCAAGCAAATATCCGGTGATACCAATGAAGACACCAATTTAAAAAGGCCCTCTGCCATAGTTAAAGAGCTTTCCTTTAGAAAAGCTCTAGTGATAGCAAAAAAACATCCCGATAAGCCGGTTATAGGCGCTGACACCCTTGTTTTTCGTAAAGGAAAAATACTGGGCAAACCTAAAAACCTTAAAGAGGCAATCGCTATGCTTAAATTTCAAAATGGAAATTGGCAGACCGTTTATAGCGGAACGGCTTTAGTCTGGATAGAAAAAAATATTTATCTTAAAGATTATGACGCCTCCGCCTGCAAGGCGCGAAAACTTAATTCCGATGAACTCCGTTACTTTGCGAAAAAACATATGGATAAAGCGGGCGGCTACGCCATTCAGGATACCGATGATGTTTTTATTGAGAAAATAAAAGGCAGATTTGACACGATAGTCGGCTTACCGATAAATCTTATACGCAAATATATAAGGCTCTGTGATAAAATTAATTCATCGTTTGGAAGTTCAGATTTAAATTGAGTTCAAGACGTGATGAATGAGAAGGCTGTTTTGCCTGTGAATGAAAAACAACGAAGAAATCAACAAAAGATGAACTTCCCCATGGGGGCAAGGTTAATTTTTGACTACAATAAATGAGGCTATGCCTCATAAAGTGTCGGAAACTTTGTGGACGACCAACTTCATCACTCATCGTTTACAGACCGCAAAGAGTATGCGCACTCTTCGTTCATTGTTTCGTTCAAGGCAATGCCAGTGCCGTATCAGAGGTTATGCCTTTCAGATGGCCAAAAATTACCCAGCCAAATGGTAAACTAATTCTATCACAGAGCCTATAAGGATAAATAAATGTACAAAGTAAAAAAAATATTTACCATTGCCTACGGCCACAGACTTTTTAATTATGAAGGCAAATGCTCCAATGTGCACGGGCACAATGGCAAAATAGAAATAAATCTCAAGTCTGAAAAATTGGACAATGAGGATATGGTCCTTGATTTCACAGTAATAGCCTCAAAATTAAAAAAGTGGTTAAACAATAATCTGGATCACAAAATCATTCTTTCAACAAAAGATCCTCTATTAAAAACATTGCGCGCTGAAGGGCAAGAATGTTATGAAACCTTGGGAAATCCTACTGCGGAAGTTTTAGCGGAATTAATATTCAGAAAAACTCAAGAAGAATTTCCCATGGTCTATAAAATCAAATTTTGGGAAACAGATTCATGTTGCGCAATTTATGAGAAGTAACAAAAGGCATAAAACTAAATATTTGAGAAACCCTTTGTTTCTTAACCTTTGCCTCAACCTTAACCTGCTATTTTAAAAGGAGAGTTATTATGACTGAAATTGAAAATCACAAAGATATAATTATAATAGGCGGCGGTCCCGCCGGTCTTAGCGCGGGCATTTATTCGGCCAGAGGAGGAGCAAAGACCACTATTTTCTCAGGCATGCTTCCCGGCGGGCAATTAATTCAAACTATGGAAGTGGAAAATTTTCCCGGATTTTTTGAATCAACTCCCGGCGCCGATATCATGCAAAATGTAATGAAGCAAGCAAAAAGACTTGGTTGTGAAATTTCAAGTGATGAAATAACTGAAGTCGATTTTACTGTAAAACCATTTAAAGTCTTTACTTCCTCCAAGAAAACTTTCACAGCGGACTCAGTCATAATTTCAACCGGAGCAAGAGCTCAATGGATGGGCATTCCCTCTGAAACTCAATTCAGAAATAAAGGTGTTTCAAGTTGCGCCACCTGTGACGGTTTCTTTCATAGGAATAAAGATGTCTGCGTTATTGGAGGGGGAGATACCGCCGTGGAAGACGCCTTATTTTTAACAAAATTTGCCAATAAAGTTTACTTAGTTCACCGACGCGACAAGCTGAGAGCAAGTCACCGTTCAGTGGAAAGATTAAGAACAAATCCCAAAGTTGAAATTCTCTATGACTCAGTACTTGATGAAGTTGTGGGAGGAGAAAAAGTAACCGGGGTAAAAATTAAGCATGTTAAAACAAATGACATTAAAGAAATTGAACTTTCCGGAGTTTTTATAGCCATAGGCTATAAGCCTGAAACATCCCTTTTTAAAGATAAAATCGAAATTAACGCGCAGGGCTATATAAAAACCGACGGTCATAGCAAAACTTCAGTGGAAGGTGTTTTTGCCGCCGGTGATGTGATGGACCCCAATTATAAACAAGCTATTGTCGCGGCGGGAACAGGCGCCATAGCGAGCATGGAGGCTTTAAAATATATTGAAGAATTGGAATGCGATGCATTTATAAAGCGCCAAGCTTGCAAAACAGAAGAATAAAGAAGATAAAGGTAGGCAATTAATTTTTAGCGGGTCCTGTCAGTAAGTTTACCATCAGGATCGGGGTCTCCTAGCGGTTGCCCCTCTGATGTCTCATTCTCCCATAAGCACAAGTCGAATTCCGAACAGCCCTGAATGGCAAATCTTACTGCCACCCGATTGCATATAGCTTTTATAATGAGTAAAAAATGTCCACGCCCATATCATAGTGGATGTTCTACCCACCCATAAATAAAGAGTTTTATAGATTTTTTCTGATTTTAAGAGTATTAACTACCAAACTGTATCGCTGCCATTAGTCTATTCATGCGGAAGAACTTCAGTCTTGCGGAGATTGGCGCTCATACGCTGAGAATCTTGCAAGAAAACTCTCCAGCTTTTAATTAATTTGTCCCTTTGAGATTTGCTAATTCTGGGGGAAAAGATTTTTTCAGACTTGCCGGATTTCCATTTACCCGTCGTTAAATTTAAAGCCTCAGCTGTCATTTTAGCCGTTCCAAATGCTGTCCCTTCAGATTGATTGCTTCTTATAATCTTGACGCCGGTTATATCCGCCTGAAACTGCAATAAATAATTTATTTTGGAAAGTCCACCGGTCGCGATAATTGAAGATATTTTTGTTCCGCTATCTTCGATTAACATAGCGGCATCAGCAATCATAAAACAAATTCCTTCTATAAAACCTCTTATAATATCGTACTTATTACTTTTAACGCTTAAACCTGTGAAAGTGGTGAAAGTTGAAAAATCCCAATAAGGCGAACCTATTCCGCCAATGGCAGGCAAAACAAAAAGTCGATTTGAAGATTTCCGGCACATTTTGTCTATATCTAAAATATCATCAAATAAATTAAAGTTGATTTTTAGCCATTGGAGAGCGGTGGCAGCGGCATTAACGGTAGATTCCGTAATATAAAAAGTATCATTCTTTTTTAAACCATTAACAGCGCCAATGGAATTTAAAAGCCCTTGGACTTTAACTATTTTCTTACCGGTATTTACCAATAAAAAAGCTCCCGTACCATAATTTAAAGCCGCCATTTTTTCTTTTATGCCAAGACCGATAAAAGCGGCTTGCTGATCGCCTACCATAACATAAACCGGAATGGGAAAACCTTTTCTTTCTATAATTCCATAATTAGATATAGTGGGCATAATTTTTGGCAGAATAGTTTTAGGTATTTTAAAAGCTTTAAATAAAGACAAATGCCATTTTTTATTTTTAATATCAAACAATAATGTCCGTTGAGCAAGCGTAGCATCCATTGCTGAAATACACCCTTTTGAAAGATGCCAAAGAATATACCCCGCCACTGAAGAAACCATTAAGCGCGATTTCTTATGCGCTTGCCGCACGCTACTATAATTATCCATACACCAAGCTATCTTAGAAGCGGAATAATAAGGAGTTTTATAAAGCCCGGTAATATTCTGAATTTTTGTTTGTGGAATTTTTATACCATTTAATATATCAAGACCTCGTCCATCTTGCCAGCTCAAAGCCCGGCAAAGAGGTTTTCCCGTCTTATTGTCAAATAAAATTATTGTTGAACGCTGAGTGGCTATACCTAAGCCTATGACTTTGGAGACGGGGGGCAAATCTGAGAGAACATCATCCAAGCTTTTAAGCTGACTTTTCAAAAGCAGAGTCGCGTCATAATCAGCAGAAGCTGCGCCTGAATATTTAATATTTACTTTTACATTTGATTTGAAGCAAATATTACCCTTTTTATCATAAGCTAAAGTTCTGGAACTTGAGCTACCCTGATCCAATACCAATATATATTCTTTCATCAATTATTTATCCGATATATTCTTAATTTCAAAATTAAATACCTCTCTTTTATCACCTTGCGCCTTTATTTCTTTTTTAACACTTTCAGTTAAAGTTTCATCACACAGTAAATCAACTATATTTTTTAAAACCGGCGCCAAAACTCTATCATAAAGACCTTTTTTCTTCAAAAGACTTATCACAGCATCCCTATCCTTAAAATTCCATTTTTCGGTTTTTTTTATATTCAAACTATAATTTTCACCTGAATATGAGGATATTTTTTTCTTTTCAAAAACTTCCGCTATTTCAGTTTTAATATTTTCAAGCTCTTTACTGAAAGTATTTAATCTATTAGCTAATTTTCCATAATCATCCACCAAGGCGGCCAATTTAGAATAATCACCGTCTTTATCATAATTGATGGGCTCCGCCTCATTTGTAATGATACTCTTATTATTGTTAAAAATAGGACAATGAGCTTTATAATCACAAAATTTACATTGCAACTCTCCCGGATTCGGCTTAAATTCCTCTGCTCTTATTCCATCAGCAGCCTTTAAAACTCTCTCCCAAAGACTTTGAATATCAGCGTCTTGCCCTCTATCAAACATTATTTCTCTCAAACCCGGCACATAATAATATTCCATACTTCTCACTTTTACATTTTGAACTCTATCACCATATCTTTGATATATCTTTTCTTTTAATCGCGGGTCAAGCTCACAAATTTTCTGATATAAACGGACCTGGTCGGTGGAACGGCTAACATTTTTTCCGGTCTTATAATCTATAATCTCAATCTCGCCATTACCAAGATAATTTATTTTATCAACAATTATAATCACCTTAAGACCATCCACTTCAACATTTGTTCTATATTCAAGAAGGAATGGAACTTTGAAAATTTTATGATGCTTTTCATAATACGCTTCAAGCATATCTATGGCTTTCTGATAATCCTTCTTTTCATGAGCAATGCTATTGTAACCCTTCTGCATCCAATTTTTCATACTCCATTCTCTTTTTAATTCTTTGAGAACATCTTTAAGGTCGGGAAAAGGCGGAGCGCTTACCTTATACATAAACTCCATGGCATTATGAACACTGTTCCCGAGCGCGAAATAAAATTTAGGTTCTTCCGGAAATTTATCAATATATCTGAATTTATATTTTAAAGAACATTCCTCATATAATGAAAGTTTTGAATAAGAAAAAGCCATCGGCTTAATACTTTTTGAATTTATGGAACTTACAACCTTAATTTTTCTTTTGGATGCTTTTGGCGTTAAATCGGGAAATAAACTTTCAGTATCTTCATTTTTCATAATTAATAAGCTCCTCAACTCTATTTTCAAAATTTTTGCCCGCTACCGAAGTCAAAATTTTCCCTACCCACGGAGCATAATAAGTATACACCCATGAGGGGGAATTTCTCTCGCGTTCTTTTACTTTCACACAATTTGTAAACACTCCGGCTTTGACTTCATCAGAGAAAGTGTAAATATTCAGAATTTTTTGCACAAATTGCCGGCCGGCATAAAAAGATGTCTCCATCATAAAAGCGGTATTATTATATGAAAGCAATTTCACATTTTGCCTCATATTTTCACCGCCCGTTTGAAAGTCACCATAAACCCATTTATCTTTGGAACCCAAAGGATAATAATCGGGACACATGAAAATATTTTTTTTAGCTTGGCTCAAAAGAGGATAATCGGGATAATCACGAACAAGCCTCTCATAAAGCGGTTTTGACTTATGACAAAGATGAAAAATATCTGAATAAATTCCGGCCACATTTAAAAGAGCTTTAGGAGCTTTTGCATCTTCAGGATACTTATCGGCAAAGGCCTCATATGTTTCAGCCGCTCTAGCCGGCATCTCTTGTTTTTCAAGCATTACAGCCTCATTAAAATCAATACGCCCACACGCGGACAAAAAACTTAATATAAAAAGTATGGATATTTTTTTAATCATAATTAACCAAAATATAGACAATAAGCGCTAACCTATTATATAATAGTATTTTAGCAAACTAAATTAATTTCATAATGCCCCCATAGCTTAATGGATAAAGCAACTGCCTTCTAAGCAGTTGATCCAGGTTCGATTCCTAGTGGGGGCATTTTTATTTGCAAAAGCAAGAATAGAATTCTATAAGTCTGTAGACTCGCTCATGCAGAGGTTTTTACCGCCGTAATAACCATAGGTTTTGATGCGGTATAACATAGTTTGATAACGCTGTTATTCGCTTCAATTTATTCAACGACTGCGGAACTCGTAAAAAAAAGCAAAGTTTTTTAACTCAAACATCCTCGTCGTTTCAGTGAAATCCCCTCAAGGCTATGCTGGGTGCCGTATCAAAGCGCTATGCGCACCAGACGACCATAAATAAAGAAATTCTTTATATAGGTATTTAGGCCTATTTATTTAAGGGCCC
>CAZHQC010000058.1:0-13607 GCA_964534135.1 uncultured Elusimicrobiaceae bacterium | reverse complement strand
AGAGAAGGCGGACATACAGTGGGCGCGGGTGTTGTAACTGAAGTTATAGAATAAAAAGAGTTTGGAATTAAGAGGCCGGAAATACTCCGGCCTCTAATTTCCACGAGAAAATTAAGGATAAAATTTATGGCAGATAGAGTTATAATCACACTTGCTTGTTCAAAGTGTAAGAACAAAAATTATCATTTTCAACGCGGAAAGAAAAAAGATTTTAAGATTGAGTTGAAAAAATTTTGTAAAGCTTGCGGTAAACAAGTGCTTCACAAACAAGTTAAGTCATAATTCGTACAGGCTCTTAAGGGGAGCGTCGGTTAAAGGTAAACCAGCGGTCTCCAAAACCGCAACTGAGGGTTCGAGTCCTTCCGCTCCCGATTCGTATAATCATTTGATTAATCGGTTAAGGGAGTTTTAAGGTTAGGAAATGCTATAATTAGGATAATTATGAAAAGAATACCGGAATTTTTAAAAGGCGCATACGAAGAATTGTCTAAAGTGACATGGTTGAGTCGTGAGGATGTTATAAAGTCCACCATAGCGGTGACAGTGGTTGTTATATTGGTTTCTATCTATATAAGTATAGTTGATTTTGGACTTCAAAAAATAATTGGTAGTTTGCTCGGAGGGCGGTAAATATATGGCAAGAGGTTGGTATGTAATTCACACTCGAACGGGCTTTGAAGATCGCGTGCAAAAAATAATTCAGCAAAAAGTGGACAATAATGAACTTTATAATAAAGTGTTCAGCATATTGGTTCCCACTGAAGATATAATACAAGTAAAACAACATAAGAAAGAGGTTCGTAAAAGAAAATTTTTCCCGGGTTATGTTTTAGTTGAGTTAAATCTTGATAATGAAACATATTGGGCAATTAAAGGCATACAGGGAGTATCCGGCTTTTTAGGAGATCCCAAGCCAGTTCCTCTTCAGGAGCACGAAGCTCATAAAATACTTGAATTGGTTAATATTTCCAGTCAAGAAAAACCGAAACCTGCCGTCCAATTTGAAAAAGGCGAAAATATCAGAATTACGGAAGGCGCCTTTAAACATTTCATGGGCGTAGTTGAGCAGGTAAGTGAACAAAAATCCAAACTTAAAGTTACGGTAACCGTATTTGACAGGCCTACTCCTGTGGAATTGGATTTTCTTCAAGTTGAGAAAGTTTAACTATAATTAAGGAAAGGTAATATACATATGGCAAAGGTTAAGAAAGTAAAGGCGTTTATTAAGTTGCAAATTCCCGCAGGAGCCGCTAATCCCGCTCCCCCAGTCGGTCCCGCTTTGGGACAACATGGCGTAAATATAATGGATTTTTGTAAGCAGTTTAATGAGAAAACAAAAAAAATGGAAGCAGGAGTTCCTATTCCCGTAGTTATAACCGTTTATGAAGATAGAACTTTTTCTTTTATTACAAAAATGCCTCCGATGTCGGCATTGATAAAAAAAGCGGCAGGACTTGCGAAAGGTTCCGGTGAGCCCAATAAAAACAAAGTTGGCAAATTAAATTTTAAGCAAATTAAAGAAGTTGCCACTCAAAAAATGCCCGACCTTAATACTAAAGATGTAAAAGAAGCTATGCAAATGGTTAGAGGCACTGCCAGAAGCATGGGTATAGAGACAGAGTAAGTATAGCGAGCGCAAGAATAGTATTAAAAAAAATGAATGTGAGGAAGCGGCGTTATAGCGCCACGATATTACCTCAAGGAGAATAATAATGGGAAAAAGAATAAACAATATAAAGAAAGATCTGGATTTGGAAAAAATATATTCAGTTGAAGAAGCTGTTGAGCTTGTAAAAAAACATGCTACGGCAAAATTTGATGAAACCGTTGAGGTTCATGTAAAACTTGGCATAGATTCCAAACAGTCCGATCAACAGGTTAGAAATGTTATTTCTCTTCCTCATGGCACTGGGAAAACCAAAAAAGTTGCCGTTATAGCCAAAGGTGAAAAAGCTAAGGAAGCTCAAGATGCCGGCGCCGATTTGTACGGCGGTTCCGATGTTATTGAAGAGATTGCCAAAGGCAATATGGATTTTGATGTTCTCGTTGTTACACCTGATTTAATGAAGGATGTGGCAAAGCTTGGTAAAATACTTGGGCCTAAGGGGCTTATGCCTAATCCCAAAAGCGGTACGATTACATTTGATGTAAAAACAGCGGTTAAAGAGCTTAAAGCCGGAAGAATAGAATTTAAAACTGATGCTCATGGAATTATTCATTCTCCCATTGGAAAAGCCTCTTTCTCAAATGCGAATATTGCGGAGAATTTAAAAGCTATTGTGGACGCAATTGTCAGATATAAACCTTCGTCATCTAAAGGTGTGTATCTTCAATCTATTTTTATAACTTCCACAATGGGGCCTAGTTTTAGTATAGATAATAACACAAAATTCTAAATCAAAACTTTCTATGGGTTATCAAAGAAAACCTTAATAAGGGGAAAAACATGCGAAAATTAAAAACTTTTGTAGTGGGCGCGTTTGCTTTTATCATTTCAGCTCAGGCGGCTTTTGCCGGAGAAGCGGATCTTATAATACCGGATCTTTCTTCAGTAAATTTCATAGATATGTCCGGACATGATTTACTTATCTATGGTTTGATTTTATGTATTGCCGGTATACTTTTCGGTCTTTGGCAGTCATTTCAGATAAAGAAACTTCCCGTTCATAAATCTATGAGGGATATTTCAGAACTTATTTATTCCACCTGTAAAACATATTTATTTACTCAAGGAAAATTTATTGCCATATTATGGGTATTTATAGCATCCATAATGGTGGTATATTTTGGTTTCCTTCTGCATCATGGCATAGGTCAGGTCGCCATTATAGTTTTCTTTAGTGTTGTTGGCATATTGGGCAGTTATACTGTTGCTTGGTTTGGAATAAGAATAAATACTTATGCTAATTCAAGAACCGCATTTGCGAGTTTAAAGGATGTTGCATATCCCACAATGGCCATTCCGCTTAAAGCCGGAATGAGCATAGGAATGTTGCTCATTAGTATTGAACTATTGATAATGTTAATTATCCTTCTATTTGTTCCCGGCAAATATGCGGGAGCTTGTTTTATCGGTTTTGCCATAGGCGAATCATTAGGCGCGGCCGCGCTTAGAATAGCCGGAGGAATATTCACCAAGATTGCGGATATTGGCTCCGATTTGATGAAAATAGTTTTTAAGATTAAAGAAGATGATGTTAGAAATCCCGGAGTTATTGCCGATTGCACAGGTGACAATGCGGGAGATTCCGTAGGACCGACAGCTGACGGTTTTGAAACCTATGGCGTTACCGGAGTTGCGCTTATAGTTTTTATAATTTTGGCAGTGCCTGAAGTTATGACACAGGTAAAATTATTGGTTTGGATATTTGTTATGCGTGTAGGTATGATTATTACAAGCGCTTTGTCTTATTGGATAAACGGCTTGATATCCAAAGCGAGATTTGGAGAGGAAAAGAAATTTGATTTTGAAAGTCCTCTTACTTCACTTGTGTGGATTACTTCTTTTGTTTGCATAGCCGCGACTTATGCCTTATCTTATCTTCTGATACCGGAGCTTGGAGATGGCTCGCTTTGGTGGAAACTTTCAACCATAATAAGTTGTGGAACCATAGCCGGGGCAGTTATACCGGAATTCGTTAAAATTTTTACTTCGGTTAAATCAGCTCATGTTAAGGAAGTTGTGACGGCGTCTGAAAAAGGCGGAGCTTCTTTAAATATATTGTCTGGTCTTGTTGCCGGAAACTTTAGCGCTTATTGGCTGGGTTTTGCCATAGTAACTTTAATGTCGGCAGCTTATATAGTCAGTTCTTACGGTTTGGGTAGCATAATGAATGCTCCCGCTATCTTCTCTTTTGGTTTGGTTGCTTTTGGTTTTCTAGGCATGGGACCAGTAACTATAGCGGTGGATTCTTATGGGCCTGTAACAGATAATGCTCAGTCTATTTATGAATTATCCATGATAGAAACCATTCCCAATATAAAAGAAGAAGTGAAAAAAGATTTTGGTTTCGACCTTGATTTTGAGAATGCCAAGATGAAATTGGAAGAAAATGACGGCGCGGGAAATACATTTAAAGCCACAGCAAAACCTGTGCTTATAGGCACAGCTGTAGTTGGAGCGACCACGCTTATTTTCTCCATAATAGAAGTCTTGCACAAAACTTTCCCGGGTCAAGTTGAAGCGGGATTGTCCATACTTAATCCTGTATTTTTATTGGGCTTGATAACCGGCGGAGCTATTATATATTGGTTTACCGGAGCGACAATTCAAGCTGTGACAACCGGCTCTTACAGAGCGGTTGAATTTATTAAGGATAATATTCATCTTGAGGAAGGCGCTACAAAAGCCTCTACGGAAGATTCAAAAAAAGTGGTTGAAATTTGCACTCAATATGCGCAAAAAGGAATGTTCAATATTTTCCTTGCGGTGTTCTTTAGCACTTTGTCTTTTGCCTGTTTGAATCATTTCTTCTTCATAGGTTATCTTATATCAATAGCTATTTTCGGCCTTTATCAAGCTTTATTTATGGCTAATGCCGGCGGAGCTTGGGATAATGCGAAGAAAGTTGTGGAGACTTCGCTTAATATGAAAAATACGCCTCTTCATGATGCCAGTATTGTAGGCGATACGGTTGGAGATCCTTTCAAGGATACTTCCTCGGTAGCCATGAATCCGATAATTAAATTTACGACGCTTTTTGGGCTATTAGCGGTGGAATTGGCTATTACTCTTACACCTATGGTTGCCAGAACGGCCTCCGCAATATTCTTTCTTTTAAGTGTTGTGTTTGTTTGGCGTTCTTTTTACTCCATGCGTATTAAAAGTGGAAAGTAAAAAAGCAGTTTAATTTAATTGTAAAAAACTCCGCAAATGCGGAGTTTTTTATTTATCAAAATTGAGTTTAGGAAGTTTGTGTCAGTATAAAAAATTGTTTGCTGTTAAACTGTATCACTGATGCGCAGTAGAGCTATACTATGTTTATTTTAAAGAAAATTTTAACTCCTTTTTTAATCCCGCCGGGCTTATTTATTCTCGTAATTATAATTATGGGAATTTGGTTTTTTTATAAAAATCAAAAGAAGATAGCGTATATATGTATTTTTATTTCTATGAGTTTTTGGTTTTCAAGCGTGAAGCCGGTTGCCGATATTTTTATGAGCCGACTTGAGTATCATTTTGATTTACCCTCGTCGTTTACTGGGGATGTTATTATAGTTTTAGGCGGGGGTATGAAAGATAATGTGCCTGATTTTTCCGGTAATTCAGCTTTAAATTCAGCGGGGCTTGAGAGAGTTTTTACCGCCGCAAGAATTAGTAAAAAAAAGAATATTCCTATAATTACAAGTGGGGGAGCGGTATTTTCAAGAGAAGCGGAGTCGGAAGTTGCAAAGCGTTTTTTAATGGATATCGGTATAAGCGCAGACAAGATTATAGTTGAAAATAAAAGTAGAGACACTTATGAGAACGCGCTTTTTAGTCGTAAAATATGTCTTGAAAAAGGTTATAAAAAAGTGATTGTCGTGACATCAGCTTTTCATATGCCGAGAACCGCGATGGTTTTTAAGAAAGTTGGATTTGCGGATATTGTTTATTATCCCACCGGTTATAAAACCTCAAAAAATCCTGAATATTATTATACGGATTTTTTACCGGGAGATATGCAAAATATATCAGTTGGAATTAAAGAATATATTGGTCTTATTTTTTATAAAGTATTCTATTGATACAGGTAAAACTGTTATAATTATAAGCGTAGTAAGAAATCAGAGGCAAGAATCAAGAGGCAAGATTTATAAGGATATTCCTTAGGCATCTGCTTTCTGATATCTGTTTTCTGACTTCTATAATTTTAGGAGGAATAGTTGAAAAATAGAAATTTTACTCAAAATAAAAGAACAAGAGTTAACAAGTATATAAATGCCGCTAATGTGCGTTTGGTGGGCGCGGATGGTGCCATGATAGGTGTTAAATCTAATTTTGAAGCGCTTAATCTTGCAAAAGAAGCGGGATTGGATTTGGTGGAAATATCTCCGCAAGCTGATCCGCCGGTTTGTAAAATAATGGATTTTTCAAAATATCTTTATGATAAAGGGAAACAGAAGCGTGATAATAAGAAAAAACAAAAAGTGGGGATGCTCAAAGAAATAAGAATGCATCCAAGAATAGCTGAGCATGATCTTAATACCAAAGTTAAACATGTTGAAAAATTTTTAAAAGCCCAGAACAAAGTCAGGGTTACGGTAGTGTTCCATGGTAGAGAAAACCAGCATAGAGATTTGGGAATGGAAATTCTTGAGAATGTAAAAGAGTCTCTTAGCGAAGTCGGTACCGTCGATGGAAAGACTAATTATGTGGGTAATAGGATAAGTTTAATATTTACCCCTAAACATTAAGCTTAAAATTTAATATAATATATATATTAAACTATTTAAGTAAGGATACTTGTTATGCCTAAAATGAAAACTCACAGTGGCGCTAAAAAACGTTTTAAAAAAACAGCAAACGGAAAATGGCAGCATCGCAAAGCCGGGCTTCGTCATCTTTTAACCGGAATGTCAGCTAAAAGAGGCCGCCAACTTAGAACAGCCAATGTTGTTGAGAAAAATGATACTGAAGGTAAAGTCATTAAAGACTATTTACCATATAAATAAATATAAGGAGAAGCCCTCGCGCCTTCGGGTGTTACGGCAGGATTTTTTGTTATGAGAATAAAATATAGTGTCCAAAGACACAAAAGAAAAAAGAAAATATTTGCACAAACCAAAGGTAATTACAGCAATAAGAAAAATCGCCTTAGACAAGCTATTCAACAGCTTGATAAGTCTTTAACTTGCGCCTATATTCATAGAAAAGATAAAAAAGGTGATTTTAGAAGACTTTGGATTTCGAGAGTAAATGCTGCGGCCGTAGAAGAAGGCATGAGCTATAGCAGATTTATCAATGGCCTTAAGAAAGCGGATATTATGCTTAACAGAAAAATGCTTTCAGAAATTGCCATCAGAGATCCCCATTCCTTTAAGCAGCTTATAGATTTATCACAGTCTGCCTTAAAGGTTTAAAACTTTAGAGTCTTAAATGAATTCCACTGAATGGAAAGAAAAACTGTCCTCTGTAAGGGATGGTTTTTCTAATTCCGCCCTTAAATTAAATGCCGGTAATATAGACGCCCTTGAAACTGAATATCTCGGTCGAAAAGGTTTATTAATGCTTCTTTTGAGAGATTTAAAAGATTTTTCTTTGGAAGAAAAAAAAGTATTGGGGCCTTTGGGAAATAGTTTAAAAACTGATATTACAAATAAATTGGCAGATTTAAGAAATAAATTTGGCGCTTCTTCTTTAAAGACCGGACTTAAAAATGACTTTGATTTAACACTGCCGGCTTTTCCTTATTCAAAGGGAAGCATTCACCCTATCACTCAAACAATCAATAAGATGACTGAAGTATTTTTGAATCTCGGTTTTTCCGTAGCTGAAGGTCCGTTTATTGAAAATGAATATTATAATTTTGAGGCGCTTAATATTCCCGAAGATCATTCTTCAAGGGATATGCATGATACTTTTTATAGTTCTCTTAAAGACACAAAAAACAGAGATTTACTTTTAAGAACTCATACTTCTCCTGTTCAAATAAGAACGATGGAGCAGCAAGAGCCGCCTTTGCGCATAGTATCACCGGGAAGAGTATTTAGACGTGATGCCATTGATGCTAGCCATTCTTTTGTCTTTCATCAGGTAGAAGGTCTTTATGTTGATAAAAATGTTAGTATGGCAGATTTAAAATGGACGCTTGAAACTTTTGTTAAAGAGCTTTTTGGTCAGAAGGCTAAACTAAGATTCAGACCTTCTTATTTTCCTTTTGTCGAGCCTGGAGCTGAAGTGGATATGACATGCGTTTTCTGTAATGATAAAAAAGGAAAATGTCCCGTTTGCAAAGGTACGGGCTGGATTGAGGTTTTGGGCGCAGGCACTATTCATCCAAAAGTACTTAAGTCCTGTGATTATGATAGCGAGAAGTGGAGCGGTTTTGCTTTTGGAATAGGAGTTGAAAGGTTTACTATGCTTTTATTCGGAATAAAAGATATGCGTGTTCTCTATGACAATGATTTAAGGATACTCAAAGATTTATGACCCTACCACCTACCTATTCGCTTTTGGCGAATATTACTTTAAAATTTGAGGCGGCTTATGGCCGCAGGCAGGTGGTAGGGTGAAAATATTGTATAGCTGGTTAATGGATTTTATTGATGTTGATTTAAGCGCCGAAGAGGTGGCGGAAAAATTCATTAGAATAGGCTTTGCGGTTGAAGATATTCAAAAAACCGGAGCTTCTTTTAAAGGTGTTATAACCGGTGAAATTCTTGAAATTGAAAAGCATCCAAATGCTGATAGGCTGTCTTTATGCCAAGTGAACGCCGGAGAAAATAAATTTAAAGTTGTTTGCGGAGCGCAAAATATTGAAGTCGGGCAAAAGATACCCTTTGCTCCCGTCGGCGCCGAACTTGGCGGAGAAAAATTAAAAAAGGCCAAGATAAGAGGCGTGGAATCATCGGGCATGATATGTTCCGCCAAAGAGCTTGGTGTTGAAGGGCAGGATAATGGCGGAATCTTGGTTTTGCCGACGGACACTCCCGTAGGTATAGATGCCAAAACTCTTTTTGAAAAAGAAGATTTTATATTGGATTTTGAAATGTTGCCTAATCAATCTTATGGCTTGTCTCATATGGCTTTAGCCAGAGAATTATGCGCTTTTTATGATTTACCCTTTAAAAATCTAAAAACAAATGAATTTGAGGGAAAGGGGAAAAACTCTATTTCAATTGAAATTGAAAATCCGGAACATTGCGCGAGATACAGCGCCATTGTTTTAAAAGATGTCCGGGCTATTGAAACTCCTGATTGGATTAAGTCTAGGCTAAGGGCTATGGATATAAATCCAAAAAATAATTTACTTATAGATGTTTCAAATTATGTCATGTTTGAAATGGGTCAGCCCACGCATTGTTTTGACGCGGATAAATTATCCGGTGGCATAAAAGTCAGATTAGCCAAAGCCGGAGAAAATATAAATACTCTTGATGATCAAGATGTAAAATTATCTGAAAAATTTTTAATAATAGCGGATAATGAAAAACCCCTTGCTCTTGCCGGCATTATGGGCGGGAGTCTGGCGGCTGTATCGGCAGAAACTAAAAATATACTTATAGAGTCCGCGTGTTTTGCTCCTTCTTTGACAAAGAGAACATCGCAGGCAATTTCTATAAAAACAGATGCATCGTACAGATTTGAACGGGGCGCGGATATTGAAATTACATTACAAAGCGCAAAACGTATAACTCAAATAATAATGGCTGCTTGTCCTCAGGCTTCTCTTGAGTCTATTAATGATAATTATCCGGTGAAATATCAACCTTCGATAATTGAAGTACAGTCCGATAAAATCAATTCCATACTTGGAACCAGTTTAAGCGATGCGGATATTTTTAATAGCTTAAAAGCAGTTCAACCTAATCTTAAAGATTCTAAGCCTTGGCAATTTCAAATTCCAAGTTATAGGCGTGACATGGAAGGTGTTTGTGACGCGGCTGAAGAAGTAGGACGCTTTATGGGTTATGATATTATCCCTTCAAGTTCTGAAATGAAAATGATGAAGGCAATCAGTACATCATCTTTTATGCTTGTGGCGGGCTTGCAAAATAAATTTTCAAATTTAGGGTTTTCTGAAGTTTATAATTATGATTTAATATCCTCAAAAGAAATCAAAAATTGTTTATTGAATGAAGCTGAGTGTGTGGATATTAAAAATCCATTATCTCTTGAATATCAATTCTTGAGAACCTCACTTGTTTGCGGCCTTATTAAGACTCTGAAGTATAATTTAAACCGGCAGATGGAATCTGTTTCTATTTTTGAAGTGGGCAATGTTTATAAGAAAAAGGAAAAGGGCCACAAAGAAGGACCGCATTTTGCGGGGTTAATGCATGGCATAGCGGGGGAACGTTTTTGGAAAAGCACGGAAGAAAACGCGGATTTCTATCATCTTAAAGGTGTTTTAAATCATGCGTTCGGGGATTTTGATAATTTAAAATTTATAAAAGCTTCTAATGTTCCGGCCTTTATGCATTCGGGAAATTCTTTGGAAATAGTATTAAGAGGAAAGTGTATAGGTTTTATGGGACAATTAAATCCTAAAACAAGTAAATCTAATGGTTTTAAAAATAATAATATATGGTATTTTGAATTTTCATTGGCCGATTTGACAACCTTGCATAAGAAAGATTTTCATTTAAATATAAAACAAATGCATTCTGTTTCCGAGTTCCCCATTATGTGGCGGGATTTATCCATTGTTTTGGATAAAAATAAAGAATGGGCGGATATAGAAAAAACGGTTTCAAAAGTTCCCCATTTGGCAAAAATTGATCTTATGGATGTTTACAAAGGCAAGAATATCGGCGAAAATTTAAAAAGCATCACAATAAGATTTACATTTTCTTCAATGGAAAAAACTCTTACGGATGAAGAAGTAACCTCCCATATGTCCGAAATACTTGGCAAGCTTAAGAAAGCTTTTGACGTCAAACTTCGCGATTAAAAATCAAATTCTAAATTATTTAAATAGACTGTAAGTTTACAGGAGATTGCGGTAAAGTTTTGTGCTCACTTGAACACTAATAGGTGTCCATAGCAGTCCTTTGATAGCCCAGTCCACTCTCCGTAGGTTTTATAATTATGTGACCTTCGGATTTTCCGCCAGCTCCGGAACTCAAGCAAAAGACATAGCTTTTGCTTTCAAATATCCTCGCTGTTCGTAGTAGAATTCGCTGCAAATCCTTGGTCAAAAACCTAATATTGTTCGCACAAATCTTTGCCGCAATCTTTTCTATATTTTCTTAGGGGAAAGTGTCCCGCCCCATTTATAGTAAATCTGAAGTACCCGGCCTAAATAAGGAAAGCTTGATATATCATTGATATTAAACAATAGGACTTAAGGGCCAAAAAAAATGGGACTAAAGTCCCTTATATTAAGTTTATTAAGCAAGTACACTATAACTGTAAGTAAAATACATGTACCCTTTAAATGATGTGTAATTTATACCCCCTAAATTCCATAGGAATTTAAGCAGGGGGTACAAGAGCAGGGGGTACTCCGCAAAAGCTAAAATGCTTTTGCTAAGGAGACAAAATGAAGAAAATTTATTTAATAGCTGTAATCGTATTTGGTTTCACGGCAGTAGTTAAAGCCGGAGACATGGAAGGTTTAAAAGGTATCAGTTTTACCAATCTTAATTTTGAGGAAATGGGGAAAATAGAAGTTGTTCCTGTTAAAGTTGCGGCGCCCGCCAAACTTATCAAAAAAGACGTCACTACCAATTTGGTCGAACAAAATCTTGTCTATAAATTCACAAGAGTTCAAAGTGATTTGCGCAGATTAAAAAATGACGCTAATCGGCTTGATAATGACATAAATAGATTGGAGAGTGCCGCGAGAAGAATAGTCAGTTCGGGAAATGTGGATCATTTTTTTGAAAATGATTTAAGAAGAATGTCTTCTAATATCACCAAATATACCAATGATGCGAGAAGAATTTACACGGATGTTCGCAATCTTTTGAATATTGCCGTTAAATCGGATAAACTGAATAGAGTGGCCAGAGATATGGAATGGGATGCCAGAGACCTTTATAATGGTGCTCAATTCCGTCTTGAAAGCGCCGCAAGAAATCTTGAACGGGCTGTGCGTTCGGCCAAACCTGAAATCATAGGCTATAACTCTCAATGGACAGCTTCAGATATTACAAGAAATGTCAGAGATTATTCTGGGAAAGTTAGGGATATTCATTATGGTGTTCAGGATTTAACAAGAAGAACACAGCCATAAAAAAAACTATAAATACTTTTAAAGGGGCGAAAATATTATTTTCGCCCTTTTTTTATGTTCCCTTGTATAAATAGTGCGATGATTTGGATGAATGAGGTCTTTAGTATTTACTATAATTAACCCTACCACCTGCTTGCGAAGCGTGTTTTTTATAATGGCGCTTATAGCGCCAAAGTAGGTGGTAGGGTAAGACAGATATGCGTGATAAAATTGCAGAACTTGAAAATCTTGTAAATAGCGCCACTTTACTTATTAAAGAACTTGAAGAGGAAAATGGCCTATTGCATAAACAGGTAAGTTCTCTTCTAAAAGAGCGGAATAAAACAACTCAAGGTAGTATGAAAACAAAAGAATTTAAAGATTGGCAAAAGAAAGTTAAAAATAAACTTTCAAAAATATGTATTAAAATTGAAAAAGCTTCAACTCAACAGGATGAATTATTTACAGATTATGGCGAATAAACAACATGAAACTATTATTAAAGTTAGGGGTAGGGAATACAAAATTAGTATTGATGGCTTGACCCCTATCGAGATAGGTTCTTTAGCCATTGATGTTGAAGACAAAATGAAATATATGGAAGAAAAAACTCATACGGTGGATACTTCCAAATTAGCGGTATTGGTTGCCATTGACTATGCGAGTGAACTTTATAATTTACACCAAAAGATAGATGCCAATACTCAAGCAAACGCAAAGAAAGTCGATACGATGATAGGTTCACTTCACCAATCGCTTGATAAAGAATAACTTTAATTCTGTTTAAGGTGAGGATAAATCAATTTTTTATGAATGAATCCATTTTTGAAGAAAACATTCAAGAAGAACCTGATATGGCGCCTAAAGAATTTGATAATTCTTTGCCTTTGGCGGCGCGTTTAGCTCCTAAAAAAATAGAAGAATTTGCAGGGCAAAATCATATTCTCGGGCCGGGTAAATTATTAAGAAAGAGTATTGATGCCGATACCATAAGTTCCGCTGTTTTTTACGGCCCTTCAGGTTGTGGTAAAACAGCGCTTGCCAAATTCATATCATCTAAAACCAAATCTAAAATATTTGAATTAAATGCCGCCGTCGCGGGTATTAGCGATCTTAAAAAAATTCTCGAATATGCCAAAAAACTTTCAAGTTCTCATATAGCCGAGCAGAGAAAGATTCTTGTTATATTGGATGAGATACATCATTTTAACCGCACTCAGCAGGATGTTTTACTTCCTTCAATTGAGAAGGGCGAAATAATTCTAATAGGTATTACAACTGAGAATCCTTTTTTCTATATTAATTCCGCTCTTCTATCAAGATTTCTTGTTTTTGAATTTAAAATTTTAAGCGAAGAGGAGCTTGATAAAATAATAACAGGCGCTTTAAATAGAAAAGAGGGCCTCAAAAGTTTTGATATTGAATTAAAAAAAGAGGCGCGGAAATATTTTATAAATCATTCATCGGGAGATGCGAGAAGGCTTTTGAACGCGCTTGAACTTGCGGCTATTACCACCTCGGTTAATAAAAAAGGCAAGAAAGTTATAGATTTGGATATAGCTAAAGAGTCCATTCAAAAACGAGCTTTAAAGTATGATAAAAGTTCGGATGAGCATTATGACCATGCTTCAGCTTTTATTAAGTCTATGCGCGGTTCAGATCCGGATGCCGCAATTTATTGGATGGCAAAAATGCTTAAAGCCGGAGAAAACCCCCTTTTTATCGCAAGACGCATACTTATATGCG
>CAZHQC010000057.1:0-13779 GCA_964534135.1 uncultured Elusimicrobiaceae bacterium | reverse complement strand
TGGATACACCTTAAAACAGCTTAAAACTGGTCTTGACAAGCTAATCCACTAAAATTTCACCACCTCTTACAGAGACCGTTTCGGCGAAATTGACAATAGCACAAACCTGGGCTATAGCCTGTACAAAGTTGAAAGCGGTGTCAGAAAATCCAATGAATTAACCTTTAATACCTCTTTCAATTCCACTCATGATCTAAAGAATTGCACTCTTCGTCCTTCATTGAATTTAGGCGTATGGCGTTCAAAGGATGAACTTACTTTTGATACTGACAATATGTACAATTACTCTTTAGGCCTCGCTATGGAAGCTCCAGCCATAAATATAACTTCCCAAATCAATTTCGGCCAGAATATACTCCAAAAAGAAAGCGGCACAAATTCAAAAAAATTCTTTGCCAATCTTTCAACTTATTACAGGCCTTCTTCAATGAAGAAACTGCAATCAACCTTTTTTGTGCGAGCCGGCTTTAATGATTTCAGTTATACCACAACTTCCCAAAACTTCAGAGAAACAGCTATCACCATGGGAATAAATAGCGAATTTTAAAATTAAAGGAGAATAAAAAATGAAAAAGTTACTCTTAATAGCAATAACCTTAATGTTTGTATCTTCCGGTTTAAATGCCAAATGGTGGATATTTGGAAAATCCAAAGACCCTGTAAACATCAAATATCTTTACATAAACAATATTTCCTCGGACGAGGCGGGGTCGAAAATAAAAGTTTTTAAAAAAAGCTTGCAAAATCAAATGGTAATTCTAAAAGGTAAAGTTAAATCCGGGAAAGGGGAAATCGGAAGCATTAAAATAACCTTAAACAATAAAGAAACTTGGAGCGATGCTAAATTTGCAAAGGACGGTTCATTTAATTATTCCTTTAAACCTGAAATAGGTAAAACTTACATTATGTTCCTTGAAGCAATGGATACATCAGGCAAAACCAATAATGTGGATGAGACCAGAAAAGAGATAATTGTTTCGGATGAAGACCCTTGGAAAGAAGTTAAAAAAGCTTTGGACGAAATGTTTTTGGCTTATAAGACGGAAAAGATAAAGAAATTCATGGCCTATGTCTCAAATGATTTCCTGGGAGACTCCGTTATGCTTGAAAGAGCGGTTAGAGACGACTTTAATGCTTTAAGCAATATCCGCATGAGATATGTCATAAACAATATTTCAGCGGGTTCAAAGGGAAGAATCTTTGTGTCTATCAAATACAATAGAATGGTTTTTGTAAATAAAACAGGCGCTTCAAGCACAGATTCGGGAAATACCGAAATGGGCTTTGAAAATAAAGAAGGGAAATTACAACTTTATTCCATGAAACGCCCCTTGATTTTCGGCCTATCCGACCCTGATAACATAGCTACAGGAACTGTTGTCGGAGGAACAACGGGACTTGTAATTACAAACACAGGTGAGGTAGCCACTAACAATACTACAATAAATGTTACCGTGAGCAATCCGAGCAGAACAACGCAAACCGCAAATTATACATTTGCAACTAATGCAATTCAATTTGCAGCCGGTTTTCAAACAGTTTCTGTTGGAAATATAGGAGTGGATGCCTGGCATATATTATTAAACACCGGTATAACAGGGAAAAGATTTTCAGGAAAAACTCTTTCAGATTTGACTTTGGCCGATTTTACTGGATTAGCAAGTTCGGACATCCTTAATCCTGTGGCGGGAGATGTTTGCGGATTTAAAGTAAACGATAAATATTACGCCATTGAAATTGTTTCAAATGATTTGGGAGATCCTTCTTTTACCATAATAATGAAAGTCAGAAGTTTTTAAAAACAAAAAATTAAAATTCCGCCCGTTTCAATTTTCTTTTGACGGGCGGAATTTATATGAGGCCTTATGAAAAAAATTATTATAATTCTTTTTAGTTTATCTTTTGTCTTTATTTCGCCCGCAAGCGCCAATATTATATTTGAATGTGTTTATGAAGTCATTGAGGGAAAACTTAAAGAAACTGCAGGTATAGATTTTAAAACTTCAAAATATTTACCTAACCTTATAAAAAACACAGCTCTGGGAAAACCCGAAGCTACCGTAAATAAAATAATGAAAGACTATACCGCCCAGGCACGCATAAAATCAGCGGAAAAAGATTACAATCCGAATTCGATTGTAAAAGACACAGGCTTAGCGCTGCTTGGCAAAATTATTCCCGCTGCGGCGGGGCCGATAACAGTACTTAAGGCAGCAAGCGATGCAGCTCACGCTTATACCAGAGGCATGCTTGATTTTTATAAAAATAAACATATGGCAAATTTCAAAACAATGGTTTTGGACCCCTCACAGACAAGAGCGCAATTAAGAACGAATTACAATAACTTTATAAAGAACTATGTAAATAAGGGTGAATCTGGTACAAGTGTGCTTTATAGTGAGAGAAAAGACCTTGAGGACCAATTTTACACCGCTTATCTTCAAGCAATTGGACCAATCGCAAAAATGGAAAGAGCGGAAAAATTGAAACAATTGGCCATTCAAGCTGCGGTCAAAGAATTAAAAGAACTACATAATAAAACAAATTGGAAGGTCAGTTATGCAGCCTTTTATCTTAGGCGAGCTGAAATAAAGGACAATAAAGCCAATATTCTTAAATATTTAAATGATAAAAATTTCAAAAAGAAAGTACACGATAAAATAAAGAAAAAAAACCAGAAAGCAGAAACCCGAAAAAAAACAGCTCAAGCTCAAGGCCAAAAACTAGCTATACCCGTAATTCCTCCTTCTTCGGCTAAACTCGAAAATATGGGAGAACTACTTGAAATGCGTACAGCTGCCATATTAACTAGCGTTATAATTGATAATTATTCTCCTTATTTTAAGTCTTATTTAAAATGGGCATTAGAATATGAAAATAGTTCAATAAGTAAAAAAATATTTAATGATGCCACCTCAAATATTAATGCGACCGTAGCAGATCTTAATAAAACTTGTTTTAACAAACCAAAAGCTCAATGTTCTAAAGGCTATAAAAAATACTTCCGGCAAGTTGAAAACTTGCAAAAAACCTTGCGCCAAAAAAAATATACAATGCGCAAGAATCTTGGAAAACTCAAAAACATAAGTGCTAAAGCTCCCAGCGCAATCTATTCAGATATACGACAAAACTATGAGACCCGCTATAAAAAACTCCATTCCAACTATGGGATGGCTTTAATAAACTGCAAAACTATGCCTGCTGGCAATATGGAAGTGGTTTCAAAAAAACTTAAAGATTGCCAAAATGCTGTTGGTGGATTTCCGGCTGTACTATCAAATCTTAAAAGTAATGTAAAAACCTTAGAACAAGGAATAGATAATTATGATGATGCCTTTAATAATGCTTATGCCAATTATAATGATTATTACACAAAAAATTCCATTTTTTTAAATATGACTCCCTATAACTTTAGGACTGAATTTAGCGAAATTCCAAGCTCCGAAGCCTTATTGTCACCAAAAGGCTATATCGCATCCTTACCCCAAGAGAAAAAAATTAAAGACATGGAAACTCGTTTTAAAAAATTCCAAGTTAAAATGACCGTTTTCATAAAGGAACTTCCATTAAATAAATCTTTTGTGAAAGATACTGAGCCTCTTTTAAAAACAATTAAAACTATCTATGAATATACCTCTCCAAAAGAAGGTTTTGTCCACTTAAACAAAGATAATTTTTTTAATGATTATTACAATAAGAATTTTAAAAATATAATGGAATTGCTTTCTGGTTCAATGCCTTTATTATCGGGAGAAATTTTTATAAATCCCGAAACTCCGGCTATAATCTTGATTCAAGGCAAAAAGTTAGAAACTAAAAAATATTTAATTACCATAGCGGAACATAAAAAACTATTGGCAAGTCTTAAAAAAACTATCGAAAAAATGACTTTACTAACCCTTGAAAAAAGACTCGAAAAAGGCGAGGAACTAATAAAAAAAGAAACCACCCTTTACTCAGCCATTGAAATAAAATCTCCTTATGTACACAGTCTTAATTATAAATTTAAAGCTTTGAAAAAATTTCTTTCCAATCTAAAATATCTGACAAAAAAAATACCTTATAAAAAAATCCTCTCAGGTAAGAATATTAGCTTTTCAAAAGAAACTTTAAATGAAATGAAAAATGACTATGCAGCGCGGATAAAAAGAGCCGAGGAAAAAGAACGAGAAATTTTGGCAATTTGTAAGAAATTTCAAAAAGTAGATATTAGCAATGATAAAAAAGACTGGGATAAAGCGGAATATTTTATACGCAAAAAAAGATGGGTTCATTCACCTTTTGTGCTCAATGCTTATAAGCAAGCGCTTAAAGATTTTGACTCTAAAAGAGCGGAAGAAGAAATAATGCGGAGAAGGAAAAAAACAGAGCAAAGAGAACAAACTGAGAGCTCTATCGTAAAAAAACTCTACGAAAATTTTAAAGCAGCCTATCAAAGCAAAAGTGTTACCCGCTTAAACCGGCTCATTTCTAATTCATGGCAAACCCCGGACGGAACAACAATTGACGACCTTATGGAAAATTTACGAAATAATTTCAGACTATATAATGAAATAAACTGTTCCATCACCAATCTTAAAATAGAACCTTCCGAAGGGGCAATAAATTATAGTCGCTATTTGGTCACCTACACCATTACCATTAAAAGTAAAATTTACCGCCGTAATATAAACCATGAAGAAAAATCATCGGTCAGTGAAATAGTGCGCGTTGATAGAAGTAAAGGAACAGCGCAGATAGAAAGCACCACTAGCGGAAACTATTGGTATATAAAATAAGATCTTTATTGTAGGAATAGCCGCTTTAAGATATCATCCTGATAAGAAACCGGGAATTCTTCAATTTTTGGTGTAATCTTTAAATTTTTAGCGGAAAAACTAAACTTCTTTCCAAATTTTCTTCTATGAAGAGTTAAGCCGACTTTGGTATTATCCATATAACCCGCGCAGATAAAAACCGGAAAGGGGGAAAAATCCTTTTCATTAAGCGATGCGGAACAAAAAACATTTATTTTTCCTCTTACTTCAATTTGTATTTGATAAAAAATATCTTCACCACAAGGATAAAGCGAGAAAAAAGAAAATTCGGAATTTATTTTTCCACCTTCAAAATTAAAATCCTTATTTTCACGACTCATATCAGCGCCACCGCAAACGGCAGGAACTTTAAGAGAAGATTTAAGAGGCACGTTTAATTGGAAAGGCTTCGGCAAAGAGCAAGGTTTTTGAGAACAATCTTGCGTCCATAAAGAAACATAACCATTTAAATCAATCGTTTTACTTTTTGCCTCGCTTTCAGCAAAAGAGGGAGAAGTTATCAGTAAGATGTTTATTAGATAAGAAAAAACAAGAGTTTTTTTTGAAATAGTCATAATTTTTATTTATTAAAATTGCGGCCTCAGCAAAAACCGAAGTTGCCAAGCCCGGCAATATAAAAAGAAAAAAACAAAAACTGGAAAACACAAATATGGCAATTTATACTTTGATTTTTTTTGATTACTGAAAATAAAACTTTAAATACCTCCGAGATTTCCGCCAGAAAACTATGTTCTGCCGTATCAGCGCTATGCGCATCAAACGGCGAAACCATATTATTCCCAACCTCGGAGGTATTTTGCAAAACAAACTCCGAGTATTTATTTTTAAACTTTGAATTTTATGAGATGCCTTTCCCTTATATCTTTTTCTTTAATTCAAGCAATTTAACCGATAATTCGGAGAGTTTCCATCTTTCAGTTTTCTCGGTAGAACGCATTTTGAATTCACATTCCGAATCTTTCAAAGTTTTTGAGCTTATTACTATTCTATAAGGAATCCCGATTAAATCGGAATCCTTGAATTTAATGCCCGGTCTTTCATTTCGCTCATCCCAAAGAGCTGACAACCCGATGCCTTTAATTTCATTATAAATCTTCTCTGAGGCCTCATAAACTTCTTTATCTTCAGTCTCTATGGTGATAAGACTTATTTCAAAAGGCGCTATTGCCGGCGGCCAAATTATGCCGAATTTATCATTGGACTGTTCAATGGCGGCCGCTACAATTCTTGAAATTCCAATACCATAACAACCCATCACCATGGGAAGCGATTTTTGATGTTCATCCACAAATTCACATTTCAGAGATTTTGAATATTTGGTGCCTAATTTAAATGTTTGACCAACTTCTATACCGGGAGTAAACTTAAGCTCTTTTTTACATTTGGGACAAAGGTCACCCTCACTTGCCACATGCAAATCGGCAAATGTAGTGGGGCTATAATCTTTACCGATATTTATATTAACGGTATGATAATCGGCTTTATTTGCGCCCGACACACCATTTAAAACTCCTTTCAAGGAAAAATCGGCTATAATCATTTTAAGCGGTTTGGAAGACTCCTTAGAAGTTTTAAATCTGGATTTTATGTTTACAGGTCCTGCAAAACCCACCTTACAATCCGCAATAGACTCATAAACACTCTCAGAAGCCTTTTCAAGACTTACTGCCTTAAGAATTTGTCTAAGCTTATTTTCATTTAATTCATGATCGCCTCTAACTAAGGCTAAAACCGGCTCGTCATCCGCAATAAAAAACATGGTCTTGATAAATCTTTTTTTGCTGATTTTCATAAAATTAGCAACATCCTCAACTGTATACATATCAGGCGTGGCAATATCCGCCATGGGCTTAAACTTACTTTTATCTAGGGAACAATCAGCTTCAGATACTTCCGCTTTTTCAATATTAGCCGCATAACCGCAATCACAAACCGCTATTTTAGCTTCACCCGTCTCAGCCATAACCATAAATTCATGGGATAAATTCCCGCCGATCGGCCCAGAATCCGCTTCAACCGGCATAAAATTAAGCCCGCATCTTTTAAATATTCTTTCATAGGCGGCATAGATGACTTTATAATAATTTTCGCAATCGGCCTCACTGGCATGAAAAGAATAGGCGTCTTTCATATAAAACTCTCTTGCACGCATAACGCCAAATCTCGGCCTTATCTCATCACGAAATTTTGTGCCGAACTGATACAGGGTCATAGGCAGTTGTTTATGCGAGGTGACATCACGCCTTACCATATTGGTCATAACTTCTTCCGCGGTGGGGGCAAAACAAAATTCTGAATCTTTCCTGTCTTTTAACCTTAATAACTCTTTACCGTAAACGCCCCAACGGCCCGTTTCAACCCATAAGTCTTTGGGCTGAATTACAGGCAGCCATACTTCCTGAGAGCCTATTTTATCCAATTCTTCACGCACAATATTTTCAATTTTCTTCAGAACTCTAAAACCTAAAGGCAGCCATTCATAAATACCACTGGCAAGTTTTCTTATGAGCGCGGCCCTAAACATAAGCTTGGTTGAAATATTATCGGCATCAGCCGGCGCCTGTCTCAATGTAGGTAAAAAATATTTACTAAGTTTCATGATGAACTCCCCATTAGAAATAGTCCCAATACAGGGGACATACATTGTTTTTAATTTTACTACCAGACTCACGTCTCTTTTTTCTTATCAAAATCTTTTAATAAATCCTTCACCCGTATATTTCTAACGAGGTAAACCTTTTAAAATAAAATCTAAAACAATTATTGTAACTATTCTTACCCTATTTTATTCTTTGGAAATAAAACCTGAAATTAGGGCCTTAGATTCAATAAGCTCTTCTTCCGTAAGTTTTGTTTCAATCAAATCAGCAAGTTGCTTAAAGTTTTTATTTTGACCGGCGGCAAGACTTGCCCATTTATAAGCTTTTACATAATTTACTTCTGTGCCTTCTCCCTTAAAATACATGAGGCCTAATGAATGTTGAGCTTGCGCATAACCCTGCTCAGATGATTTTTTAAAACATTTTAATGCTTCTTCATAATTATGAGTCTTGCCCTTCTCATTGCAATATTTAGTTCCTAAATCAAATTGGGCTTTTACCGCTTTTTGATTTTTGGTTTTTCTCTGTATTTGCGCTTCTTGTCTATTCTTTTTTATCAATTCTTTTTTCTCACGGATAGCCCTTTGAATTTCTTCGTCTTTCTCCATATTAACTATAGCCTGAGACTTTCCCTGTGGTTTTTGAACCTCTTTAACCGGATCTTCCTTAACCGGAGTTTCCTTATTTTCTGTATTGGGTTTATTACAAGAGACAAAAACAAAAACTGTAAAAACCAAAACAACCATTCCTAGTATTTTTTTCATATTATTTCTCTTTTATTTTTTTGATAATTTCACTAAGCCACTCACTTTCTTTAACTGTTTTTACGCGATGGCCTTTTTCTATCCATATACCGGAACCTTTTCCGCCCGCTATGCCAAAATCAGCATCTCTGGCTTCGCCCGGACCGTTTACAATACAACCCATAATAGCTATTTTTTTGCCTTCAGCAAGTTTAAATAATTTTGGGTCTGAATAAATTTTTTTCTCAAGATTTTTTACCACTTTCGAAATATTTACCTGACAACGACCGCAAGTGGGACATGAAATAATCTCAGGGCCAAATTCTCTCAGCTTTAAAGTTTTTAATATTTCATAAGCCGCTCTAACTTGAATAACAGGATCTTCAGTAAGAGAAACTCTGATAGTGTCGCCTATGCCGCCCTGTAAAAGCATACCAAGACCAATAGAAGATTTAACGGTTCCGCTAAGATAACTACCGGCTTCCGTTATGCCAAGATGGAGGGGAATATTACTTTTGGATGAAAACAATTTATTGGCAAGAATGGTTCTCTCTATATCGTCAGCTTTAAGAGAAACAAGAATGTCTTTAAATTTCATGCGCTCAAGAATAGTTATTTCATCCAGAGCTTCCTTAACCATTATTTCAGCCCAGCGATACGCTGACCATTTGGGCCGGCCTTTAATTTTTTTTAAAGCTTTAAGAGACCCTGAATTAACTCCTATTCTTATAGGGACATGCCTCTTTTGACATGCTTTAACAACTTTGGCCACATTTTCTCTCGAGCCGATATTACCGGGATTTATGCGTATTTTATCCACATGCTCGGCAGCTTCAACAGCCAGACGCCAATCAAAATGAATATCCGCCACTAAAGGAATATTAATTTTCTTTTTTATATCGGCAAGGCGACGGGCGCTTTGAATATCTTTAACCGCGACCCGTATAATTTCACAACCAGACTTTTCAAGAGCATGAATTTGTTTTACCGTCGCCTTAATATCGGCCGTATCGGTATTACACATTGATTGCACTCTGATAAGATTATTTCCACCAACAGTTAAACTGCCTATTTTAAGCGCTCTGGTTTGTTTTCTTTTTTTAATCATTTTCCTTTTTCAAGCGAAACCGCAGCCGCTTTTTTCTGAGCGGAGGCTGTTCTTAATCTTTTTATATCACTATAGGTGGCAAATAAAAGAATAAAAACTAGAAAAGCTATGCCAAGAGAATTTACAACTCTCATAACCTTAATGGTAACTTTTTTCTTTGTGATACCTTCAAAAATATAGAGAACGGCATGGCCGCCATCTAAAAGAGGAATGGGCAAAAGATTGAAAAAACCTATGGCTACCGATATAAGACCTATGAGAAAAACAAAATTGGGCAAACCGCTATGAGCGGCTTTTCCAACAATATCAACTATACCTATGGGGCCGGCAACTTCCGGCTTTTGGCGATTAGAAATATTTGAAGCAAGAGTTGTTACTGTAAAAGCCGTCCAATAATAACATTGATACGCTCCCATTTTAACGGATCTAATAAAACTTATGGGCGCGTATGTAATGTAAGGGGAAACACCTATAAGGCCCATTTTACCTGAGGGGTCTTTTTTGGTTGTAAGCTTAATACCGGTAACGGAACCTTCTCTTTCATATGAAATTGAAATTTTCTTTTCAACATTTTTATTAATAGCGCGCGCCATTTCTTCCCATGTTTTCACTTTCTTGCCGTTCACGGCAAGAATTTTATCGCCTATTTTTATGCCCGCCGCCTCGGCGGGATAAGAAACTATAACTTCACCTATGACCGCTTTTTTAGACGCTATAGGCTGGCCTGTCATAAGGATAACGGAGGTAAAAAGAACAAAAGCCAAAATATAATTCATAGTCGGCCCGGCTAAAACAACGGCCAATCTTATATACCATGGTTTTGAAAAATATTCATCGGGAGCGCCTGAAAGCTCTTCAATATTCTCTCCCGCAGGCTTAACATAACCGCCAAGAGGGATAGCTCTTAAAGAATATCTGGTATCACCTTTCGTATAGCCCTTAATTTCAGGACCAAAACCGAAAGAAAAAGCCTCGACTTTAATTTTCGAGAGCTTACAGACAAGAAAATGTCCAAGCTCGTGAAGAAAGATAACAGCGCCAAAAGTAACTAATATACCTAGAATGGAAATAATCATATAAGCCTCACAATTTTAAGTTCACTTCGCAAAAATTTTTACTTTTTTATTTCTAATTACTTCTTGGGTTTTTACTCTTGCCCATTCATCTATCTCTGAAATATCGCTAAAAGAAGGCACTACCGAGGATATAGGACGATGCAATGAAAGAGTTTTAGCTATAACCCTTGGAATATCACAAAAACCTATTTTCCCTTTTAAAAAAGATTCTACCGCAATTTCATTGGCGGCATTAAGCACGCAGGGATAAGACCCGCCTTTACGCGCGCTGTCAAAAGCCAGCTCAAGACAGGGAAATTTTTTAAAATCCGCTTTTATAAAATCAAGCCTTGCCACCTTAAAAAAGTCCATGGGTTTTACGGGGCAAACCCGGCGTTCGGGATATGTTATGGCATACTGTATGGGCAATTTCATATCAGGCAATGACATCTGCGCCAAAACTGATTTATCCTTTAATTCAACCGCTGAATGAATTATGGACTGAGGATGAACCATAATATTTATTTTCTTTAGGCTTACTGCAAAAAAATTCTTAATTTCAATTGCTTCCAAACCCTTATTCATTAAGGTGGAACTATCAATTGTTATTTTAGCGCCCATATTCCAAGTGGGATGTTTTAAAGCCATAGCCGGAGTAATCTTTTCAAGAGAAAATTTATACTTATAAAACATACCACCGGAAGCGGTCAAAAAAATCCTTGAAATAACATCATCATATTTTGCGCCATTAAAATTTTGAAGACATTGGAAAATGGCGGAAGGCTCGGAATCAACGGGGATAATATTTGCCTTCCATCTAAACGCCTCTTTCATTATATTTTCGCCGGCCATAACCATAGGCTCTTTATTAGCAAGAGCAATATGCTTAGATGCTCTAATTGAAGCCAGCAGAGGAGCAAAGCCAACCGCTCCTGAAACAGCATTTAAAATTATATCCGCTTCAGCCAAAGACGACATTTCACATAAGCCCTCTATGCCGGGAGCAAGTAATTTAATGTTTTTAGGCAAAAGTTTTTTTAAAGCTGCATGCGCGTCAAAATCAAAGATTGCCACATATTTTGGTTTAAATTTATGAACCTGCCTAAGAAATGACTTTACATTTGAATGAGCGCTGATGCCCAAAAGTCTATAATCAGAACCAAGCTTAGAGATAACCTTAAGCGCATTTACACCTATTGAACCGGTTGAACCCAAAATAACTATTTTTTTCATAATATGCCTATAGCTTGAATTTAGCTTAATTACCTAATAAAAATAACGAAATAATAAATAGCCGGAGCTAAAAAAATATAAGAATCAAATCTATCTAAAATACCGCCATGCCCCGGCAGAAGATTCGAGGAGTCTTTAACACCAACAGCTCTTTTTATCATAGATTCCGCAAGATCGGACATTTGAGCCACAATGCCTATCAATAAACCAATGCCCAAAGCCATGGGAATGGGAACACTATCCTTAAGAAACAAGCGCAAAAGCAATACGCTGGCAAGGGCTGCGATAAAACCGGCTATCGCGCCTTCCCATGTTTTTTTGGGACTTATGGAAGAAAGCTGTTTTTTACCGAACATTCTGCCACCGGCATAAGCCGCCGTATCCATAATCCAGACGGAAATTATGATAATAAATGTTAAGCCTTCACCATCGGGATTAATGTTTCTTATTCCCATTAAGTAAGATAAATTCCAGGAAATAAGCACAATGCCAAAAAGAGTAAACGCTATTCTTTCTAAATATTTTTTTGAAGAAAATATTTCCACGATAACGGAAACAATAAAAGCGGTCGTAAAAATACAAATGGCAAAATTATTTCCTCCAAACATATTTTTGGAATATGAATCTAAAATAAAAGCCAAGGGAATAAGAAGACCGAAAACAAAAAGAACTGAATTTTGAACCGGTTTTTGCCCGAGTTTCATCAAAACCGAATATTCATAAAGGGATAGCGCAATAATAGTAAGAATAAAAAACATATAAGGCAAATTACCAATATGAATTACGGCAAGCACAAAAGGGATGCCGACAATGGCGGTCAGTATTCGAGGAAGCAGCATATTATCTCCAGATTCTTAATATTATTTTTTACCAAATCGTCTTTCGCGTTTCTGATATTCAACTATGGCATCGGCAAATTCTTTTTCACCAAAATCAGGCCATAAGACATTTGTTACATAAAACTCGCTATACGCGGTTTGCCATAAAAGAAAATTAGAAATTCTCAATTCTCCCGAAGTCCTTATAAGTAAATCAGGATCAGGAAGGGGAAAAGTATAAAGAAATTTATTGAAAGAAGAAAGATTAATTTTCTTCACCTTCGATTTTATAATCTTATTAACGGCATCGATTATTTCCTGCCGACCGCCATAATTAAGCGCTATATTTAAAATCAAATTTTCCCCGTCTTTCAGCTTTTCCATAGACATTGAAATTTCTTTGCTTACACTTGCGGGCATATCATCTATTCTACCGCTGACCATAAGCCTTATTCCATTTTTTTTAAGTTCAACCGTATATTTCTTCAAAACTTTCTTCAGCAAAAACATTAAAGCATTAACTTCTAACTTTGATCTCTTCCAATTTTCAGTCGAGAAGGCATAGATGGTTAAAGCCTTTATTCCCATTTTATTGGCAACACTAACAATATTTTTTACAGATTGCACGCCCTTGCGATGGCCCATAACGGAAGGTAGCCCTTTATTTTTGGCCCACCGCCTATTGCCATCCATAATAATAGCCACATGTTCGGGTAAATTGGAATAATCAATGTTTTTTAATGAGTTTTGCTTTTGCATATCTTGGAAATAAGATGATTTTAAATAGTAAGGAGATCCTTTTCTTTAGAATCGACAACTTCGCCCACACTTTTAATATACATATCGGTAAGAGCTTGAATTTTCTTTTCATAACTCGCTAAATCATCTTTAGTTATCGCGCTATTTTTCTCAGCTTTTTTAAGTATATTCAAAGCATCGCGTCTTTCATTTCTAATTGCTATTTTAGAATCTTCACTCATTTCATGAACTACTTTGACCATCTTTTTTCTCTGATCTTCAGTCATAGCGGGAAGATTAATTCTGATTATTTTACCGTCATTAGCGGGCGAGGTGCCCAAATCCATTTTCTTAAGCTCGGCTTCAATATTTTCAATAGCCGCCATATCAAAAGGTCTTACTTCAAGAGTTCTGGCTTCTGGGATAGAAATTGAAGCAATCTGCTTTAAAGGAACTTTAGCACCATAGTATTCCACAAAAACATTATCCAAAAGCTGGGGATTTGCCCTACCGGTTCTAAGAGTGGTAAGTTCTTTCTTAAATTTTTCCACCTTACCTTTCATTTCATTTTCAAGACTACCGAGAATATCTGAAACTTCAGTTTCGCTATTCATAACAATACCTCTTTTAATTGGATTATTTTAATAATATAAATACTGTATATATA
>CAZHQC010000056.1:0-14114 GCA_964534135.1 uncultured Elusimicrobiaceae bacterium | reverse complement strand
CTATCGAATTTTTCTTTTGCCATTTTGTTTTTCTCCTAGTTAATCTTTAAATTATTTATTACTTCTTCTTGTGACATGCTTGCCCTTCCGAAGCCTTGGCGAAGGAGGGAGACTGCAATCTGTTTTATGCAGTTGCAGTTTGGGTTCTCTTCTCAATTACAGTTTTAGCAACATTGGAAGGAACCTCTTCATAATGGCTGGGCTCCATGCTAAATGAAGCTCGACCTTGAGATATTGAACGAATTACGGTAGCATAACCAAACATCTCGGATAATGGAACCGTTCCTTTAACAAATCTCACATTTCCCCTATTTCCCATTTCGGAAATCTTTGCGCGTCTTGAATTTAAATCGCCTATAACATCTCCCATATTGACTTCAGGCATTACGGCTTCAACTTTCATCACCGGTTCCATAAGATACGGAGCGGCTTTTTTGCATGCTGCCCTTAAAGCCATAGCGCCCGCTATCTTAAAGGCTATTTCAGAGGAATCAACCTCATGATATGATCCGTCAAATAAGGTTACTTTTATATCCACTATGGGATAACCCGCTAAAACTCCGCTCTCAAGGGCTTCCCTACAACCTTTTTCAACAGGCGCAATAAATTCTTTGGGAATTCTGCCCTGTTTAATCGCATTAACAAATTCAAAACCTTTTCCCATTTCTTGGGCTTCAACTGTAATCCAAACATGTCCGTACTGACCGCGTCCGCCGGATTGTCTGATAAATTTGCTTTCTTGCTCAACTTTCTTTTTAATACTTTCTCTAAAAGCTACTTGAGGCTGACCTATATTAGCTTGAACCTTAAATTCTCTTTTAAGTCTGTCAACCAAAACATCCAAATGAAGTTCACCCATACCGGAAATAATGGTTTGAGATGTTTCTTCATCGGTTTTAATTCTAAAAGTTTGATCTTCTTCCGCCAATCTGCCCATCGCTATACCCATTTTTTCTTCATCTTCTTTCGATTTGGGCTCGATAGCAATTGATATTACAGGCTCGGGGAAGGTAATGGTTTCAAGTATAATCGGCTTATCCAAGGAACACATAGTTTCACCCACAGAAGCATTTTTAAGCGCGACCGTGGCGGCGATATCACCAGCACAAATTTCTTTCAATTCCTCACGTTTATCGGAATGCATTCTCAATATACGGCCTATTCTTTCCGGAGCTCTTTTCCTTGAAAGATAAATGGTATCACCGGTTTTCAATGTTCCGGAATAAACTCTAAAAAAACTGAGCTTTCCGACATAAGGATCGGGTTGTATTTTGAAAAGAAGGGCTGCAAAAGGCTCTTTATTGTCAGGCTTTCTAACAAGCTCTTCGTCGGTATCTACATCTTTTCCTATAACGGGAGGAACTTCCAAAGGAGAAGGCAGATAATGTCCCACGCCATCCATAAGAGGCTGAACACCTTTATTTTTATAAGATGAACCACAAAAAACGGGAAAAAACTTACCTGCTATGGTTCCAATTCTTATGGCTTTTCTTAATTCATCTTCGGTAAAATCATCTTTACCGTCGAGAAATCTTTCCATTATTCCTTCATCAAAATCAGCTACTTTTTCTATAAGATTGGCTCTATATTCTTTAGCTTTCTCAGCTAAATCCGCGGGAATATCTCCAATAACAAATTCAGCGCCTAAACCATCTCCGTCCCAAATCATGGACTTCATGGTTACTAAATCTATCATGCCCACAAAATCGCCTTCAGCTCCGATAGGAATTTGTATAGGGGCGGCATTCGCGCCAAGTTTATCAACAATGGACTTGGCTGACATATAAAAATCCGCGCCTGTTCTGTCCATCTTATTTATATAGGCAATTCTGGGAACTCCATATTTATCCGCTTGACGCCAAACCGTTTCAGATTGAGGTTCTACACCCTGTACGCCGTCAAATACTGTGATAGCGCCGTCGAGAACTCTTAATGAACGCTCCACTTCAGCGGTAAAATCAACATGTCCGGGAGTATCAATAATATTAACAATAAATTCTTTCCAGGTGGTGGATATGGCTGCTGCTGTAATGGTTATACCACGCTCTCTTTCTTGAGGCATCCAGTCGGTAACCGCGGTTCCGTCATGAACTTCTCCGATTTTATGAATCTTTCCCGTATAAAAAAGAATTCTTTCACTTGTGGTTGTTTTACCGGCGTCTATATGCGCAATAATTCCTATATTTCTTACTTTATTTAAATCAGTTGCCATAACTATATTCCTCTGTAGTTTCGTAGAAAGCAGAGAGCAGAAATCAGAGGTATAAGGAGTTTCCTTACTAACCGTGTTTCTTGCTTCTTACTTCTTAATTGTTTGTGCGGCCAAATAGCCCCACTACCTAGTGGTAAAACACTTAACTGATTGCTTTATGTTTTTTCTCTAAGCTCTAAACTTGTTTATTACCAACGATAATGAGCAAAAGCTCTATTGGCTTCAGCCATTCTATGGGTATCTTCTCTTTTTTTGAATGCCGTGCCTTCTTTTTTATAAGCAAGCAAAAGTTCTTCAGCCAATCTTTTCTTCATGGGAATGCCTTTTCTTCCTCTTGCGGCATTTATAATCCATCTCATAGCGAGTGAAGAGCCTCTTAAAGTTTTAACTTCGATGGGAACCTGATAATTGGAACCGCCAACTCTTCGCGCTTTAACTTCCAAAAGAGGTTTAACATTTTCAATGGCTTTAACAAAAACATCTAAAGCATTTTCATTGGTCTTCTCTTTAAGAATATCCATGGCACCGTAAATTATTTTCTCCGCGGCAATTTTCTTTCCCTGGTAATTTAATTTATTTACTATCCTTGAAACCAAAACTGAATTATATTTATAATCCGGATTCGGTAAAGGTCTCTTATCTCTGGGTCTTAATCCTTTTCTGGGCATACATTTCTCCGTTTAAATTATTTCTTATCCGCTTTGGGCTTTTTAGCGCCATAACATGATCTACTCTGTTTTCTTCCGTCGACACCTGAAGTATCAAGCGCTCCACGAATTATGTGATATCTCACGCCGGGCAAATCTTTAACACGTCCGCCTCTAACGAGCACAATGGAATGCTCTTGCAAACTGTGCCCTACGCCGGGAATATAAGCCGTTACTTCAATCTTTGAAGTAAGCTTTACTCTCGCGACTTTTCTTAAAGCAGAATTGGGTTTCTTAGGTGTGCTGGTATAAACTCTGGTGCATACCCCTCTTCTCTGCGGACAAGACATCAATGCAGGTGCCTTGCTAAATTTTTTGGGAGCTTTTCTTCCGTGTCTTATTAATTGGTTTATTGTGGCCATAATTTTTTATAACTTCCTTTATATAGAAGATAGAAATCAGATGTTAGAAGCAAGATGTATAAGGAAACTCCCTACAAATCTTAATTCTTGTCTCTTACTTCTTGCCTCTTGTTTTACTTCTCCTCCTCAGTTTGTTTCTGCTTAAAATTTCTGCTTACAAAACCGCTACCAGCGGGCACTAAATGTCCTATTATAACATTTTCTTTGAGCCCTTTCAAATAATCGGTCTTGCCAACAGCTGCCGCATCGGTCAATATCCTCGTTGTTTCTTGGAAACTTGCCGCTGATATAAAAGACTCGGATGCAAGCGCGGCTTTACTTATTCCAAGAAGAATAGGTTCCCCTTGAGATGCTTTTCTGCCTTCCGCCTCAACCCTTTTATTCTCTCTTCTGAATACGGCATTATTAACAATTTCGCCCTTCAAGAAAGAATTATCACCGGGATCAGTCACTCTTACATTGCCAAGCATCTGTCTCACAATGGTCTCAATGTATTTATCATTGATATTCACACCCTGTAATCTATAAACTTCCTGTATGGCTTCAACAATATAATTCTGAACTTCCTTTATACCTTTAACCATCAGTAAATCGTGCATATCAACCGAACCATCCGTAAGCGCTTCGCCGGCGTCAACTCTGTCACCCTCATAAACAAGAAGATGCTTACCATAAGGAATAGGATAGACATCCACCTGTCCCGATTCTTCATTTTTAACTGAAATTTCAGTTAAACCTTTTGGAGATGTTCCAAGACTGACAACACCTTCAATCTTTGAAATTATACTGGCATTCTTAGGCCGTCTTACTTCAAAAAGCTCAGCGACTCTGGGAAGACCACCGGTTATATCTTTTGTTTTTGAAGCTTCTTTATGTATTTTCGCTATGATATCTCCAGCCAGAACTTCTTCTTTAGGTTCAACGATAATAACCGTATCCGTAGGAAGGGGATAATTAGCAAGCTGTTTACCCTTATGCTCTATAATAATTCTTGGGTTTCTTTTGGAGCCTCTATGTTCAATTATCTTTCTTTCGATTATGCCCGTTACTTTATTTCTTTCTTCATGAAGAGTTTCACCTTCTTTAACATCCATAAACTTAGCGGTTCCGGGATATTCCGTTATAATGGGAATAGTATGAGGATCCCATTCCGCAATAACTTCTTTAATCTTAACACGGGCTTTATCTAAAACTTTTATCTTGGCGCCGTAATTAATTTTATACTCTTCAATAATTTTGCCTCTGTGCTCGAGTGTTATAGTGGCATTTCTGGATATACAAATCTTATTACCTTTTCTATCCTTAAGCGTTTTAAGATTGGAAAACTTAACGGTTCCTTCAACCTTCGCTCTTATATCCGATTGGGAAAGAACTCGGGATGCCGTACCACCAATATGGAAAGTTCTCAAAGTAAGCTGCGTGCCGGGCTCACCAATTGACTGAGCCGCTATTATACCTACGGCTTCACCTTGTTCAACCATACGGCCGGAAGCTAAATCCATACCATAACATTGCGCGCAAACGCCACCCTCAGCTTCGCAAGTTAAAAGAGACCTAACATGCACCGCTTCTATTTCGGCAGCTTCAATCTCGTTAGCCATGTCAGGGGTTACCATTTCACCAACTTTAAAAGTTTTGGGCTTTTCATCTTTAGTAGTGGGAAATTTCACAGGCTGAACAAGAACTCTGCCTGTTATTCTATCTTTCAGGCTTTCCATAATTTCTTCGCCGCTCTTAAGAGCTCTTATTTCAACGCCATTGATTGTTTGACAATCCTCACTTACGATAACCACATTATGGGCAACATCAATCAATCTTCTGGTTAAATAACCGGCATCCGCAGTTTTAAGCGCTGTATCGGATAAACCTTTTCTTCCACCATGAGTGGATATAAAGTATTCAAGAATAGATAAACCTTCTCTGAAGTTTGAGAGAATGGGGTTTTCGATAATTTCGCCCTGGCCACCGGTAAGTTTTTTCTGCGGTTTAGCCATCAAACCTCTCATACCGGCAAGCTGTTTAACCTGCTGACGATTACCTCTAGCTCCGGAATCAGCCATCATGAATACGGAATTAAATCTTGACTCACCTTCTTTAAATGATTTCTTTCCTTGTTTTCCCATTTCTGAGAACATCATGTCGGCAACCTTATCACTGACTTTTGTCCAAATATCTATAATTTTATTGTACCTTTCATTTTCGGTTATAACACCCATCTTGGATTGTTTTTCAATTTCTTTAACCTGCTTTTGAGCTATTTTTATTATCTCAGGTTTTCCAGACGGGATAATCATATCGTTTAAAGAAATACTTAAACCGGACTTTGTAGCATAAGTAAAACCCAATTTCATAAGATTATCCAACAATATAACGGTCTTATGATGACCAATTTTAGGATTCTTAAAACAATCGTCCACAAGATTGGAAACATCTTTCTTCGTAATAACCTTATTCATAAAAGGGGCATTTTCCGGAAGAGCTTCATTAAAAATTATTCTACCCACAGTGGTATAATCGATCCAATCTTTAGCTTTTACATCTTTATCTTCACTTTTAGAACCGATTTCATTTATGCCTCTAACTTTTATTTTAGCATGAAGGGCTATTTTGCCATGCTGATGAGCTGAAATAGCATCCTCTATATCGGGAAAAACACATCCCTCACCCTTTTCCCCGGTTTTAACCTTGGTTATATAGTTGACACCAAGAATCATATCATGGGAAGGAGCTGTTATCGGTTTGCCCGAAGCCGGGGACAAAATATTATTTGTAGCCATCATTAAGGTTTTGGCTTCAACTTGCGCTTCCTGGGAAACAGGAACGTGGACGGCCATTTGGTCACCGTCAAAGTCAGCGTTAAAAGCCGCGCAGGTTAAGGGATGTAATTGTATGGCCAAACCTTCAATCAAAACGGGTTCAAAAGCCTGAATACCGAGCCTATGCAAAGTCGGAGCACGATTAAGCATAACAGGGTGATGTTTGGTAACTCTCTCGAGTATATCCCAAATTTCATCATCGGCATGCTCTAATTTTCTTTTGGCAAGTTTAAGAGTGATATTCTCTTTCTTTATCAATTCAGCCAAAACAAAAGGTTTGAAGAGTTCAAGCGCCATACCTTTAGGCAGACCACATTGATTAAGTTTAAGGCTAGGACCTACAACAATAACGGAACGCCCGGAATAATCTACTCTTTTACCTAAAAGATTCTGTCTGAATCTTCCCTGTTTACCTTTCAAAATATCTGAGATAGATTTTAAAGGCCTATTGGCGGCGCCCAATACAACTTTACCTCTGGCGCCATTCTCTATTAAAGCGTCAACGGATTCCTGAAGCAATCTCTTCTCATTGTAAATCATAACCTGAGGAGCTCTAAGCGCTTCAATATGTTTGAGCCTGTTATTTCTATTGATAATTCTTCTATAGAGGTCATTTAAATCGGATGTAGCAAATCTTCCGCCTTCAAGAGCAACTAAGGGTCTTAAATCGGGAGGAAGAACGGGAAGAATGGTCATTATCATCCATTCAGGTCTATTGCCACCGGAAAGAAAACCATTAAGCATCTTCAATCTCTTAATGAGTTTAGTGCGTTCCAGCTCTTGTTTAACCGTTTCAACCATTTTATGGACTTTTATAATTTCTTCTTCCAAATCAATTTTTTCCAAAAGTTCTCTTACGGCGATAGCGCCTATGCCGACTTTAATCTTGGAAAATTTCTTTCTGGCTTCATTAAGCTCAGCTTCTTTAAGTATGTCTCCAACTTTAAAATCCACTCTTCCGGTCACTGAATCTTTGGTTTCTTCAAGAACGACATAAGAAGCATAGTAAACAACTTTCTCAAGATCTGAGGGTTTCATACCCAAAATCATTCCTATTCTCGATGGACTTTTGCGCAAAAACCAGATATGAGCTACGGGAGCGGCCAAATCTATATGACCCATTCTTTCTCTTCTGACTTTACTCTCTGTTACATCAACACCGCAACGGTCACAAACGATGCCTTTAAACTTAATCCAGCGGTATTTACCGCAAGCGCATTCATAATCTTTGGAAGGTCCAAAGATTCTTTCACATAAAAGACCGTCTCTTTCGGGTTTTAATGTTCGATAATTTATTGTCTCGGGTTTTTTTACTTCGCCATAGGACCAATTACTTATTTTTTCCGGGCTGGCTATCCCGATTTTAATCGCATTGAAATCGGTATAATTAATTTCTTTTCTTTTCTTGGTTTTTCCAAACCCTAAAACTCTTCTTGCTTGTGTTAAATTATCCATATATTCAATCTCCTAAAATCGCAAAACTTCAAAATAAACTAACCCACCTGACTGCTATCGGGCAGGCACAGGGGCCTGCCCCTACAAAATCTCTGCGCCTCTGCGTTTACGCCTTCAGTGCAGCTTTTTTCTTCGCTTTTGCCTTTGTTTTTGCCTTCGCCTTCACCTTCGCGGGCTTATTATCATCTTCCTCATTGGCTTTTATCAAATCAACATCCAAACTTAAAGCCTGAAGCTCTTTTACAAGAACCTTAAATGACTCGGGAATACCCGGCTTGGGAGAAAATTCTCCCTTAATCGTAGATTCATATATCTTAGTCCTTCCAACAAAATCATCCGATTTAACAGTTAAAAATTCCTGCAAAGCATAAGCCGCTCCATAACCTTCCATGGCCCAGACTTCCATTTCACCAAATCTTTGTCCGCCAAAAAGAGCCTTTCCGCCCAAGGGTTGGCGTGTAATAAGACTGTATGGTCCGGTTGAACGGGCATGAATTTTATCTTCCACAAGATGGATAAGCTTAAGCATATACATATAGCCTATATTTACCTTTTCATGGAAAGCGTCTCCCGTTCTACCATCATAAAGAGTTATTTTACAGTAGTCGTCCGGTAAATAATTTTCCGGAACGCCTTCTTTTATTAATTTTTTCTTAGCCAATTGTATCTGCTCGACAACTTCAGCTTCTGAAGCGCCGTCAAATACGGGACAAATCATTTGTGTATCCAAATGATGAGCAGCCCAGCCAAGTATAGTTTCAAGTATTTGTCCCACATTCATTCTGGATGGAACACCCAGAGGTGAAAGCACGACATCAACGGGCGTGCCATCGGGCAAATACGGCATATCTTCTTTGGGAAGAATCCTGGCTATAACACCTTTATTACCATGTCTTCCTGAAAATTTATCTCCAACTTTCAAACGCCTCTTAAGAGCCATATAAACTTTTACAACTCTATTGACGGTTACACTTAATTCGCCGGTATGCCTTAAAAGCTCTCTTTCTCTGGCAAACTTGGCGCGAATTTTTGTTTCCATCATTTTATAGAATTCGTCAACCTCTTTAGCTGACTTAATGTCTTTGGAAACTTCCTTTTTATAGGCTTTGAGAGAAGCAAGATGTTGTCTCATCTCCTCATTAATTTCATCTATTCTTCTTTTTTCCTCAGGCTTGGAGAGTTTCTCGCGTCTGACAAAAACTCTGGTGCCGATAATCTTTCCATGCACACCGGGAGGAACTTTAAGAGAGGTGTCGGTAACGTCTTCCGCTTTTTTTCCGAAAACAACTTTCAAAAGCCTTTCCTCGGGAGATAATTGCTGCTCTCCTTTAGGAGAAACTTTACAGACAAGTATATCGCCAGGGCCGACCATTGTTGAAGGATTAACTATTCCATCTTGGTCAACATGCTCAAGAGCTTCGCTGCTAACATTTGGAATATCACGAGTTATTTCTTCAGGTCCGAGTTTTGTATCTCTGGCTTCAACTTCAAACTCTTCAATAAAAATTGAAGTAAAAGTATCTTCTTCAAGAAGTCTTTCAGAAACCAAGATAGCATCTTCATAATTATAACCTTCCCAACTCATGAAAGCTACAAGAACGTTTTTACCGAGAGCGAGCTGTCCGCCGCTTGTTGCCGGACCGTCAGCTATAACATCGCCTTTCTTAACAATATCTCCGCTTCGAACTATCGGAGTTTGATTTACGCAAGTATCTTGGTTGGATCTTTTGTACTTTATTAAATGGTAAACATCAGGTTCTTTGGATTTTTCCGGTTTAATGGCTATCATATCGCCGGTAGCATAAATAACCTTACCCGAAGTTCTGGCCTTAACACAAGCCATTGAATCTTGAGCCACATTAGGTTCCATTCCCGTTCCTACCAAAGGAGCTTCCGTCAATAATAAAGGAACAGCTTGTCTTTGCATGTTTGAACCCATTAAAGCTCTATTCGCGTCATCATGCTCTAAGAAAGGAATAAGAGCGGCTGAAATTGACATAACCTGTAAAGGTGAGACGTCCATATTCTGGATTGTGGCGGCATCTCTGTATATATAATCATCCTTGATTCTGCCATAAACCTGATCGGTCGCTAATTTCGCATCTTTAAGAGGGGTATTAGCCTGAGCTATGAAAATATCATCTTCTTCATTAGCGGTCAAATATTCCACTTCACTCAAAACCTTTTTATTGCTTACTTTTCTATAAGGGGTTATGATTAAACCGTATTTATTAACCTTGGCATAAGCCGCGAGTGAAACGATAAGACCAATATTCGCGCCTTCAGGAGTTTCAATCGGACAAACCCGGCCATAGTGAGTATAATGAACATCACGAACTTCAAAACCGGCTCTTTTTCTATTCAAACCGCCTGGTCCGAGAGCTGATAATCTTCTTTTATGAGTCAATTCCGTAAGAGGATTAATCTGATCCATAAATTGTGAAAGCTGAGATGTGCCGAAGAATTTTCTCATAATTGCCACAACAGGAGCGGCATTAATAAGAGTTCTGGGAGTTTGTTCTTCTTCTTCCCTGTTCATTCTATCACGAATATTTCTCGCAATCTGAACAAGCGCGACTCTAACCTGATTCTCAAGCAATTCGCCTATACTTCTAACACGTCTATTACCGAGATGGTCAATATCATCGATGGCATAAATATTTTTTCCCTTCTCGTCTTTGGTCTCAAGGCCGATATTAAGAGCTATAAGATATTTAATAGTCACAATAATATCTTCGATGCAAAGATTTCTCTTATTATCCTTAGGAATAGAAAACTTCTTACTATATTTGTGGAGATCTTCATAAAGAGGTCCAAGTTTCCTTGCCGCTTTATATCTACCCACTACGCTGAAATCATATCTTCTAAGGCTTTTGAAGAATATATTGTCAAGATGAGCGTCGGCATGTTCTTTAACGATAAAGTCCTGGCCTCTCATTTTTTTATAAATTTCAAACCGGGCCGCTTCAGTATCTTTAGGTTGATTTTTAGCGGCAAAAGCAAGTATTATACCGGGATTATCCTCTATGGGATTTCCCGCGATAAGTTTTATATCTTTTATTCCCTTGGCAATAAAAAACTTACAAGTTTTATCGTCTATGGGAGTTCCGGCTCTATCTTCAAGATTCCAGACAACGGCGCCGGTTTTTTTGTCCACCACATCTTCTATGGCAAAATGACCTATGATATTTTGTGAATTGGCGGCATTAACGGGAACTTTAATAGGCTGATAAAACATTTTAAGAATTTCAGAGTTTGTTTCTATTCCACAAGCCTTAAGGAAAGTGGTTGCCAAAATCTTTTTCTTTCTATCAAGCCTGACCCATAAAATATTGTCCAAATCAAATTCAAATTCCACCCAAGCGCCTCTATAAGGAATAACTCTGGCAAAAAACAAAGGCTTACCGGTATTGGATTGCTTTTTATCTTCGTCCGGCTCAAAAATTATACCGGGAGACCTATGAAGCTGAGAAACTACAACTCTTTCAGCGCCATTGAAAATAAAAGAACCTGTTTCGGTTATAAGAGGAAGTTCACATAAAGTCACATCCTGCTCCATAACCTGTTTAAGTTTCCCACTGGGTTGTCTGGCACTTAAGCGTAAAAAAGCCTTAAGAGGAGCGGAATAAGTGCCGTCTCTCAGTAAAGCTTCTTCTTGGGACAAATATTTTGTTTGGCCAAGTTCATATTTGATGAATTCCAAAACTGTATTTCCGTCGGAAGATTCAATGGGGAAAACATCTTCAAAAGCGGCTTGTAAACCTTGCAAATCCCTTTTTATAGGATCTTTATCATCTTGAAGAAACCACTCAAACGAGCGTTTCTGCATTTCAAGCAAATCGGGAATTTCTAATACTTGTGGAATTTTGGAAAAGTTAAGTTGTTTCATGGCCACCTCTTTGTAATTTTTCAAATCTTTGCTGAGTGTCGTACAACGAGCTATGCTTGGAACACGAACCCTTTGGTTCATCAGATGTCGCAAGTTTCGCCGCCTAATAGGCATAGCCTCTGATACGGCACTGCCAAAGGCTTGTGCGAACGACCATCAAACGACCAAAGTTGCTGATTTAATTCAAAGTGCTCTAATAGAAATACTTATAACTTGGTTAAAAAAATACAACAGACAATCTCGGCGGGGTTGTCCCACCGAGACTCGTCAGTAAACGATTATTTTGCGGCTTTGCTTAATATAGGGCAAGTTGGTATATCCTGTAAGACTTAGATGATAGACCGAATTTATTTTAATTCTACTTTTCCGCCGGCTTCTTCGAGCTTTTTCTTAAGTTCATCAGCTTCCTTCTTTTCAAGGCCTTCCTTAATTGTTTTAGGAGCGCCTTCAACGAGATCTTTTGATTCCTTAAGTCCAAGTCCCATTACTTCTCTGACAGCTTTAATAACGCTAATTTTTTTGGAGGGATCGGCTAAAGCGGAAAGAACAACGGTAAATTCTGTTTGCTCTTCAACGGCAGCACCGGCAGCGGGAGCTGCGGCAGCGGCTACGCCAACAGGAGCGGCTGTTACTCCGAATTTTTCTTCTATGGATTTCACCAAATCGGCCAATTCCATAACGGTCAATGTGCTTATCGCTTCCACTATTTCTTCTTTATTGAGTTTTGTTGCGGTCATTTTTTATTTCTCCTTTAATTTCTGAATAGCCCATTAACCTTAAAGTTAACGGTTTAGCCCTTAAGAGCAGGGACTACCAGGATTTAATTTAAATATCGGTTTGATGCTGATTTATTAAGAACTTTAAAATTGTTATTTGCTTTCTTTAAGAGCACTGATAACTAAGGCCAAATCTCTTGTAGGCGCTTCCAAGACAAATCTGATTTGAGCCAGATTTGAATAGAGGAGACCGGCAAGCTGAGTAAGAATTTCCGGCTTTGAGCCTATTTTTGAAAGTTTTTCCAAATCCGAAGAATTCATCCACTCTTTAGCCGTAAAACCGCCTTTAATTTTTAAGGCCTTGTTTTTCTTGGCAAAAGTGAATAAGATTTTAGCTACTTTAGATATATCTTCAGAATTTTCGATAGTTACTACGGCGGTGGGTCCCTTAGTTACGGGTTCGCCTGCTTTTAATTTTGCATTATCCAATGCGTGAGAAACAATGGTGTTTCTCGTTATGGTAAATTTGGAGTTAGAATCACGGAGAGTATGTCTTAATTCATTTGTTTGTTCAAATTTAAGTCCCTGAAAATCCGCTAAAACCACATCTTCAGTTTCAAATTTCTTTCCGAGTTTTTTTGCTAAATCTTTTTTTTCTGTTTTGGAGATGTTCATTTAAAACGTATTCCTCATATGTAGAGATTATAGCATATATTGCTATATCTTTGAAAATAGATAGATACAGGATTCCTGTGATTCGTAAGACTGGCAGCGACCTACTCTTCCAACACCGAATTGGGTGTTAGTACCATCGGCCCTGGAGCCCTTAACTTCCGTGTTCGGAATGGGAACGGGTGTAACCTCTCCGGAATTACCACCAGTCCAATGAATCACAGGAAAATCTTATTAAAGCCAAACTTTTGTTTTTACTTTAGAATTATTTTTCAGTAGAACTGAAAAATAAGGTCAAGCCTCACGGCCGCTTAGTATCGGTAAACTGAACATATTGCTATGCTTACATTTCCGACCTATCAATCCGGTAGTCTTCCGGTGGCCTTTAGCCCCCTTATAGGGGGAGGGAAACCTTATCTTGAGGCGGGTTTCACGCTTAGATGCTTTCAGCGTTTATCCCTACCGAACGCCGCTACCCAGCTTATGCCCTTGGCAGAACAACTGGTACACGGGAGGTTCGTCCAACCAGGTCCTCTCGTACTGTGGTCAGCTCCTCTCAAGTTTCCTTCGCGCATAGTAGATAGAGACCGTACTGTCTCACGACGTACTGAACCCAGCTCACGTACCGCTTTAATGGGCGAACAGCCCAACCCTTCCCACCTGCTTCAGCGGGAGGATGCGATGAGCCGACATCGAGGTGCCAAACCGTTTCGTCGATATGGACTCTTGGAAACGATCAGCCTGTTATCCCCGGGGTAGCTTTTATCCGTTGAGCGATGGCCCTTCCACAAGGTACCACCGGATCACTATGTCCGACTTTCGTCCCTGCTCGGCCCGTCGGCCTTACAGTCAAGCTCTCTTCTACCATTGCGCTCGATGGATGATTTCTATTCATCCTGAGAGAACCTTGGAACGCCTCCGTTACTCTTTGGGAGGCGACCGCCCCAGTCAAACTGCCCACCTGCCACTGTCCTTTGGCCGGATAACGGCACAAAGTTAAAATCACAATTTTAGAAGAGTGGTATTTCACATTGTGGCTCCTCCACCCCCAAAAGGATGGAATCATAGCCTCCCACTTATTCTACGCATTTAAAACCGTAATTTAATGACAAGATACAGTAAAGCTCCACGGGGTCTTTTCGTCTTACTACGCGTAGCAAGCGTCTTCACTTGCACCACAATTTCGCCGAGCCCTTCGTTGAGACAGTGGTTTCTTTGTTATGCCATTCGTGCAGGTCGGAACTTACCCGACAAGGAATTTCGCTACCTTAGGACGGTTATAGTT
>CAZHQC010000055.1:11253-14290 GCA_964534135.1 uncultured Elusimicrobiaceae bacterium | reverse complement strand
AATTTCAAAGTTTAGTCATAAAGAATTTGCAGCAAATAAATCTCCCCCAGCCCCTTTTTGTTAAAGAGGGGAGTAAATCTTCCCCCTTTTGCAAGGCTATGCCAGTTGACTATGTCACGTGCCGCCTGCTCTCGCATTTTATATTCCTCTGGAATATGCAGAGGGTAACAGAGGCTATGCTTTTCAGACGGCCAAAGGGGGTTAGGGGGATTTTGACAGGATAAAGAAAAGTTCCCCGCTAAAAGCGGGGCTAATTTATAAAATTTCTTATTCGGGGGTGACTTGGGTAAACCCGCGGGGTGTGAAGTTTCTTATTCCCAGTTTGAAATAGCTCTCAATCTTATTTAATTCTTTAATAGTTTTTTTAGACATATTCCCCCCGGATGTTTAATTAGAACTTTTCTCTTTAATTTATGTTTTAAGGTTTATAAATTTTTATATATTTTCTCAACAAACTCAAAATCTGCATTTGCCTCGGTTTCAGTTATCATTCCATCGGCGCTATAAAAATCCATATTTCGTCTACGCCGCATTTTATCACCGATGAGCATAATATCCTCGTTCTTTAATATAGAACTCAAATTTTCTATCAATAGTTTGTGATGCCCAGGACGACTTTTTATGCGATAGCCTTTTTTAGCTATGAGATAAATGCCTATTTTTATCAATGTCATGTAAGTAAAATGAAATTTTACCTCAGGTTCATTATTTTTCTTTGAAATAGATAGATGTTTTTCTACGGACTGTAGAAGTTTTTTTAGCTCTTCCGAGGAAAAGGTCTGTTTTGAAAAGAAATTTTTATCCATATTAAAATAACCTTATAATTTTTTTTTCAAAAATACTTTTAAGAAACTGATCTTTGCCTGATTTAGCATCAAATTCTTTTATTGTCATATTAACAATATTAAGTTCTCGTCCAAGACTTTTACGCAGCTTAATAAGTTTTCTTTCAGCTTCAAGCGATTCATGTGAACCGACTAAAAGAATATCTATATCGCTTTGGGCATTAAAAGAGGAATTGGAGTAAGAACCAAATATATACGCGTTTTTCAAGCCAGTCAATCCCCGCAATGCTTTTTTTAATAGTTGCTCAACCCCCGCACTACGCAGAAAAATTGCTTTATAGCTTTTATACTCAGGAGAGATTTTATTCGCGCTGAAATATCGCTCTCTGCCCCTGAACTTACTTTTAAGCAAACCTTCTTTTTCAAGAATCACCAATATACGGTAAACATTTTTAGGCTCTTCCTTTAGTAGGCGCGCGGTTTCATTAACATAAAGTTCCACACTTTCATTAAGGAAAAAATAATTGAGTATTTTTTGCGTCACTTTTGATTTAAAGCTAATCATTCATTCCCCTTGGTTCACTGACTTTTGCATAGTTATTGTTGCCAATGTTGTTATGGTATTATTTTACCATAATTATGGTAAGTTTTTACCATGACAATGTCAACGATAATACTTTAGATATGTCCAGGAAAGGTAGCAGGTATTAATACCCGGCCCGCGCCATAATGCATAAGCCTTTCACGCGGCCTCTCAATCTTATTTAATTTTTTAATAGTTTGCTTAGATATATTCCCCCAGAAAAATTAATTAGAATCGTCCTTTTTTTTGTTTAGTTTGTAAGGTTTTTTAGGTATGTTTTAATTCTATCTCTGTCTTCATTTATTTTATTTCCTTTGAAATATATTTCTATAAAATTAATTTCATTAGTTTGAAAATGGAAGGCATAAATAATTCTTAGTGAAGATCCTTTTAAATAACGGCAGAAAAATCTGGCTTTTACTATCACGCATACTTCATGTTTGGTAATGGTATTGAAGTGTTTACTGTTTCCGGTGGGAATTGCGTTGAGTATGTTTTTGAAGACCTCTAAATCTTCAGGCAAGGATTTATATTTTTTAGATAGCTGTTTGAATTCCTTGGCAAAAGAAGGTGATTCGTTATAATTCATCACTATAATTCCTCACAGAGTAAACTTCATCGCGGTAGAAAACACTTTCATAAGGGATTTCTTTGCCATCTGAAGCTATTTTCCATGGAATATCACCATGAGAGTAATTTTCTATTTCTTTAGCATTCTTATTGCCAAGGCGCGCAATTACATCATTTATGTGTTCAATTTCTCGCGCTGAAAAAGTGTCCAATTTCGATTCTTTTAATGGAAGATATTTTTTCTGTTCATATTTATAGACTTTGCTTGTTACAGCTTCTATTTCTCCTTTCTCCTCCATGTCTTTAATGATTTTTCCTAATTCAGTTGCTGTGGGTCCGTGATGATTTTTTATATAAGTCAGGCCCATTAAGTTTTCTTCAAATTTTTCATAATAATCAAAATCAATAAAATATAGGAGTTTATGAAGTACCGTTTCTCCCACATTTGGCTTTGCCCCCACTTCGCTAAGAAGGTAAAGAAACACCTGTTTAAATTTTTCCAGATTTTTATGTTTTATTCTTATTTCAAGTTTTTCTTTTTTTTGTGGTTTGCTTTCTAGGATTATTTCCCGGCTTGTTTCTTTTTCATTTATAAAGTCTTCGAAAGGTATGTCGAATATTGACGCTAATGTTTGTGCTTCTTTTAGGCTTAAATCCCTTTTTCCCTGTTCTATCTGTATATAAACAGAGCGTGAAAGTTCAATTTGTGATGCCAAGTATTCCTGAGTCATATTATTCTTTTTTCTCAGGTGTTCTATAAATTTATTAAGCATGATATCCCCTTTTTTGGTGTGAAGTCTTGATGAGTTGTCTATATTGTAGCAGATGTTTGAATTTCAGTCAATAGTGATGTATGGAAAATGAACATTTAGAAAAACGGTTTTTTTGATTCCTTATTAAAGTCCGGCTTTGATAATATATGCTGCGATTAGTGAGGTCCGGCCTCGATAATAAATTTCACACCGGAGGTTGGGAACAAAACACTTTCCCGATTCGGAAATTTGTTTTGCAAATTTCTTACTCGAGAGTGACTTGGGTAAACTCGTGGGGTGAGAAAAGTTTATTCAATTTCGTAGGTTGGAAACAAAACACTCTCCCG
>CAZHQC010000055.1:0-11153 GCA_964534135.1 uncultured Elusimicrobiaceae bacterium | reverse complement strand
ACTCGGAAATTTGTTTTGCAAATTTCTTACTCGGGAGTGACTTGGGTAAACCCGCAGGGTGAGAAAAGTTTATTCAATTTCGTAGGTTGGAAACAAAACACTCTCCCGACTCGGAAATTTGTTTTGCAAATTTCTTACTCGGGAGTGACTTGGGTAAACCCGCGGGGTGTGAAGTTTTTTATTTCCCTTTTAACCAATAAGCAAATATTTTTTTATGTTCCACCTCGTGGGTTGGGAACAATTTGGTTGTGGCGGAAACCCGCGGGGTGTGAAAAGTTTCTTATTCCCAGTTCCCATATAGGTATTATGTCAATTAGCTAACAGTTAACAACTTCTTCTGTTTTAGTCTCTTATTGTGTTAAGCGAAAGAGTCCAGACCATAATGCGGCTTTCTTGGAAGTTGTTTGATGAATAAGGCAATAATTGTAACTTGCTATAACGCCTAGTAAGTCATTAATGGCTTTTTCTTTGTGTTTTGGATAGAAAGTGAAAATTGCCCAAAAATACTTAGCATTTACTTTTTGCCACTTCATTTTGCCAAGATCATATATGATACGCTTTTTTGTTGTTTCGGTTAATTTGTCTGTGAGATTTTGAGTATGAGGCAAACTCTTGGCTTCCAGGCATACAATTTGATTCTCAGTGTAAATTTTTAAATCTGGACGGGGATTTTTGCCTTTAATTAGGGTTATTTTTTTATCCTTTATTTCTTTTTCTAAATTCTCACTCCAATTAGCGGGACCAACTCCTTTATCAAGGTCAATGCGATAATTATTTTTTTTAAGTTTTAAGGTTAGAAGAACATTAAATGGATCTTCGCAAATATATAATTTATGGTGTCCTTCTTTTGTGGTACCCTCGTTTTTGTATTTCGAGTTTTTTCTTTTAGCTATGTCTTTAGAGCTCTTCTTTTAATTGATTTTGATGGGTTTCGATTTTAAAATTTTCAATTATTTCTTTAATACCATTCTTTAAAGCCTTTTCGATGATTGTTTCTTGCATGTCGCCCCCTCTTTTTGAAATACTATTAAAGAACTATACAATTTTTTTTAGTTTCTTAACAAGGGGCGATTATGGCAAAGAAAACAAGCGAAGGCGATAAGAAATATTACAGAATACTTCGTATTCTGAATATGTTAAATACCAAAGGTAGAGTTAAAGTTTCAGATTTAGCTCAGGAATTTAATGTTACTCCAAGATCTATTCAAAGAGATATGGAAAGAATAAATATGACACATTTTCAACTCGATACCGTTGAAAAAGGAGTTTACAAATTTGCCCCTGGAATCAGCTTGAAAGAAACAGAAATGTCCCCTGAACAATTAACTGCTTTTGTCATGCTGGCCGAGATATCAAAAAATGTTGGCGGCACAGTTCATAAATCCTTTAAAACTCTTTTTAAAAAGATGATAAAATCGAATCCCTGGGAATCTCATTTTATTCCCCTTATGCCAAAACTGATAAAAGATAAGAATAACCCCTATATTCAAGATATACTCTATGGCATAGAGAACAGAAAAGAATTAGAGATAGAATACGCAGATAAAAAAAATAAGCGCTATATTTGTCCTTTGAAAATTCTTTTCTCCGACGGCTTAATTTATATTTTAAGTATCGCTAAAGGAAAAAATAATTTTAAGACATATCGTCTGGATAAAATAAAAAAACTCAATGTAACAGAAAATGAATTTAATTATCCGGAAAATATCGAAAAGAGAGTTGAAGACGCACGGAATATTTGGGGCACTACAGATAGTAAGGGTAAGAAAATTGCAGTTTCTTTGAAAATTAAAGACTGGGCTCGGGATTATTTTAGTAATCAGGAAATTATCGGTGGCCAAAAAATAAGCGAAGAAAAAGATGGTTCTCTTCTTTTTAAAGCAAAAGTATGCCACTTATTTGAAATAGTTCCCCATATCTTGCACTGGATGCCCAATGTTGAAATCATTGAACCCAAGGAGCTAAAAAAGGAAGTGAACGATAGAATAAAGGAATATTTAAAAACAGCAAAATAATCCAGTAAATATAAAATTTATTTTACGTAATTTCTTAGCTTTATATTTTTAAAGAAGCCTTTCTTGTCAATAACCGCCTCACCATCCTTTGCTTTTATAAAATTCATTGAAGAGTTTATCATTCCTTTTCCTACCGCGCGACTTTTTTTATATAAAGAAATATGGTCAAACACATCATTTCGGCAAAATAATTCCGCAGCTTTTAAAATACAATCTAGGTTTTTTGTTTTGCCAAGTTCAATAAAGACATCTAAAATCTCATCATATAAGTTTATTGTTTTATATTTTATAAGGCAGTTAAGTGTATTGTCCTGAGATAAAGTTTTTGCAAAATTTATAAAAAACTTTTCATCAAAATCTTTTAACTCATAAAACAAGGCGTGCAAATTAGATAGTCCTGTTTTTGCATATTGAGAAATAAAATTTTTAACTTCCTTCGAGGAAAAAAACTTCAGCATCTTGCTTAAAGGGCATTTGTCCTGATTTCTAATGGCATAATCAAATTGAGTTACTGCAAAATGGGAGCAATTATAATTATCATTATAAAGAAAAAGACATTTTTTAACTAAATCCCTACTATATTTTTTGACAACACTCTTCTTTTTTGAGATGGCAAGAACTATAATTATTTCCGAAACCCCCCTAAATTCACGGTATTTAAGAAGACACTCCCTTATGTCATCCCTTAACAAGCGTTTTACATTTTCTACTACTTCAGCAATTTCTTGACCCATAGGGTCAAGCTCTATCAGTCCGTTGATTAGTCCCCATAAAAGCCGTGGATACCTTTTATAAAGCATTATCGCCTTATATACATATTCATTTAAAAAAGGCTTTGCTTCCATTATTAATATTTCAGTTTCACTTCCATATTCTTGTGAAGCGTAACTCCCCCAATGGGATGTAAACTCAAGGTGATCCAAAACCCCATTAACAATATCATCAAATGGTGCATATTTTTTTAGAATGGAGAGTATCAACTCATTTAATTCTTGGTTGTCGCACTTTTTAATTAATTTCAAATAATGGTTTCGCTCAGTATGATGACTAATTGCCGGAATGTTTTCTATATATTCCTTTAATCTCCTAAAGGAGTCTTTGTTTTTTTTAGTTTTATCTTCAATCATAGTTCCTCCAATTATTTAATGTCTACTCTCTATATACGAAATTGCTCTAAATTTTGTTCGCAAATTAGAAAAATTACTTAGGAATTATCAAATTATACCTGCATCACGCGACAACCTATTGTCGTTTCGAAATAAAAAAACATTCATTATAAACAGCGACAAGATGGTGTCGCAGTCACGTGATATACTCTCAGTAAGCTGGTTTGCACAGAAAGAATAGAGGAGAAGACCTATGAAAAAAAATGTTAAAGAAAAAGAATACTTCAAAACCAATCTTGAATATATGGAGGCATGGTTTGATTTCTTGGGACTTGATAAATCAATGTATTCACTAAGGAATAAAGATAAAAATTTTAAGTTATATCAAAAAAATAAATTGGATAAGCTCTTGAAAATGACAAAAGAATCTTATAAAAGAAAAATAAATATCCCTCTTGAAACATTTGGGGCCGCTTACAAACTTTCGAGTATCGAAAAAGCAATATTAATGATTTTGGCTCACTCCATGATATATAAGAAACAACATTCCAGTATTGTTGAGATTCTTGTTAAGTGCCAATTAACCGATTTTTTAACGGCATTTGAACTTTTAAAATCAAAGTCGATTTTAATAAAGAAGAAAATTATAGGTCTTTCCTATAGGATGGTTAGTTACGAAATTTGCACAAAATATATATCAAAAGTTCTGGGAGTTAAACATTCTCTCCATACAAAATCAAAATTGAAAGAAAAGTTCATTGCGCCTCAAAATCCGGCTGCGCTTGTCGATAAGCTCTCAAAATATGTTGTGGGACAGGAAGAAGCAAAAAAAATAATTTCCACCTCGGCTTTTATTCATTACAAAAAAATAGCTCTAAACACAAAAAGAGCAAAAGAGATGAAAATGTCCAAAAGCAATATATTTATCATTGGCCCCACAGGTTGTGGCAAAAGTTATATCTGCAAAATGTTGGGGAATTTTTTAAACGCGCCTGTTATAAAAACCGATGCTACTCAATATACTGAAACCGGTTATGTAGGTAAATCAGTGGACGATATTATATTTTCACTTTATAATGACTTATCCGCTTCTATAGCTTCAAAAGCGATCATACATATAGATGAAATAGATAAAATTGCGGCAGGAGCTTCTTTGTCCGGTACTAGAGATATTAGTGGAAAAAGTGTGCAGGAGGATTTATTGAAATTTCTTGAAGGTGATATGGTTGATTTGCAAAAAAGCAGTCTCTTCTCAAGAGAGGCAGGGAAATTTGATATTTCAAAAAATCTTTTTATTGTCAGCGGAGCTTTTCAAGGGCTTGAAGATATAATAAAAACCAGAATAAAAAAACGAGCCATTGGCTTTATTGAAAAAAAATCAAAGAAAGAAGAAAAAAATATTCTTCATCAAGTAAAAAAAGAAGATCTTATAAACTATGGGTTTCTCCCCGAATTTATTGGCAGATTTTCCGCCATAGCCGTAATGAATCCATTAACTAAAAAAGAAATGATTGAGATAATCAGTAAAACAAACAACAATATTGTCTCACAAACAAAAGATATTCTTGAAACAAGCGATATCGAGTCGGATATTCCGAAAGATCTTATAGAGAGCATTGCTGAGGATGCGGTCAACTCCGGTATGGGTGCCCGAGCGGCAAGGGAAATTCTTGAAAAATGGACTATAGATAAAATCTATGAGGAATCACAAAAAACATTCAAAAGAGAGAAGGATACTCATGTAAAAAAAGTAAATAAGGAGGCTTTTTAAAAATATGAAAACAAAAAAATCCTTATATTTCAAGCATTTCTCAGTTTTCCGCGAACGAATTTCATTCCAATTACGTATATATAGTATAGGAGCCCACAAAGATGACCTATATTTTACAGCTTCTGTCTCTTTTCTAGGCAAACAGGAAGAGTCTGAACTAGTCTATGAAGCTTAATTTAAATAGAGCTTCTATATCAAAGAGAAACAAACGGAAAACTTTATGAAAAAATCTGATAATAAAAATGATGCGCCTATTGATAAAAACCAACCTGGTATATTTACTCCTTCTGAAATTGTACCTATTGTTAATGGTAAGCTACCTGTTTCTTCAAGGATTAAAATAACCGGTATGATAGTAACTGTTAGAAAAATAGAAACAAAAAAAGGTTTGCTTATGGCAAAATTTGAATTTAAAGATTTATCCGCTTCAATAAATGTCTGTGTATTTCCAAAGGCATATAAAAAATTTAGTAAATTGCTTATTGATGGTAAAACGGTTGGCGTATGTGGAACCGTTAATTGTTCAGAATTTAGAGGAGTAATCAGTTATGAATTATTTGCTGATGAAATAATGGATATTTGATATTTTTCAAATAGGCGCAGTTGCAAACCAAAGAATTATTAGTTATGATAATGATATCAAGGGGGCAGTATACATGGAAACAATAGAAATTTACAAGAAAGCTAGTATTGAAAACTTTAAAAAAGCTTTTAAGGTTTTTACAATAGAATTGAAGAAAAAATCTTCGAAACTTGCATATCTACAACTCGTCGCAAAACAAGAAATTTTTTTAACTCAAGAACTTGTCTATTTTCTTTCAAAGCGATTCCCGGATTATATTGTTGCTCCAAATTTTGGAAATAAGAACAAGTATGATATTTGTTTTGTTAAAGAAATTAACGACAAAAATATTATTGATTTAACGATAGAGTTTAAGTATATAACAAACCTATCCCGATGGTGGAATGTTAATGATCCTAACACCCTTGCCGCTATAAGAGAATTGAGCAGACAACTTGAGGAGCAAGAAAATCTAAAATTTGAAAATGAAATATATGAGTTAACAAAAACAGCAAAAAAGCCTATCGGTCTTGTTTTCATATCTTTCATCGGGGACAACCAGAATAAAAAAGAAGAATTTTTTAAAAAAATAAAATCATATGCTACAAATAAAATTATGGCCAAAGACAGTAATCTTAAAGCTTTTTCGAAATGTGAAATAAAAGAAGTTTATGTAGATGAAAAAATTAAAGATAGAAATATTTCACTTTTTACAGGGTTTTGGGAGATTTAAAAATAATAAGTATTACGGAGGAAATATGAAAACCCTAATACCGACTTTTATTGAAAATCTTTTGGATAATACACTTAAGGAAAAACCTTTTACCATACTGGCTTCAAGGCCATCAGTGGGCAAAACTTCCCTGGCGCTTCAAATCTGTTCTATTGCGATGAAGAAAGAAAAAAACGTACTTATATTCTCAGTTGAAGTGAATGGAAAAAACATAAAAGAGCGTTTGGGCAAGCAAACTAAAGTCTTAAATACGGAGTTCCAGAATAACTATCTCACCATTGATGATAAATCCGCCATAACTGTGGAAGAAATAATCTCCAGAATTAAAAACCATCTCAATTCAAAAGAAGCACTCCCTGAACTTATAATCATAGATTATGCTCAGCTCTTAAGATTCTCTACAGACGATTCTACTAATCGGGAACTTCTTAAATTGAAAAAATTTACCCAAGCACATAACCTTACGGTGATTTTGCTTTCACAGATGAGTAATGATGATTCTCTAACTGATGAACAAAGAATAACCGAAATGAATGTTAATCCTGAAATCGCCGATTATATCTGGATTTTGGACCGTAAGCTTCAGGATGCTGAATGCCAATTAAGAATCTTTAAACCAGGTAATATCGACTTAAAATTAGCAAAACTCAACTTCAATGAAGCTTCATTGCTTTTTGAATAAGTAAGTGATAAACTGAAAGAAATCAAATGGGAGGGTGTATGAATATGAAATTCGAAAAATTAATTAATTCTTTTAAAGCTGAAAAACTTTTTAAAGAAAAGCTGTTGCCAGATATAAAAAAAGGAAACGTTTTTCTTGCTGTTCGAAAAGACGCTTCAATTGATATGTACCATAAAGGAAGTAAGTTGTTTTCTTATGACTGTAAAGATGGATTTAAAACACATGTGAAATTTGCTTCAGTTTTACATAGAGAAATTGATGACACCGAGGATTATGTTTCTGAAAAAATTTTTAAAGATCCCTCTAAACGCTCAAAATTATTAATTAAAAATTTTGCTGTTGAATATGAGAGGATAAAAGAAAATTGCCGTAATTATGCAGGTGTTGAAGCAGAAGAAGTTTCAAAAATTTATAAAAAATTCTCCTATTTATCCAAATTTAGTATTGTTGTTTTAGATCTTGAAGTGGCATTCGCAACTCTTCCCGGGGAAAAAGGGAAACAAGATCGAATTGACATACTTTTGTACGATAAAAAGTCATGTGAGTTAAAATTCATTGAGGCAAAACATTTTACCAACAAAGAACTTTGGTCAAAAAAAGGAGTGCTTCCGAAGGTATTGAAAATTCAAATACCTAAGTATAATGCACAAATAAAAGCTAGAGGTTCAGAAATAATAGTTAAATATACCGAGGTTATTGAAATTTTAAACAATCTTTTTGATGATGAAAAATTAGATTTACCTAACCCCAAAAAGGTATTTCCTAAAACAACTCTTCTATGTTTTGGGTTTGATGCAAATCAACGAGATGGTCGACTTCAGGAGCTTTTAATAAATGATGGAAGTTTAGGTGATTTCCCCTATTATTTCCGTGGCAATATCGGTAGCAATAAATTTACTATAAGCTCTCTCTGGAACGGGCAACGCAAAAAATAGTTAAATAAATATTATTACAATTCTAATTCACCGCGACACAATGTTGTCGCGGTGGTCTTTTATACTATTCATAGAACTAAACTTGAAAGGAGTTAAAGACTATGAATATTAAAATACACAGAGGAACCCATCAAATTGGTGGGACATGCATTGAATTAACATCGGGAAAGACAAGAATCCTTCTTGATCTTGGAATGCCTTTAAACGATAAAGACGGCAATGATTTTCCAAAGAACTCATTAGATAAAACCATTGAGGAATTAAAGAATAATAATATCTTACCCGATATATTAGGGCTTTATCATAATGACAAACCTGATTTTGCGGCAATTCTAATTTCGCATTCTCATGGCGACCATTATGGCTTGGTTCATCTCTCTAATCCTCAAATCCCAATTATAATGAGTCCCGGCGCAAAAAGAATGATAGAAACTTTAAATGCTTTTCTTCCGCCAAAAATGGCAATTGATCTTTCTCGAGTAAGCGATGCCATACATAATAAAGATATTGAAATAGGCAACTTTATAATAAAGCCCTATCTTATGGATCACTCAGCTTTTGACGCTAGAGGTTTCTTTATAACCGACAAAATTACTGGTAAAACATTGTTTTATTCAGGCGATTTCCGTTCTGGAGGACATAAAGAAAATGCTTTCAAGATGTTAATCAATAATCCCCCTTTCAAACCTGATCATCTGATTATGGAAGGAACAACCTTGGGCAGACCAGAAGCCAAATTTAAAACTGAAAAAGAAGCCCAAAAGAAAATAGGAGATCTTTTAAAAGAAAACAATCCTCTTGTTCTTGTCGCTTGCTCAGGACAAAATATAGACAGAATATGCTCATTTTACGCAGAAGCTCAAAGACATGGTTATACTTTTGTTATTGACCCTTATGTTGCCTGTGTGCTTGAGAATATTAAGGATTTACCTTATGCTTCAAAAGTCCCCTCCGTTTCCATGTCTGGGATAAAAACTCTCATTTACAACTATAGACACGGTGATAAGTATGTATATAAAATAGACAACTCTGAAAAATTCAAATATATGCTAAAGCTTATCGGTGGACCAAAAAAGATAAATCCAAAAGACATTAAAAATAGCAAATACCTAATCTTGATAAGAGACGGCATTGTTCCCGCTTTAAAGGCTATACCTGAATTAGAAACAGCCGCATTGATATATTCTCAATGGAAAGGTTATCTTGGTAAGGATAAAATGAAATTAACATCTTTTATTAAGGAAACGGACCTTGATAAAGAGATCAGACACATACACGCTTCCGGGCATGCTGATTTTGAGACACTTAAAAGTCTCGTTGTAGCACTCAAGCCCAAAGCAATTATTCCGGTACACACTGAGCGTCCTGAAGAGTTTAAAAAACTCCATGAAAATGTAGTATTTCTTAAAGACAGTGAAAAAATTAACCTATAGAATCTCTGCCGTATTTATGTTTTATAATATCAATAGATAGAATTTGAAGGAGATACAATGTTTAAAAAAAGAATTTCAAAATCACAATATATAATGGGTCTGCAATGTCTGAAAAGGATTTGGCTTTACAATTATAGAAAAGACCTTCTCGGAGCGATTCCGGTAGGCCAACAATTACGTTTTGACGAAGGTCATCTGGTTGGAGAACTTGCTAGAAACTATTATAAAGGCGGCAAATTGATTGAATCCGATTATAAACATTTACATCAAGCGATTGAAGAAACCGATCGTTTGATTAAAAAAGGAACCAAAATTATTTATGAAGGAACTTTTGTTTTTAATGATGTTTTAATCCGTGCAGACATTTTAAAGAAAAACAAAGATAAATCCTGGGATTTGATAGAAGTTAAAAGCACTACCTCTGTAAAAGCCGCGCATGCTTATGACACTGCCATTCAAAAACATGTTCTTGAGGGTTTGGGTTTTAAAATAAAAAATGTGAAGCTGATGCATATAAACAATAAATTTGTTAAAAACGGAGAAATAAACCCAAAAGAGTTTTTTACCTTGGAAACAATAACGGAAGAGGCAAATAACCATTTGAAAGAAGTAAAAAAGAATCTTCGGAAATTCATGAAAACCCTTTCAAGTAAAGTGGAGCCAGAAATTGATATAGGCGGCCAATGTTCAAAGCCTTATAAATGCGAATTTTGTAACTATTGCTGGAAACATATTCCTGATTATTCAATTTATAATTTTCCGCATCTCGCTTCACAAAAGGTGGAAGAACTTATAGGAATGGGCATAATGAAAATTAAAGATATTCCAAATAATTTTCCCCTGAGACCTTGGCAACAGCTTGTTTTGAAAGCTGAGAAAACCAGAAAACCGTGTATAGATACAGATGTCATAAGTGATTTTATTGAAGAACTAAAATATCCCCTTTATTTTATAGACTTTGAAACCATAATGCCTTCGTTTCCGCTTTATGATGGCTCGAGTCCCTATCAACAGTTAGCTTTTCAGGTTTCCCTGCATATACAAAAAAATAAAGCCGGAGGGAAAGTTCAGCATTTCGAATATTTGGGTGATGCTGTAAATGATCCAAGAGAAGGTCTTATAAAATTTATGCTCAAGCATATTAAGGCAAAAGGTTCGCTCGTGGCTTATAATGCGACTTTTGAAAAAACAAGAATAAAAGAACTGGCTAGAGATTTTCCAAAATATGCTAAATCTCTATTGAAGCTGAATGAGAGAATGGCGGATATTATGAAGCCTTTTCAAAAAAGAGCTTATATTCATCCAAAGTTTCAAGGGAGTTATTCCTTAAAAAAAGTTCTCCCCGCTTTGGTCCCGGTCATGACTTATAAAGGTTTGGATATAGGTGATGGCGGAGAGGCGCAAGTAGCTTACTTGAATATGCTTTCGGGAAAATTATCTGCCAAGGAAATAAAAAAGATAAGAAAAGACCTTAAGATCTATTGTGGGCAAGATACTTTGGCTATGGTTAAAGTTTTAAAAGTTCTTTATAAGGTAGCTTAAAGAGTTTAAGTAGATTATTTAGATAACAACTGATTTTATCACCCACCCTGAAAATTAATCAGAACCGTTCTCTTTAAGAAAAAAAGGCCGGATAATGCCCGATTATCGGCAGGTCTTTAGTGTGTTTGACCTACTTATCGGTTTAAATTTCTTCTGCCGGTAGGCTTTTTATCCGGCTACTCCTCTTCAACAGCCCAGAAGCCTTTAGATATGTAGCCTATCTTAAAACCAAAGCAAGGCTCTAGCAAGCCGTTTGCGCCGCTACTATTGTTTAGATCCGTTTCTGTTAATCGATAAAACAAATTAAACGAAATTCCCGCGGGCGTGTTCGCATGTTCTTCCGTTGTGTATAAAATCCCGGCGGAAATTATTGA
>CAZHQC010000054.1:0-14360 GCA_964534135.1 uncultured Elusimicrobiaceae bacterium | reverse complement strand
GGGTGAGAGTAATTCCTTTATGGGTTATTACGCGGGATACAATAATACCACGGGTGAGAATAATTCCTTTGTGGGCTATAGTGCGGGCAACAGGAACACCACGGGGCGGTATAACTCCTTTGTGGGCTATAATGCGGGTTATTTCAATAAAACAGGTTCGGCTAATGCCATTTTTGGTAATGAAGCAGGTAAGGGCGCTTATAATAAATCGTTCTCCAGTTCAACTCTTATGGGTTATAAAGCGGGAAAAGGTTTGAGTACCGGCAGTGATAATATTCTTCTCGGTTTTCAAGCGGGAGATAATCTTACAAGCGGTTCAAGCAATATTATAATCGGTTATGATTTGGAGGCTTCAGGTGGTTCCGGGGCAACAAATGAATTAAATATTGGCGGCATTATATACGGCAACCTGTCTACCGGCAATGTCGGCATTGGAACGGTCAACCCCGGCGCCGCGCTTGAAGTGAACGGTCAAATTAAGATAACTGGTGGCACGCCTGGAGCGGATAAGGTGCTGACCTCGGACGCAGACGGACTTGCGACGTGGCAGACGCATGTGATGGTCAGCAGTTCCTCGATCGGGGACAGTTATGGAGGAGGAAAAGTATTCTGGGTGGAGGCTTCCGGGAGGCACGGTTTAATTGCCGCTACAGCAGACCAAAGTGCGGGAATAGTCTGGGGCGGCATTGGAACAGTGACAGGGGCAACTCTTAGTGCCGTGTATGCGGGGAAAGCGAATACTGAGGTAATCACCTCTAATATTGGAGTCGGCAGCTATGCCTCAAAATTTTGCGCCGACCACGGCGTTACGGAAAACAATATATATTATGGCGACTGGTATTTACCATCATATTATGAGTTAAGTTTATTGTATCCCCAAAAAACAGAGGTCGGCGGTTTTGCTGTCGCTACTTATTGGAGTTCTACGGAAGTCAGTGATGGCCTCGCACAGGGCGGGGTCTTCGGTGCTACCCTCATGAGCCTTAACGACGGTAAGAATCAAAGCCGCCATCTCCGGTGCGTCCGCGCGTTCTAGGAGAACAGGGGCAGGAAGTTTAAGTACAGGGGATGGCAATTCCTTTATAGGTTATAATGCGGGTTATGCTTTAAACACAGGTTCCGATAATATTCTTTTAGGTTATCAAGCGGGAGATAATCTTACGACGGGTTCCAGTAATATAATAATTGGTTATGATTTAAATGCCACCGCCATTACCACAACAAATGAATTAAATATCGGTGACGTTATTAAGGGCGATTTAACAAATAAAACTGTCGGGATAGAAGCCAAGCCGACAAGCGCTTCAAATATACTGGAGCTTACCTCCACCACGCAAGGTTTTGTTTTGCCCAGAATGACTTCTGCACAGCGCGCCGCTATTGTAACCCCGGTGGCGGGCATGATGGTATATCAAACTGACAATACGCCCGGACTTCGTGTTTATAATGGAACAGACTGGATGAGGTTCACTGAAACAATTGATTAATGAGCTAATAAGTTTGAAATATTTATAAAAGGACTGCCGATAAAACCGGCAGTCCTTTTTTTACTTATATCAAAAAGGTAACAGGTGCCTTTTTAATGATATAATCGAGATATGTCTACTCCACCAAGAATTTCTTATCCGGGCGCGTATTATCACATAATTAGCAGAGGGAATAATAAATCCACACTTTTTGTTGATGATGCTGATAGATTGAAATATTTAAAACTTTTGCAATTATGTTCTAAAGATTTTGATTTGAAAATTTATGCTTATGTTCTTATGACGAATCATACACATATTTTTCTTGAAACTTTAAAAGCGAATATCAGTAAAGTTATGCATCGGATAAATTTGGATTATACAAACTACTTCAATAAAAAATATGGTCGAACAGGACATCTTTTTGAGTCGAGATTCAAAGGCAAACTTGTTCAAAAAGAAAGGTATTTCTTAGCTGTTTTGCGGTATATACATTTAAATCCCGTAAAAGCCGGACTGGTTAATAAACCTGAGGCATATAAATGGTCCAGTCATAAAGGATATGTAATGGGTGGTGATAAGATTATCGCTAATATGGGAGATGTATTGAATTACTTTAGTAAAAATGAAAAGAAAGCTAGGACGGAATATAAAGAGTTTATAAATTTACCCGTATCTGCAAAAGAATGGAGTATCTTAGATAAGCAGCGGAACGGAATTTTAGGGGATTCTTCTTTTCGTAAATCAAAAAGGTAACAGGTGCCTTTTTGAAAAATAAGTTGGTGAAAACATGATAAAAAATATACTGGTTACCGGAGCTACCGGTTATATTGGCGGCAGACTTGTGCCTCGTCTTTTAGAGAAAGGCTATAAAGTCCATTGTCTTGCCCGTCATCCCGAACATATTCAAGGCAAGCCATGGGCTCAAGATGCCAAAATATATAAAGGCGATATTTTAAAAAATGAAGGCTTAAATTTCGCTTTCAAAAATATAGACGCGGCTTATTATTTGGTTCACTCTATGGCCGATACGCCTGATTTTGAAAAGTCTGAAGAAATATCCGCTGCCAATTTTCTCAAAGCCGCTAAAGAAAACAATGTCAAAAGAATAGTTTATATGGGCGGTCTTGGCGATAAGTCGGCGCAACTTTCAAGGCATTTAAAATCCCGTCAGAAAGTTGGGGAAATATTGCATTCCTCAGATATTAAGACTACTGAATTTAGGGCCGCCATTATTGTGGGCTCGGGCAGCGTGTCATTTGAGATGATAAGGTATTTGGTTGAAAGACTGCCGATTATTCCAAGTTTTAAATATCTTCAAAGTTTTTGCCAGCCTACGGCCATAAGAGATGTTTTGAGCTATCTTATAAATTGTCTTGATAAAAAAGAAACTGAAAATAAAATAATAGAATTGGGCGGAGCCAGTGTTCATCCCTATACCGACTTACTTAAAATTTATGCCGAAACCCGCGGTCTTAAGAGAAGATTTTTTAAATGCCGTTTATGGCTGCCGTTTTTCTTTTCTAAATTTATAAGTCTTATTACGCCTATTCCTTCAATGTTCGCTATGCCATTGCTTGAAAGTCTTTCAAATGATGTTGTTTGTAAAAATGAAGACGCCCTTAAGCTTTTTCCTGAAATAAAACCTCTGGATTATAGAACGGCTGTTAAATACGCCTTAATGAGAATAAGTGAGAATGCCGTTGAAACCACCTGGGCCATGTCGGTTATACCAATTCAAAAAAAACCTTATGCCTTTACCGAAAAAGAGGGTATGAGCGCCGAAGAAAGACATATAGGTATAAATACCACTTGCGATAAAGTATTTAAAGTTTTTACCGGTATTGGCGGAGCGCGCGGTTGGTTTTATGCTGATTGGCTTTGGAATTTACGGGCGGCCTTAGATTTAATTCTTGGCGGCGTTGGTATGCGTAGGAGCAGACGCCATCCGGATATTTTAAGACAGGGCGAGCCATTGGATTTTTGGCGGGTTGAAAGGGTTATAGAAAACCGGCTTATATTACTACGCGCCGAGATGAAATTGCCGGGCAAGGGCTGGCTTGAATTTGAAGTCTTGCCCATTACAAATGAGGAAGATGAATGTGTTTTAAGGCAGACGGCCTATTTTGAGCCCAAGGGTTTATTCGGGAATATTTATTGGTATGGTCTTTATCCTTTGCATAAAATAATTTTTGCCGGTTTGATAAAAGAAATAAAACGAAGAGCGGAACATAGTACGGCAGAATAGTAGTGATGAAGAGCGACAGTACGCTGACGCTTATATTTTGTAAAATTTGGTGTATGTAATTTATATCCCTCTGTAGATTCCATTCCCTGCGTCCCGCATAGCGGGATAATCGCAGGAAATAATGAAATCTGTTTGCTGAGGGCGAAAAACCACAGAGTGGTTTTCAGGAGAGGTTTTATGGATATACTTTATATTTTTATAGCTTTAGCGGTGGGCCTTGTTTTAGGCTGCGCCATCACTTTCTTTTACCTTAAAAATGTTCATAATTTGCGAATGGCAAATATGGTTCCGGGCCAGGAAACTCTGGAGTTAAAAAAGCAATTGGAAACTTTGACAACGGAGAAAGCCAAGATTGATGAAAGAGCCGAAATGCTGGATAAAAATTTTGAGAATGCCAAAATAGAACTTGCCAAGCAAACAGAAGAAATTAAAATAATTACGGGAGAATTGTCAGGTAAGAAAGCTGAATATTCCGCTCTTAATGAAAAACTTGTTCAGCAGAAAGCCGATATTGAAAATATGCGCGATAAATTAAGCATGGAATTTAAAAATATCGCCAATAAAATATTTGAAGAGAAAAATAAAACTTTCCGCGACCAAAGCCAAACCGGCCTTGATTTAATGTTAAGCCCTCTTAAAGATAAAATCAAAGGTTTTGAAGAGAGGGTCAATCAAATTCATAATGAAGATACCAGCAGCAGAGGCAGTTTGCTTGAGAAGATTACACAGTTAACTGAATTAAACAATAAGGTTAATCAACAGGCCGAAAATCTTACAAGCGCGCTTAAGGGCAAGAGCAAGATTCAGGGTGATTGGGGTGAAATGGTTCTGGAAGAAATGCTTCAGGCCATGGGCCTTGAGAAAGGCACTCATTATGCTTGGCAGAAAAAAATTAAAGATGAAGATGATCCCAGAAAATCCAAACAGCCCGATATTATTATAAATCTCCCCGATAGCAGGCATATTGTTGTGGATTCAAAAGTATCCTTATCCGCTTACAATGACTATTATAATGTCGATAGTAAAGATGAAAGTTCCAAAAATATGTTTCTTGGAAAACATTTGGAATCGGTTACAAATCATATAAATGAATTGGCCGCAAAAGATTACCATGATATTTATTCCATTAACAGTCTGGATTTTGTTCTTATGTTTATGCCCATAGAAGGGGCTTTACACGCGGCTTTGGAAGAGGCCAAAAACAAAGGTAGAGATTTATTTAAAGAGGCCTTTGCAAAAAATATCATTATGGTTTCAACTTCAACATTGTTTCCGGTTTTTAAAACCATCGCCTATATGTGGCAACAAGAAAAGCAAAATAAAAATGCCATTGAAATAGCTAAGAAAGGCGGAGATTTATATGATAAGTTTGTGCTTTTCATTACGGACTTTCAAAGAGTCGGCAAGAGTATTGATGATGCACAAGTCTCTTATGAAAATGCTGTTAAGAAGCTTTCAACAGGGCGCGGCAATATGATTAAACGAGCCATAGAACTTAAAGAATTGGGGGCTAAAACCACCAAGGAACTGCCCGTTGAAATAGCCGCCTTGGATAATAATTAATTGGCAAAAGATAATTTTTAAAGCGACAGTAAGGTGTCGCGAGTAACGGCTATAATATTCACACGTTATGATTGATAAAAATATCCCAGTTCTAAAAAAAGATACGGACCTCAAATTTCCACATGCCTTGCTTATAAGCGCGTCCGCGGGTTCGGGCAAAACCTATACTTTAACTCAACGCTATATACAATTACTCCTTTCAAGCAATATTCCTTTTAACAGAATTGAAAATATTCTTGCCGTCACCTTTACCAATAATGCCGCCAAAGAAATGAAGACCCGTATATTGGGTTGGCTTAAAGAAATAGCTTTAAATCCTGATTGCGAAAAGATGGATGAAACACTTAAGCTTATTTCATTAAGTCGGGAAGCCATACATGAGAAAGCCAAGAAAGCGGTTGAATTTGTAATAGATAATTATTCGGACTTTCATATACAGACCATAGACAGTTTTTTAACCCGCATTATGACGTGCTCAGTGGCGGAACTCGGCCTGCCTTTAAATCATGAAATAACCATGACCTATGATGTACTCATAGAGTCCGCTTTATATTCCTTGTTTTCCAAAATAGGAAAGGAAGAATTACCACTTTCGGAAATAGAGAAATTTTTAACCATCCTGCCCAAGTCAGGTTCTTATCCTTGGAATCCCGCCGCCAGAGTTAAAGAGAATTTTAATAGTTTTCTTAATGCTGAGGGGAAAACCAGCGGACGGATAGTTCATGACACAACGGATTATGAAATAGTGCTTAAAGAGAAATTTAAAGAGATATTACAATTCTGCGATGGTTTAAAGAAAAAGTTGCCGGATGATTCCTTTATAAGAGATAGCTCTGCCAGCGCCATTGAAGAGAAAAATCTTCTCGGGTTTTTGGCAAGTTATAATTTTAAATTCGGTGTCTTGAACGGCCAGAAAAAGAAACACTTTCATGAAGGCTGGGAGCAAGATATAGAGTTTCTTAATTCCTTTGTTATTGAATTGGCCGAGATAAATGCCGCTATTTATTATCATCCTTATATAAGTATTTATGAAAAATTTAAGATAGAACTTGAGAAAATCAAGAATGGCAAAAGTGAAGTAATACATATTAATGATATCGCTAAGAATCTTTCAACTTATATAAATAAAAACAGTGTACCCGATATATATCTAAAGCTCGGCGAGCGTATCAGTCATTTTCTTGTGGATGAATTTCAAGATACCAATAGTTTGCAATGGGATAATATGAGGCCGTTAATTGAGGAAGCCTTAGCCAAGAAAGGTTCATTGTTTACGGTTGGAGATATCAAACAGGCAATTTTTATGTTCCGCAATGCCGATTATAAAATAATGCGGGAGTTTTTAGATGTGGCCGAAGAAAAGAGTGATGAAACCCAATATTTGAGTTTGGATTCCGTGGGCGGCAGTCTTGAAATTAAAAATCTTCCCACTAATTACAGAAGTGATGGCGAAATTTTAAACTATGTGGATGATTTATTTAAAGAGAAAATAAAAAATCAGGAAGATATCATAGGTCAGGATATAACCGAACTTACGGTTTATCAGCAGGCGGTTAAAAAAGGGCGTGAGAAAACGGGCTATGTTCAAACCGAGGTTTTTGAAACTCCGCGTATAAATGAAGATGAAATTGAAAAAGAAAAATTACTGGAAATAATTAAGAGTGCGGGCAAGCGTTATCCCTTAAATGAAATAGCCATTCTGGTGGCTAAAAATAAAAGAATCGAACCTATTGTCCAATGGCTAACGGAAGTAGGTATTCCCGTGGCCTCTTTAAGTTCTCTGGATATAAGAAACCGGAAAGTTATAGCTGAGTTATTGGCTTTATTAAAATTTTTGGAAACTCCCTCAGATGATTTGGCTTTCTCGGCTTTTGTTACCGGGGACATATTCCTAAAGTTAATGGGAAAGAATTTAAAGAAAGAAGATATAACAAATCTTATATTTGAAATAAAACAGAGAGATAGAAGAGAATTATTATATTCCAATTTTCAAGACCATCCCGCATTTCAAGAATATTGGAATGAATATTTTGCCGAATTATTTAAGAAAGTAGGTTATCTGCCTCTTTATGAATTAGTCTCACTGGTCTATTCCAAGTTTAAAATATTTGAAAACTTTAAAGACGAAGCCTCCTTTTTGGCTAAGTTTCTGGATGCGGTTATAAAACTTGAAGGGCTTGGCGCCGGTAATTTAAGAACTTTCATAGAATTCGCGCAAGCTGATGATAGCGATAAGAAGGCAGTCTTCTCAATTGATTTGCCCGATTATGTGGATGCCGTGCGTGTTATGAGTTTTCATAAATCCAAGGGTTTGGGTTTTTCTGTAATTATCAATCTTCTTTATGATGAGACCGCCAATAAAGATGCCATGTATTTCAAGGAGTCCGATGGTATTATAAATGTTTTTCATATAACCAAAGAGATGGCGCAGGCCTCATCAAAATTAAAGCCCATTTATAATGCTAAGAAGCTGGATGAAGATGTACAGGATTTAAATCTTCTCTATGTTATTTCAACAAGAGCCAAACATGAGCTTTATAATCTTGTAATTAAGAAAGCCACTAAAGCCAGTAAAGGAAAAGAGGCTAAATTGATAGATGTATTGGAAGATTATGAATCTAAATCTCCTTTAGTAGTTTTGGCAAAAGAAATAAAACCCTTTAAGATTGATCCTGTGGAAATAATAGCGCCGGCGCCAAAAGAAGATTTTTATGATTTTGAAAATTTAAAGCCTACTTATAAAAGTTATTTTGAAACTTCCGAAGGCGCCTTATGTCATGATATTTTGTCCAAGATAATCCATATTGGCCCCCAAACTTCAAAAGAAATAAAAGAGCATTATGATACTTTTAAATCAAAATATGATTTTGATTTTAATAAAACCAAGATAGTCAAAAGCCTCAATGATTTTTTAGTTTTGCCCGAAGTAAAAGAATATTTTACCGATAAAGCGGATAGGAAAATTCTAACGGAAGCTGAGTTTGTAGATAAAACCGGCGCTTTGCGCAGAATGGATAGATTACTTTTTGATGGGAAAGATATTGTTCTTATAGATTTTAAAACCGGCATTGAGAACACTGCAAGCTATAAAAAACAGATGACGGATTATGTAGCGATTTTAAGTGAAGTTTATGAAGATTTTAATATTAAGGCTGTAATAGCTTATATAGATTTAAAGAAAATAGTGCGAATGTAGTCGCAGCGCCTTGCGCTGCTATATAGCGGGCGATTTGCCAATCGCCGAAAATAGGATTTGTCATGTAGCTGGCAAAACAGTTTAGAGTTTAAAAAAATACCTCGTAGGTTGGGTAAGTAAACCTCTCCCGCATCGGAAATTTTTTACGAAGTAAAAATTCTTATGCGGGAGTGGATTGCGGGGTTGGAAAATTAAAAAATGATTACACTTATAAAACCTGAAGAAAGCATTGTCTCGAGCGTAGCCGATACTTTATTATCGGTTAAATCGCTTGAGAATAATATTGTTATTTTTCCGGGCAAACGGCCGGCGCATTTCTTGCGTAAATATTTAGCCGAGAAAAAAGGCGCTCATGCCTCGCCAAAAATATTCTCTATGGATGATTTTGTGGATTTTATTTCCACTGGCCCGGGTGTTAATCATCCCGTGGCATCAAATTTGGATTTAGCGGCTTTGCTTTACGATAATCTTAAAGATGAATTATGTGATATTGTAGGCATTAAGGCCTTAACCTTAGATGCCTTCTTGCCTTGGGCTTTTAAAATGATAGGCGATTTTGAAGAAATCAAAATAGAGTTAAAGACGGATAAAGATTTAATGCAGTATGATGATATCTTGCCGTCAGAAATAAATGCCCCCGAATTTTTGAAGAAATTTAAGAATTTTTCCAAGCTCTATAAAGATTTTTATTTCACTATTGAAACCGCCAAACTTTTAACGCGCTCCCTTAAATATGCCAAGGCCTCAAAAGATATTGAGAAATTTAATTCCTCCACATATGAAAACATAATCTTTGCCGGTTTCTTTGTTTTAACCGCAAGTGAGAAAGTGATATTAAAACATTTGGCTAAAGAAAATAATATGAGCTTAATTCTTGAAAGCGGGCCCGGGTTAATTGAGCAATTTTCATTTCTGCCCGAAATGAAAATTCTTAAAGATAATGAGATTCAAATTAAAAGTAAGGCCCTTTCCAATGTTTCCCTTTATAAAGCTTCAGATATTCATGGCGAGATATTCAAATTGGCGGAAGTTCTAAAGTCCAAGAAAACTGCAAAAAAAGAAAAGAAAGAAACAAAATCTTCCGATATTATAGTCTTGCCATCATCCGAGAGTTTATTTCCTTTAATTCAAAATGTTCTAATCGATATGGATGATTATAATATCTCAATGGGCTATCCCGTAACCTCCACGCCCGTTTACGCTTTAATAGATTCTCTGGCGGATTTAATAGATAAAAGAACGGACGGGAAATATTTCGCGCCTTATTATCTTAAATTTGTCTTTCATCCTTATATCAAAAATATCTACTTCAATAATAAATCGGCTGAAACCTCCAGAATTATATTCCAGAGCATAGAGGAAGTATTATCCTCCGGGATCAATAAGTATATTGGCTTATCTGAAATAGAGACAGATGATGAAATAATTAAAAAATCGGTGGCCAAGCTTAAAAGATACGGCGATAAGAAAGTATCGCCCGCTATTGTTAAAAAACATATCGTCTTTATTCATGAAACCGTCATTAAGCCATTTGAAGATTTAAAAGATATTCAGGATTTTGGCTCAAAGTTATTGGACTTCATTTCTTTCTTATCTGTTAGCAGCACCGCCAATCTTCACTCTTATTGGGCGCCTTTTGTGCAGGTGGCAATTGAAAGCATAATTGAATTTAGAAATTCCGCTTTAAATGACCGGGAATTTACATCAACGGCCGCTTATTTTAAATTCTTTGCGACTTTCATTAAAAGTATAAATTATCCCTTTCCCGGTACACCGCTTAAGGGAACGCAGGTTTTGGGCTTTCTTGAGACCAGAAATCTAAAGTTTGATAATGTTTATTTTCTTGACGCTAATGCCGATATATTGCCGGCTTCTAAAAAAGAAGATACCGTCCTCTCGCATTTTATCCGCGAGAATCTCGGTCTCTCAACTTATAAAACTCGGGAGAAAATATCCAAATATTATTTTAATGTTTTAATCAGTAATGCCAAGGAAGCGCATATCTTTTATAAAGATAGCGCGGATAAAGAGAGAAGTTCTTTTGTCGAAAAATTAATTTGGGATATAGAGAAAGAAAATAAAAAACCGCAAGAGAATGATGTCTATTTTAAAATACAATTTGAGCAGAAAGACCCCGAACCCGTTAAGAAAGATACAGCTATTATAAATGCTCTTAAGAAACGGGAATTTTCACCCTCAAGTATAGATACTTACTTAAATTGCGGCCTGCAGTTCTATCATAAATATGTTTTGGGTCTAAATGAGAAAGATGAGATATCCGATGATATTGATATGCGCGATATCGGCACTATGGTTCATGATATATTGGAAAATTATTTTAAAATTAAGATGGCTGAATCTTCCCTGGATATTGAGGAAGATGACTATAAGCTTATAATGAAAGAAGCAAAGAAAGTTTTTGATATTAGAATGAAAAACCATGCTATGGGCTATGAATATATAATCAAACACCAGATTAAAAATCGTTTGAAAGATATTCTGGACTATCATAAGAAGAATTTTAAAGGCATTAAGATTCTTGATTGTGAGATGGGTTTTAAAACTGAAATTGATACCAAATATGGCATTGTTAAATTAAGAGGCCGAGCGGATAGAATTGACGATAGGAAAGGTCATATTCATATCATTGATTATAAGACAGGCGCCACCGCTAAAGTGCCGGATTGGAAAAAATTTGATTTGAATAATAGAGATGATTGGCCCAAGACATTAAAATCTACTCAATTGCCGTTTTATATATTGGCCTATTTAAAAACCAAGCCGCATACCGATGTTCGCTATATGGATGCTTCTTTAATGATGCTTGGGGAAGAGAAAATTAAAGAGCAAAATCTATTTAGAGAAATATATAAAAAATTGCCTAATAAAGCTGATGTGTTTGCGGATTATGAAAAAGCGATTGTCACTTTAATTGAAGAGATTCTGGATATTGATAAAATTTTTGAAATGACTTCGGACGAAAAGAATTGTGTTAATTGCCCTTTCAAGGTTGCCTGCGGCCGCCAGTGGCTGTAATCATCTTCGAGGTTGTTGTTTAACCCCGTGGGTTAGGGAACCAAAACACTTTCCCGCTTCGGAAATTTGCGAAATATAACTCTCCCGAATCGGAGTTTGGCTTTTAGCCAAATCTCTTACTCGGGAGTGGTTTGGGTAGGAACGAATTGGGTAGGAACGAATTGGGTAAACCCGCGGGGTTATATCTATATTTTGCTAAACCTTTTGGTGGAATTTAATATGCATGATTGTCGGTCATTGGTTATGTGGATAATTTTCTACTTGATTAAGTATAAAATTATCGGATAATATTATAATTATAGTCTAAAAAATATCTGGAAATATTATTATATAGCAATAATTACAAAAACCCGCGGGGTTAAATAGTTTGATTAAGTGTATTCTGCCGTAAAGTCCATAAATAAAGGAGATAGAATGAAAAAACAAATTTATCAAATGAAAATAAGTTTAAAAGGGAGCAAGCCTCTCGTTTGGCGAAGGTTTCTTGTGAAAAGTCATATAACCTTTCAACTGTTGCACGAAACAATTCAGGAAATTATGGGTTGGACCCATACTCATTTATATGAATTTAACTTTGGAAAAATTATCATAACCGATGCCGAAAGCATTCAAGAATCATCAAATAGTGAAAATGAAATTGATTCGGCAAAAACAAAACTTGAAGACTTGATTTCGGAAGAGAAAGAAAAAATATTATACACATATGATTTTGGCGATGACTGGGGACATGAAGTAATCGTCGAAAAAATTCTGCCGGATAATTCCGATTTAAAAAATCCGGTTTGTCTTGCGGGAAAAAACGCTTGTCCTCCCGAAGATTGTGGCGGCATATACGGATATTTTGAGCTTCTTGACATTTTAAAAAATCCGAAACATCCCGAATATGACGAAAGATTGGAATGGCTTGGCGAAAATTTTGACCCCGCGGAATTTGACATGGAAACGGCAAATAAAACTCTATCTCAATTGAAATGGTGAATTGGAAGAAAAATCAGTTATCGAGGAATCCTCGGTAACTGTCAAGGATGGCAAACGGTACAACAAAACACTATAACCTTGATGCTATTATTGCCGTTGACTATCGGGGCAATTCAAAAAGGGCAATTGTTTCCAAAATGGAAATAGTTCAACAGGAGGGAAATCGTCCATTGCTTCTTCCCCTCTTGATTTTTAGGAAAATCTCTGCTATCCTATTTCTCATAGATGTTAAAAATAACATCTATGAGAAACATTATGAAATACATTGACTTTGCCAAAACATTCAAGAATCGGCTTTTAATTTCAATAAAAGACATTAAAAAGGCCTATCCCGATTTTGACAAAAGAAGATTGCACGAATGGCTGAAAAAAGGATATATTCTCAACATTTCCAAAGGTTATTATATTTTCCCCGAACCAAAACCCGATGAAAGTCGCCTTTTCCTTATTGCCAATAAAATCAGAACCCCGGCTTATGTATCCATCGAAACGGCTTTTTCATATTATCAGCTTATCCCTGAAAATATCTTTTCCATTACCTCCGTTTCAACCGCGAAAACCTTAAACATAAAATCAAAGATCATGAATTTTATTTACAGAAAAATTTCGCCCAAGCTTTTTTGGGGCTATGATTTGATTAAATCCGAAAATTATTCATTCAAAATGGCGAAACCCGAAAAAGCCCTTATAGATTATTTCCATCTCAATCCGCGATTAAAGTCTGTCTCGGATTTTGAAAGCCTTCGAATAAACAAAGAAATTTTTGATAGAAAAATCGGAAAAGGAAATTTGCGCGAAATGCTTGAAAAGATAAATCAAAAATCGTTAAATAAAAGAATCTCGGATTTTATGGAGTATATTAAAAATGCTTGATTTAAAAAACATAGAAAAATTTTATCCCGAAAACCTATGGATTTTTAAAAGAGATATCCTGCGGGAATATCTTCAATATAAAATACTTGAAATCATCTATAATTCCCGTTTTTCAGGCAAACTTGTTTTTATGGGGGGTACGGCCATTCACATAGTTCATCAAAGCCGGAGATTCTCCGAAGACCTCGATTTTGACAATCGCAATATGACAAAAAAAGAATTCGCGGCGCTTTCGGGAATTTTAAAAAGAAAACTGTTTTCAGAAGGATATTCCGTGGAAGTGGAAAATTCTTTCAAAGGCGCTTTTCATTGTTATATTAAATTTTTGGATATCCTTTACGAAAACGGAATATCCAACCACAAAAACGAAAAACTTCTCATACAGATAGATGCTGAACCGCAAAAAACACAATATACTCCGGAAAAGCCCATTATAAACAAATTCGATATTTTTACCCAAATCGTCGTTGTTCCCGTCTCCATTCTTCTGGCGCAAAAAATTTACGCCATCGTTAACAGAAAAAGAACCATGGGAAGAGATTTTTTTGACGCTATTTTTTTGTTTTCAAAAACCAAGACGGATTTTAAATACCTCAAAAACAAAATGCGGATAAAAACCGAGGAAGAACTTAAAAAAATTCTTCTCTCTAAATTTACCGGATTGGATTTTTCAAAATTGGCGAATGATATGAAACCCTTTTTATTTAATCCCGATGAAGCCTCCAAAATCAAGCTTTTCCCCGAATATATTAAACAGATAAAATTCCAATAGAAGCGTTTTTTTCTCTGCCATTCCGAATTCCTTTCGGGATAGGTCTTTTTGTTTTGCGAAAAGGGTTGAAGGGGATTTAATTGGACAATTTTATGAAGTAAAAATGACCCCGTAAGTGGCTACAGTCCTTCCGATAGCCCAGTCCACTCACTCCCATAACTTGGCCATCTGAGTGTTAGCGGCGGTGCAAAAGTGTACAGTTTTCGCCGGAATTAAGTGTACACTTTG
>CAZHQC010000053.1:0-14716 GCA_964534135.1 uncultured Elusimicrobiaceae bacterium | reverse complement strand
TTACACCTTAAGTTAGCCTTAAAAGTGGTCTGAATTTCCTAATCCATTATACAAGACCCAAAAAAAGTTGAACTCTATATTCAGTTAGGTTTTATTTATAGCAAGCTGAAAAATATAAATGAAGCTCAAAAATATTTTGAAACCGCAGTCAGCTTAAATCCTAAAAAAGCCAAACCTCATTTTATGCTGGGTTTAATTTATGAAAAAAGAGGCTTAAAAAATAAAGCCATAGCCTCCTGGCAAGCCTGCCTTGATACCGCCCTTACTCCAAAGATGCGCAAAAAAGCGATTAAACATCTTCACTTTTTGAGAGCTCAATGAGAAATATGATAAAGAATTCACCTCTTTTACTAATAGCTATGGCAATTTTTTTCTCAGGCTGCGTAACTCCGCAAGTTGCCATTAATCCACGGGCGGATTTCTCCGCAATAAACCGCGTTGCCGTAATAACATTTACCGGAAATAAAGGAAATATAGCCGCCGACCTTATGACTCAAAGCTTGCTTGCAAACGGTATTGATGTTATTGAACGCCAGCAATTAAATAGTATTTTAAAGGAACACCAACTTATGGCTTCCGGCAATTTTGACAGAGCCACGGCAAAAAAAATAGGAAAATTACTGGGCGTTGACGCTTTATTTCTCGGTTCCGTAGTTGAAACCACTCCGGCCTCCAGTTATCTTATAAATACCAAAGGCAAACGAAAAAATGTAAACCAAGTGGCGGGCAGCACTATCCGCTCTGATGGTCCGGTAATGGGCGTTCCCAATTCGCATTTGATAACCACTGCCGCCAGCACAGCTCTGATCTCGCGTATGGTGGATATAGAAACCGGCTCTGTTTTATGGTCAGCATCCATGAGCTATGACGGTTTTGATATTACGTCTGCCATGAGCGGCATAACAAGGGCTTTTGTCCGCTCGCTCATTCCCATTTGGCCGGCTATCTTAAAACCTTTATAATTTTTATTTGGAGAACTTAATATTTGTCAAAAGACTCCAAATTTTTTATAATAAAAGTAGAGTTATTTAATACTTATTATGAAATTTTTTAGACCACTTTTATCTATTCTCATATTAGCCCTTTTCTCTTCAAGCCGGCTTATGGCCCTTGATCCCCAGGTAAATTTAAATACTCTAAATAAAGATTCCGTAATTGAATTATTTCAAGATAAAGATATACCCTATCCCAAACCCCTTGTGAGTTATGCTCTTGAAACAAAGGAAAAAATAGAACCTATAATAATTACGGTAGCAGGTATAAATTTAGGCGAAGTGGGGCCAGGCGTACTTGAACTTAAATATTTATTTGATATTGTTAATTTTTTCTTCCCCAAAAAAAATTTTGATACGACTCTCCTCCAAACCGAAATTATAAAATTTAATAAAGATTATTTTTTTTCTGAAGATGATAAACCCCTAGTCAATAATATTCAACCCCGGAGCATGCCTGACAATTATATAGAAGAAAAATTAGCCCAAGAGGCTGAAATATTGGGCCACGATATAATAATTATCCCATTTCCATGGTCAAGAGATCCCGGAGACACAAAAGAAACAGTAAAGCAATTCAAAGAAAAAATGATTAAAATCCACTTACAATATAAGGACACCGGCAGACCTATTCATATTCTGGCCCACAGCTGGGGCACCGTCCTTATGCATGAAACTCTCCATCAATTGGCAAAATCAAATCCTGATATAAAAATAAATAAGCTTATAACCGTCGGCTCCCCTTTAATGCCTTCTAATCCGGTTATAAAGCTTTTTATGAAGTTAGAGATACGAAAAGAAGATCTTGAAAAACATGTTTCAAAACCCCTAAATGTAAGGGTGTGGAAAAATTTCTGGGCAAAACGCGATATGTTTTCCAATTTTATAAAATCTTCCGATGAAAACATTCAAATAGATTCTAAAATTGAAAATGTCGAGCCCCTGCTTATAGACCTGATATTACACAATAAATCGCTTAGAAAATTGGCAAAAGCAGATTTATGGAACCTAAGGAATGTAATAACATGGCATAACTCATATATTTTTGATTATATGGCAAAACTTAATTCCATAAATAAAGAAATTTTTCTTCCTGTATTTAAACCCTTGGTCATTCCCAAAACTATAAATACTGATATTTCCAATAAAACCTCCAATTAACTATTAATCTATAGCAATCCTTGAAATATTATTAGCTTATTTTTGACAAATTTATTACTATTAATAGATAAGGAGATATAATTATCCCCCTAAATTCCAAGGCTATGCCGGGTTGGCTATGCCATCGATGCCTGCCCTCACGAGATAGATTCCTCTGGAATCTGGAGAAGGTATCAGATGCTATGCATATCAAACGGCCAAAATCAAAGGAGACTACGTGAAAACAATAATAATCGCAGTAATAAGCATATTTTTTTGCTCCAATGTTTTAGTGTATGCTCAACAAGGTAATCAAGATCAAAATAAAAAAACAAATGAAGAACAAATAGAACCTAAAAACCAAGAACAAAAAGAATATGAAAATTGGCAGGATGCCACTGATGATATGGAAGGCATGAAAAAAGAAGAAAAAGCCACTTTCATGAACAAAAGAATGGATTCTGATGGCGACGGTGAAATAAGCAATAAAGAAAATAATGCCTTTAAAAAAAGAACCCGCAAACACCAAATGCGTGAAAAAAGAGAAATGGACGCCGATGGCGATGGCAAAATAAGCAAAAAAGAAAACTCCGCTCATAAAAAAATGAGAAAAGAGAGAAAAGCCAAAAGATTAGAAAACCGCGGTGAGAAGATAGAAGACAAAGGCGAGAAAATCCAAAAGCGCGGTGAGAAGATGGAGCGCAAAGGCGAAAGAATGCAGCGCAAAGCGGACAGACAATCGGAACTTGGCCACGACAAAGCCGCTGAAAAATTAAATCGCGCCGGTGAAAAACTTGAAAACAAAGGCGAGAAGAAACAAACCCGCGGCAAAAAAATGGAGCGCAAAGGCGAAAGAAAACAAACTCGCAGCAAAAAGATGAACCGAAAAAAAGATAGAAAACAAAATCATAATCAAGAAATGCGCCGTGAGAGAAAACAGAATCAAAATAGAAATACTCAACACAGCGGAAGCGGTGGCGGTAATGGCGGCGGTAAATAAAATTCAAAACAACTTAGTTAGAAATAGCGGTGGATTAATCCACCGCTATTTTTATAAATACTTTTTTAATATTTTTTTTCATTATTTTATCTCCGAAGCAAAAACATTTTTGCTTCGGAGAATTACCCACTGCTTTTGTACCCACTGCTTAAATTCCTATGGAATTTAGGGGGTACAATAAATTCATTACTTATATTCTAATGGGAAAATGACAATTCGCTAAGTGTCCAAAGACCTAATTTTAAATGATAAAAAGACCTCTATGGCACTATGTATCTTTTATAGGCAAAATTAAAGACTACACAATTCTTTATTCTGCGGTCCATATTCTGTATTATGTTACTTGAGGAAAAGAAATGGAATCACCTAAATTTGAAAAATATTCAGTAGTTAAAAATACGATAAATAAAAATCTCGGCATAGTGCTGAAAATTATTGGCGATAATATAACTATCTATCCAGCTTCAGGCGTAGAGAAAATGACCTTTAAATCGGAATATCTTGAACCTGCCTCGGCAGAAGAAACAGAAAGCCTTAAAAATTTAATAGAGCAAGCTAAAAAAGAAGAAAATGAAAAACCTAAAAAAAGCGTCAAAAAGATGATTGATCCCGCGCAGATACGCTATGAATTTGATAAATTCTTAAAACATATAGCTGTTAGATATCCTGACTCTGCAAAGGCCTTTAGAGTTTTCTGGCTGGAATTATTGAATATAGCAGGTGATGAACCGGGCAAAACCTGGGAAATGAAATCCAGCGCCGGCAATAATCCCGGCCCCGCGCTTAAAATTCCCAACCCCACAACCGGCAAATGGATATATTGTCTCAGTTTTATGCCCGGCTGGGGTCTTAGAATAGAGATTAAAAAAGAATTTTTGCCTAAAGAATTTGACAAATTATTTCCCATAGATAATGCCATGTTTGGCGCGGGAAAAGCCGTGGAATTAAAATATGAAAATTTTTCTGAGGAAAAACGCCGACCATACCTTGATTGCATAAAAGCCGTTTATACCGCACATCCGGAAACTAAATAGTCAGACTACCCTATTGGAGGAACATTTTGGATTTAATAATAAATAATTTAAGAGTGCCCGTTGAAAAAGACGCGGAAAGAGAATATATACTGGCCGCCACGGATAAATTGGAAATTAGCGGAGAGAACATACGCCTCATTAAAATCCTGAGCAAAGCAATTGATGCCCGTGATCAAAAACAATTTTACTATGAAATTTCAATAGCTGTGAGCGTTCCCGATACCTTTGGTAATAAAAAAAACTTTCTCCCCTATATCGAAACTGTAAAAGAACCAAAGGAACAAAAAACACTTAAAGACAAACCAATAATAATCGGCTTTGGTCCCGCCGGCATATTTGCCGCTCTTGAACTTATTGAATATGGCATAAAGCCCATAATATTTGAAAGAGGCAAAAAAATTGAAGACCGCGCCATTGACATTCAAAAATTTATTAAAGAAGGCACATTAAACCCGGAATCAAATATTCAATTTGGCGAAGGTGGGGCGGGCTCATTTTCCGATGGCAAATTATTTTCCAGATTAAAAAATTCAGCTTATCTACATAAAGTATTGGCTACCTTTATAAAATTCGGCGCGCCCGAGGAAATAAGTTATGCCCATAAACCTCATCTGGGTACGGATGTATTATGTAAAGTGGTGCGTAATATGAGAGAGCATATTCTTTCTCATGGCGGGGAAATATATTATAGCTCCCGTATGACCGATATGCTTATAAAAGATAATAAACTTTCGGGCATAGTTATAAACGGTGAAAAAGAATATAAATCTTCACTTATCTATCTCGCAGTTGGCCATTCCGCCCGCGACACATTTGAAATGATTTACAAAAAGGGTATTACCATTGAACAAAAGGCTATTGCCGTAGGTGTCCGTTTAGAGCATCCCGCTGAAACCATTAATTTCATAAGATACGGACATAAATACAAAAATGTTGCCGCTATTGGGGCTGCCTCTTATTCTTTTAATTATACCGATAAAAAAATGGAGCGCGGCGCTTATACTTTTTGTATGTGCCCGGGCGGCGAGATAGTGAATGCTTCATCTGAAAAAGGCTTATTGGTTACAAACGGTATGAGTTATTCAAAACGGGATTCTAAATTTTCAAATGCCGCTATTATCGTAACCTGTCACACCGAAGATTATAAATCAAGTCATCCCTTGGCCGGCCTTTTATTTCAAAAAAATATAGAGCGGAAAGCTTTTGCCGCTTCGGGTGGAAACTGGAAAGTTCCCGCTCAAAATCTTATGGATTTCCTGTATGAAAAAACATCCGTAAAATTAAATGAAAATTCCTGCAAGACCGGAACCATTTCCGTTAATATGAATACGATATTCCCAAAATTCATCCGAATTGTTCTTAAAAGAGCGTTTAATAAATGGAAAGATAATTATCCTGTTTTTGTTTCAAGCCAAGCTATATTATTAGCTCCTGAAACAAGAACGTCTTGCCCCATTAGAATTTCCAGAAAAGAAAATTGGGAATCGGTAAATATGAAAAATTTATATCCCCTAGGCGAAGGTTCGGGTTATACCGGCGGCATAACAAGTTCGGCCCTTGACGCTATAAAAGCGGTGGAAAACAGTTTATTGAATATTAACTAATGGAGAGTTTTTTTAATGATAAAAAAAATTAAAAAATTTACAAGCACAAATACCTTGGTTATGCTGGGTATAATTCTTGGCGTACTTTTTGGAATATTTATGCCGGAACTGGCTATCAAACAAAGAGTCTTGGGCCAGATTTTTATCGCGCTATTAAAAATGATAGTCGTTCCTTTGGTTTTTGCCAGTATCTTTATCGCCATATCAGGATTGGGCTCCCTTGACCAATTAAAAAATATAGGTTTAAAAACAATTGCGCTCTATCTGATAACAACGGCGCTATCCACATTTTTAGCAATCTTTGCCATGAATATGGTGAAAATCGGGCAAGCGGTTTCTGCCGAAGGCTTAAGTTTCGCGGCAGCGGAAACACTAAAACCCTTCTCCTTTGAAGGAATGCTCCTGAGTTTTATACCGACTAATGTATTTGCCGCATTAACCCAAGGCGCTATGATGCAGGTAATTGTTTTTTCCATTTTATTTGCGGTAGCTTCTTTATATCTTGCCGACCATCACCAAAATTTACTCAAGGATTTTTTTACCGGAGTAAATAATGCGATGTTGAAAATAGCGGAATGGGTAATTAAACTTACTCCTATCGGTGTTTTCAGCTTACTTTCATATGTAATAGCTCAGGAAGGCATTGAAGTAATCCTTGGCCTTTGGAGTTATATGCTGGTGGTAATTATTGTGATTTTAATACATGGGCTTGTCACTCTTCCTGCTGTATTATTAATTCTGGGTCGCATCAATCCCTATCGCTATCTCTGGAATATTAAAGAAGCTTCAATCATGGCTTTTTCCACAGCTTCAAGCGCGGCAACTCTGCCGGTTTCAATAAAAACCGCAGAAGAAAAGGGCGGCGTAAGCGCGCAAAGCGCCGGCTTTGTTCTACCTTTGGGCGCAACAGTTTCCATGGACGGAACAGCGGCTTATTTAGTCGTTGCAGTTCTTTATATAGCTAATCTTGCGGGAGTCCCTCTCGGTTTTGGAGAACAATTAACACTGGGACTGACAGTTGTAATGTTAAGCGTTGGTGTTGCGGCTATGCCAAGCGCTTCACTGGTAATGATGGTGGTAATCTTAAATCAGATTGGCCTTCCGGTTGCCTATATAGCCTTAATTGTCGCAGTGGACAGAATTTTAGATATGTGCAGAACTTCCTTAAATGTCACATCTGACTTGGTAGTGTCCAAAATTGTGGATAGAACATCAAATAAACAAGTTTTGGAGTCTTAGAGTCTAAGAATCTTAAAGTCAGAGATCGACATTGAACGCTAGAAATAATTACCTTACTGTTCCCTTTGTGCCTCTTTCTTCGCTAAAGCTACGAATGACAAGTCTGCGCCTTTTTCATTCCCAATCTGAAATTAAAAAGAAAGACATGCCATGCTGGCGCAGCCATTTTCTACGCTCTTTATAATCGGGCAATAGATTCTCTACCACTTTCCAAAATTTTGAACAATGCCCATGAACTTTCAAATGGCAAACTTCATGAATCACAATATATTCCATAATGTCAAACGGCATCATAGCTAAACGCCAATTCAATCTTATACTGCCGCGTCTTGAACAGCTCCCCCACAAACTTTTTTGATTACCTATCGCAAGATTGGAAACATTTACATCCAATACTTTTGAATACTTTTCAATAATATCACCGGCTTTTGACTTAAGGCGCAAGTCATAAAAATCCCTCATTGCGCGCACAGCCATGGCCTTAAATTTTAAATCAACTTTATCACCGATAAAAATTTTAAGATAGTCACCATCCAACTTACATATGGCTTTTCTTTGCTTTCTTGCCCTACCATTTGCGCGCCTGCCTTTGGCAGGCAGAATATCCGTAGACGCTTGCGTCTGGGCGGGTGGTAGGGTTACCTTTTCAATCTTCAATTTTAAATCCCGGCCAAAAAGCGGAAATATTTCACCGGTCTTAAATTCTTTAGCCGGATGAATACTGCCAAGTTTTTTAAAGCCATCCTGTTTTTTAATAATCCAATTAATTCTTTCCTTTATAAAACCTTCTATATAATGCGTAGTCGTAAATTTTGGCGCTCGCACCTGAACACGACTATCTCTATCTACTCGCATACTAATACTTCTGCGCCTTTTTGAAGGAGCTAAATAATACTCTATGGTTTTATTTTCATGAACCAAACTGGGCATGTCTAAATTCTATCAAAAACACTTGTGGTCGTTCTATGTGCATAGCACCTTGCTACCCTTGTATGTTACATTTTAATACATAAGTATAATAAGCATAGTAAGTTGTAGGATGTGGTAGCTCGTTAAACCCTGCTGTTTCCACAGGAAACAAGGACGCGAGGGCAGGCGACACGTGACATAGTCAACCCGGCATAGCCTTGGAATCTACGGGGGGTTATTACTTATGCGTATTTTTTAGTCCTTTCCTAATATTTAATCAAAAAAAAACATTTATATTCTTTCCAAAGCAAATATTTTGTATTATTTTTGGAGGGGATAAATATTTTTAAATTAATAATCAAACTTTTAGGGAGAATACAATGAAAGCAAAAACAAAAACAAAAATTATTAAAGCAGGAATTAGCTTAGCTGCCTTGGCCGCCGCAGGTTCATATTTTTTATATGGAAAAAAAGGCTCCAAGAACCGTGAAGTCATAGCGGGCTGGACATTGAAAATGAAAGGTGAAGTTCTTGAAAAAATGGAAAAAATCAAAGAACTCAATGAAGATAAATATTATGACCTTGTAGATAAGGTAGCAGTGCGTTATAAAAGAGTAAAAAGTGTCAGCGCCACAGAATTAAAACACATGGTCAAAGAACTTAAAGGTGGTTGGCATCATATTAAAAAACAAGTACAATAAAGCTTACCAAGTCTCACAAGGACTTGGCTTTACGAGCGTAATCCTTCCAAAGCCTTCTTGTCATTCGTAGCCTTGGCGTAGAATGAGGCGAAGGAGGATAAAACTCCGCAATTAAAAATTGTCATTCTACGCCGCGTATAGTGGCGAGGAAGAAAACTCTTACAAATCTCTAAAAATGAAAACTAAACTTGTAAAACGATATAAAGGAAATCCCATTCTTACAAAGGATGATATTCCTTATTCAGTTGAAACCGTTCACAATGCGGGTGTTGTTAAACATAATTCAAGCTATATAATGTTATTTCGCTCTCATAAGGATAATGGCAGATCCATAATCGGCATAGCTGAATCCTCTGACGGATTTAAATTTAAATCACGAGAAAAACCGTTTATGACCCCGGCAATAGAAGGTCCTTTTGCCGAATATGAAGAATATGGAGTTGAAGACCCACGCATTACACCCTTGGAAGGAGCGTATTATATAACCTATAGCGCTTATTCCAGACACGGCGTGCGCATAGCTTTGGCAAAAACTTCTGACTTTAAATCTTTTGAACGTATAGCTTTTATTACTCAGGCCGATTACCGCAATACCGTTTTATTCCCTGAAAAAATAAATGGCAACTACGTAAAATTAGACCGCCCGCATTCAGATATCAGTCCCTGGTCAATGTGGATAAGTTTTTCCAAAGACTTAATTCACTGGGGCCAATCAAAGGTAATAATTAAGCCGGTAACCTATCATTGGGATGAAATGAAAATCGGCCCGGGCGCTCCTCCCTTGAAAACACCTAAAGGCTGGCTAAATATTTATCATGGCGTTTTTCCAACTATGGCCGGAGCTGTTTATCGCTTAGGAGTAGCCTTACATAAACTTGATGACCCCGCCCGGATTCTTGGTGTCGGAGATAGATGGATTTTACAGCCGGAAGATACTTTCGAGCGTGTGGGCTATGTTCCCAATGTGGTTTTTTCATGCGGAGCTGTTCCTGAAGAAGACGGAACATTAAAACTTTACTGGGGCGGAGCCGATACGGTAATGTGCGTTGGTACCGCGAATATTAATGAACTTGTTGAGCTTTGCCTGACAGATTCAAGACCTGCAAAATAACAAAACGCCGGAAAAAATTAAAACCATTTTAACGCTTCCTGTTTTATATCGTCTCTCATAAATGACCCGGCAACAGCGCATTTATTTGTAAACGCTATATCTTCCATTGACAGGCCTATTTTTTCCACAGATAAGAGATATTCTTTATTAAGATTCGTATTTAATATTTCCGGGTCGTCCGCCCCTATCGCCACATTTATTCCGGCCTTAATAAATTTCTTCAATGGATGCGCTTCCAGTGAATTTACGGCATGAGTTAAATAATTGCTGTAAGGATTGGCTTCCACCGTTATATTGTTTTGCTTTATCAATTCTAAAGTTTTACCCGACGGGTCATTTATGGCTTTAACCCCATGGCCTATTCTTTTGGGATTAAGAATCTTTATAGTGTCAATGATTTGCTTAAATGAACCCTCTTCACCGGAATGAACGGTAAAAGGCATAGCCTCTTTATGAAGTTTTCTTGCCTCGTTTTTATAAAGTGACGCGGGATAGTTTAATTCATCATCCGCAAAATCAAATCCCACCACCAATTTTTTATTTTTAACGGCAAAATCCACTGTTTTTCTAACCGACTCAAGACCATAACCTCTTGAAGCTATTATTATAACCGCACCAAAAAATGAATGACTTTTTTCAAATTTCTTAATACTATTACAAATTATATTAAGCGTTTTTTGCCAATCCAAATCTTTTCCTTTCAGCATAAAATCAGGGCTGTATCTTAATTCCATCAGCCGGATATTTTCATTTTTATAGGCGGTTTCAAGGGCTTTCGAAACTATTTCCTCCACTGCTTCATAGGACACGAAAACCGATTGGGCTATTTCAAACATTTTAAGGACTTCGCCAAGAGAATTCATAGGCTGTTGAAGACTTACCATAGGGATAAGTTTTTGCTCATCAAATGTTGGCAGATTTAATTTATGTTTGCGCGCGATTTTTATAATGGTAGAAGAGCTGACGCAGCCCTCAATATGGCGGTGCAGTTCCGTTTTTGGCAACTTTTTTATTTTTTCTTTTAAAGAAATCATACATTAGTTTAGAATTTAAAGTTTAAAGTTTAGAGTCCTTTTCTTATCTCCCGCATTACAGCTTCCCGCTCCCTATTCTTTCGTATACGGGACGCTGCTTAATTTCTCAATTATTTTTTAATCCCCTTATTTTTCCGTCTGAAAACAATATACAAAATTTTCAACCATGTGTTAACGAGCGAATACAAGCTTAAAAACAGTGTAAAATCCAAATAAGGCAATTAGACAACTTCTTTTAGCTGAAACCGGCTAATAGCCGTTTTCAGGGGGTGTTTTGGAACTCGGAAAAAGAGTTTAAATCGTGCCCGATTATCGGTGGGTATTTAAGGGGTTTGGCCTACCTATCGGTTTAATTTTCCCTTTCACTGGCGATATCAGGATTATCAATGGAAAAGTCAGAATATTGAGTTTTAGCGAGGCGTTTTTAGCCAACTGGCTAAATTATCGACGGGGAAGGCATATTTGGCGGGATGGAAAAACGCTATTTGAACCGTCCTATTATAGGGCGGTTCATGGAGGTTCTTATATGCTTGTTCCCCTGCCGCCGCTACTTCAGCCAGTTCTTTTTAACCTGTCCGGAAACGGCGCTGATAGCCGTGCCAGACTCCACGCTGGCAAGACGTACATTCAACTCCAGTATGTTCCCCGGCAGTTCCGCCATTGTCCCCACGACCAATAGGTCCGCCCCCAGCATCTTCCCCAGCTTTTTAGCAGAATCCGGGTCTATCACCCCCGCATTCTGCAGCTTCAGCTCTGCCAGCATCTTTTGTATCTCTTTGCGCTCAACTACGGTCAGTTTCTTCAGCTTTACCAGTTCGGTGGTTATGCGTGCGGCTACCACATCCCCGTCGGAAGAAGCATGTCCGTCGGTGTAAGAGAACCCTGCTACGGCTATGGTTTTGTTTTCGCCCTTATACCCCTTGAGCAAGGCGCCTACAATGGGGCCGTATTCGTCCATGTTCTTAGCGCCGCCTGCAGTCAATCCCAGTTTGGAGGAAATAGCGGCTTTTATAAGAGAGGCCACAATAGTGTGGCCATGTTTCTCGGCCAGCTGCAGCGGGGTTCCGTTATCTTTATCTACGCTCTCGTTGGAGCCACTGCAAATGCCGGGTCCAAGGTCCGGGTCCGCGCCGCTTTCCAGCAGGAGCTGCACCATCGCGGCTTGGCCGACACACGCCGCATAATGCAACGGCGTGCCGAAATGTTTCCTTCGGCCGATTCCGCCGAAGACGGAAGCTTCGGCATTAATATCGGCCCCATGTTCAATAAGCAACCGGGCGACATCCAGCCTAGACTTCAAGACGGCCATGTGCAGCGCGGTCTCGTTTAGGTAGAGGGCGCTGTGCTCGTTGGGGTCCGCCCCGGCGGCTAGAAGAGAGCGCACCTTGGCAACATCCCCCTTCCCGGCCGAGTTATAAAGAACCGGCGCGGCGCAGCCGCAGGCAAGCAGTATTAAAGCGGTAAATATATAGATATTGTGCATTCATGCCTCCGAAATGTTGACACGCATAGGAAATGGGTGACGCTGCTTCAAGTCTTCAAGTTTTTTAATTAAATTTCTGCCTTTCCTCATTAAATGCGATATCCCCGCCGAGTTTTTTTAAATTGACTCATTAATCTCGTTGTAGGGGGCTTAGTTTCTCAATTATTTTTTAATCCTTTTATTTTTCCGTCTGAAAACAATATACAAAATTTTCAATTATGTGTTAAATGCCCGATTATCGGCGGGTATTTAAAAGGTGTTTAACCTACTTGTCCTTCCGAAGCCTTGGCGAAGGAGGACTTGTCCCTTCTAAACTTCAGCAAAGTAGGATGCGCGAAAATTGTTTCGTATCGCTTCTGCCGGCTATCCTTTGGGACATTTTTTAATATAAGTCATAACATCTTTCATTTTAGCTGTTGCAAGCGCTATACAGGAATCTGCTCCTCCGTAATATATGCGGAGAGTTCCTTTTTTCTTATCATAAATCCAGCCACCCGAAAATATAACATTGCCAACATCGCCTAAAAGCTCATAAGGAGCCAGAGGAGTCATCACCCAATCTTTGCTTCGGTGAATGACTTTCCACGGCTTCTTTAAATCAAGCATTGCCAAACCTATTCTATATATGGAGCCATAGCATGTTTCTCTTACGCCATGATATAAAATGAGCCAGCCGTCGGGAGTTTCTATGGGCTCGGGACAAATTCCGAGTTTCGCTCCGTCCCATGCATTTCCTTTTCTTGCGCGCATAATAATTTGAGAATCCCCCCAATGCTTTAAATCGGGTGAAAAAGATATCCACATATGCGCGGCTTTGGCGGGGGTAAGATATGGACGATGAATAATGGCCCATCTGCCATTGATGCGTCTTGGAAAAAGGGCGGCGTCCTTGTCAATTTGCCGCAATATCGGGCCCATTTTTTTAAATGTCTTAAAATCTTTTGTTGTGGCAAGTGAAACTAAAGGGCCGTCTTTGGAATAGGAGGTATAAGTAATAGCCCAAACTTTTAATTCCTCAAGCCAAGTAATTCTAGGATCTTCAACACCCAATTCTTCTTCAGGGTGCTTATCATCGGGTTCAATAGACGGAGATTTATTAATTTTCCAATTGCTTACTCCATCTTTGCTTCTTGCCACCGTTAAATGAGAAATGCCGAACTTATCTTCTATGCGGGTCAAAAGAACAGTTTCGCCTTTAACTTCCGCCGCAGCGGGATTAAAAACGGTATTAATGGGATAAGGCCACATATCGGCTGTAAGTATCGGATTACTTTCATGCCTTGAAAATAATGTCTCATCATGATATTTCTTTTTAAAAGTTTTTTTCTGTTTCATGAAATTTCTCCTTTGTTAAATCCTTTGTATTAATCGACAATTTATTATATTATATTTTTATGAGGTTACTTTCAAATCTTTTTACATTATCTCTTTTATTTGCGGCATGCAATTGTCAGGCTGTTGAATTGTTATATTGGCCGTCCTCAAATACAGAAGAAATTAAACTTGCCGAAATGCTGGTAGAACAATGGAATGAACTTCATCCGAATATTCAGGTAAAAATGCAACCTATTCCCGCCACGCAATCCAGCGAGGAAATACTTCTTTCCGCCATAATGTCAAAAACCACCCCTGACATATGTTCAAATATTCTTCCCGCGATAATAGGAAAATTCATAGAATCAAAAGCCATTGTTTGCCTGGACAGATTTAAGGACAGTGAAAAAGTGATTATAGATAGGACAGGCGCGAAACTAACCGATATGTTTCGCTCAAAAAACGGCAAACTTTATCAGATTCCGTGGAAATCCAATCCTGTTATGCTGGCATACAATAAAGCTATGTTTAAATCCCTAAAATTAAATCCTCCCAAAACATATAGCGAATTTATGCATGTCGCCAAATCCATCAATAGTGATGAAAACGGAGACGGCATAGCGGACCATTGGGCAATGGCGGTATCCATAAAAACCATTTGGTATCAAAGGCTTTTTGATTTTTATCCGTTTTACGCGGCGGCAACGGGCGGAAAAACTTTACTTAAAAACGACGCGCCCATTTTTAATAATGAAGAAGCCGTTAATGTAATGAAATTTTTTGGAGACGGATTTGAAAAAAAATATTTTCCAATGCTCGGATTTTCAGGAGATATTTTTGTTGACGGCAAAACAGCAATGAACATAGTCGGCCCCTGGGTTATAAAATATTATGAGAGGCTTAATCCCGATTTTAAATTTGACTTCACCCCCATTCCAGTTCCCGATAATCATAAAGGTCCGGTTTACACCTATGGCGATCCCAAAAACATAGTGATATTCTCAACGACAAAATATCCCGAAGAATCATGGGAATTTATAAAATTCATGATAAGCAAAAAGGCTGATTTGAAACTTCTTGAAATGACAAATCAGATTCCAACGCGCGCCAATGTAGCAAGTGACCCTTATTTTGACAGTTTTTTTAAAAAGAATC
>CAZHQC010000052.1:0-15447 GCA_964534135.1 uncultured Elusimicrobiaceae bacterium | reverse complement strand
AAATACCCGGCACAACTACGGATGCGGTGGAAAAAACAATGGAACTGCTTCCGGTGGGTCCGGTGGTTTTTATTGATACCGCGGGCATTGACGATAAAAGCGAACTGGGAAACTTAAGAACTAATCGAACTTCAAAGATATTTGATAAGACCGATGTCGCCATAGTTATACTTGAACCCGACAAATGGACAGATTGGGAACAGAAAATATTTAAAATTTGCCAATCCAAAAAGATAGAAATTATCCCTTTAATCAATAAAACCGACCTTATCACTTCATCTGAAAATTTTATTTTAAAGATAAAAGCCCTGGGACTAAATCCCTTATTTTGTTCCGCAGTAAAAATGGAAAAAAGGAATGAAACAATAAATGAAATAAAAAAAAGGCTCCTTCAAATTTCTGAAAAGAAAAAGTCACCATCAAGTATTATGGGCGACCTTCTTAAAAAAAATGGCTTGGCTGTCTTGATAGTTCCAATAGATAAAGAAGCTCCCAAAGGCCGCCTAATACTTCCGCAAGTTCAAACTATAAGAGATTTACTGGACAATGGCGCTTTATCGCTTGTTACCAGAGAAAAAGAATATCTTAGATCTTTAAAAAAATTAAATACCCTACCGGATATAGTCGTCTGTGATTCACAAGTGGTGGACTTTATGGTAAAAAATACACCCGCGAAAGTTCCTTGTACAACTTTTTCCATTCTATTCTCAAGATTTAAAGGGGATATAAATACTTTTGCGCATGGAGCAGGAGCCATAAACTCATTAAAACCCGGAGATAAAATAGCTATTTTGGAAGCCTGCACTCATCATCCCATTGAAGATGATATAGGCAGAGTAAAATTGCCCAAATGGCTTAATAAAAAAGTCGGAGGAAACCTTAAAATAGATTTTTTCGCTGGAAGAGATTTGCCTTCAACTATCAAAGATTATAAAGTTCTTATTCACTGCGGAGCATGCATGTTAACCAAAACAGAAGTGCTAAACAGAATGGAAGAAGCCCGCAATGAAAATATTCCAATAACAAATTATGGCATGGCTATCTCAGAATGCCAAGGCGTATTAAACCGCGTGCTTTCACCTTTTCCGGAAGCCTTAATTTATTACCAAAACGGCAAAAAAACATTTTGAAGAGTATTGTCCATTATGTCTTGAGCACTGTGGCGTGTCCATAGTAAACCTTTGTATGTAAGCCAATTCCACTCTAATGGGGCTTGCCCCGTTAAAGATAGTCCGCTTCTGCGGGCCCTATTTTATATTGCCGGCATATATACATCTTCATATCTCAATCTTTTCGGCATATACCTATAAATCATAGGCCGTTATATCTCTAACGGGGCTTGCGTAACTATGTAAAACAAAGTTAAAATTATCTTAACAGCATGGATAAACTAAACAGAATACTAGATTTGCAATATTTCGGCAATTCCGTAACCGATTATCTTTATGCCGTTTTAATTTTTGCTTTAACATTTACCGCTTTATATTTATTACGCGGGATTGTATTCCATAAGCTGAAAATTCTGGCCTTAAAGACAAAAACCGATCTTGATGATTTTTTTGTAAATTTGCTATCTAAAATAAAAGCTCCCGAATATCAATTGATTTCTCTTTATGCAGCAATCCACAATCTCAAAACAAATCCACTATTCAATAAAATTTTAACTTACACCGTTCTTATAGTTATCACTTATCGCATAACCGATGTGGCCATACATGTACTGACTTATTGGTTCAATAAAATTCTGAACAAAAAAGGTATGGATAATAGTTCCAGCCTGACCATTATAACCAGTTTAAAAATAGTGCTCCAAATAATTCTTTGGTCGGCAGCCGTAGCTTTTGTCCTTAGTAATATGGGCATAAACGTATCGGCGGTAATAACGGGACTTGGCATAGGCGGTATCGCCATAGCCTTGGCGGCGCAAAATATTTTAGGCGACTTATTTAATTTCTTTGTTATATTGCTTGATAGACCTTTTAAAATAGGCGATTTTATAATAACCAGCGATATACTCGGATGCATTGAACATATTGGCCTTAAATCCACCAAAATCAGAAGCTTAAGCGGGGAACTTATTGTAATTTCAAATACCAATCTCCTTTCCGCTAAAATTAGCAATTATAAACATATGGAAAAAAGAAGAGTTGTGTTTAAAGTGGGTGTTATTTATCAAACAACGCTTGAGCAACTTAAAAAAATACCTGCTATGATTAAGAATATAATAGAGAAAACCGATGAGATTGTTTTTGACAGAGGCAATTTATCGGAATTCGGTGACTCTTCAATTGATTTTGAATTTGTATACTATGTGCAAAGCGGGGATTATAATATCCACATGAAGCAAAAAGAAGAAGTATTTATAAATGTTGTGGAGCAATTTGAAAAAGAAGGCATAGAATTTGCCTATCCCACACAAACCCTTTTTCTCAACAAAGAAAGCTAAAGAGAATCGTAAATTCCGAGAGACAAAAAGTGTCAGAATCTATGAAAATTCCTTATGCTTTTATTTCTTTTATGGTTATTACTTCTTATTTTTTATATAATAAGGTAAGGTTAATATTAAAAAAACGGAGAAAAAAATATGAAAAAAACATTACTTACTTTTCTATCAATCACAATACTTTCAACTTTTGCAAACCTTGCTTGTGCCCAAGATAATCAACTAGCGGCCATAGTAAACGGAGCGAAAATAACTAAAGCGGAAGTTTCAAAAAGAATGTGGCTAAACCACTTCGAAAAAACAACAAACAATATAATAGATGAAACTCTTCTTTTACAAGAAGCAAAGCTTCTTAAAATTAAAGTCGGAAAAAAAGAAATAGATAAAAGGCTAAAAGAAATTAAATTGGCTTATACCAATGAAAACGATTTTAAGATGATGATGAAGAATAGAAAAGCTGAATTGCTTCAAAAGATAGAATATGAACTTATGATAAAAAAAACCATCATAAAAGTAAAAAAAATTGCCTTTACAAATAAAGACTTGAAAAAAATCTTTAATGAAAACAAAAAAAGCCTTGATAAACCGGAGTCAATCAAGTTAAGACAGATTTTTGTAAACTCCGAAAAAGAAGCAAATGATGCCTATTTGGCGCTTGAGGCCGGAGCTGATTTTGCTAAATTATCTTCTTTAAAATCCATAAACGAAAATCTTAAGAAAAACGGCGGAGACTTGGGCTATGTATCAAAAAATGTTCTGGCAAAAGAAATCGCTGTGATAATCGCTTCATTAAAAACAGGAGAATACACAAAACCTCTTAAAGTTGGAGACGGCTATACCGTATTAAAGGTGGAAGGCAGAAAAAAAGCCGTGCCTGCCAATTTTAATAAGATTAAGGCTGAACTTAAAGAAAACTTAATCAATCAAACGGTAATGAAAAACCTCTCACCTTTTGTTGCTGAGCTTAGAAGAAAAGCCAAAATAGAAATTCTAAAATAAGACACAATAATTATTATTTGTAAAAAAACCCCGGCCCGCTATAAGCGGGCCGGGGTTTTTAATGATAACATAAAAAGGCACCTGTTACCTTTTTATTAAAACCAGGCAACAAGTTCCTTTTATTTAGACGGTTTTTTTTAAATAACAATTAGTCTATCACAGGCTAGATGAAGGACACCATCCTTATTCAAGTTTAAAAACATTAGGCTAAAAATGCCTCAATACTTATCTGTATATCTACCACAGTGTTAGCTGTTACGCTGATCATGTCGTCTTTCCCGATTATATTATATGAGGCCTTATTACCTTAATGCCAATAAAAAACCCCGTCTTGTAACGGGGTTTTTAAATTTCATTTAAATCTAAATTATTATTTGGCTTTTAACTTTTTCTTCTTATCTACAAAATGAGAACCCACAAAGAACGTCACTAAAGCGAAAAAGATAATAATGGAAGCATAAGAATAATTCGCTCCCGAATAGGTGTATAAATCGTCAAATCTACCATAGAGAAGGGAAAATCTTCCCATAACCGTATTGCCGAATACAGCACCAAAATAAAGCATAAGGAAGTAAATTCCTATATTAGAAGCCTTTTTTACCACACCTTTATGCTCAAGTGAAAAGAAGAAATAAAAGAGCACACAAACCAAACCGAAAAAGATAAAAAATGAATTAAAGGCGGCAAATAACGTGGCTCCCGTAAAACCGGCATCACCGGCGGCAAAAAGAGGCACAATGGTCCCTGATATCTGAGATAAAAAATTAGTTGAAATTTCTACGGGAATGGATAAACCCGCGCCATAGCCCATAGCAAAGGTAAAACCGTATCTTGAAACCCAAGATATTTTGGGAATAAACTGAGCGAGAAGAGAAAGTCCAAGAAGAACGGGAATAATGATTATAAATTCTCCAGCTCTAAGCGGCTCCCATACTTTAGGTATCCAAACGCTAAAAAAATTAACTTGAAACAACCAGCCCATTCCGGCACCAAGATATAAATGTTCGGCTATTTTAAAAAACGGATTGTCCTTGTATAAAAAGCTGAACATAAAAATAGTAAGTCCAGCGGCTAGCCAAGCACCAAGCATCATACCTGCAGGGGAAGAGACCCAAAGACTGGATGCTATATTTATTTTTTCAACAAAAGCGAACAAAACTTCCATATTCTATTTCCTTTTCATAAAAAACAATAATATATTTGATGTGATAATCAGAAACAAGACAAGCAAATGCGCAAGATTTAAAGCATCAATTCCTTTGGTGCCTTTTCCCAACTTACCTATAAGCTTTTCATAGTCAGCCGCACCCTTCATGCCGCCTATAAGACCTTTCAACTGGCCTTTTTGAAGGTAAGGTCCATAGCTGGGCTGACTGACTGCCGTAACTCCACCAAGCATAGGGACATGATATTTATCACCCGCATACTGCACCCAATAATCAAGAAGCGCCGTACCGGTAATACACACAACAGCATCCATATCTCTGTAATTTGTTATACCCTTCATCACAGGCATCGTCTTAGTTGGGTTATCTCGTGCGTCTTTGTCATACATAGTATAAATATTACTTCCGAGCTGTGTCATAACGGCTACTGGATTCGGCTGATACGGCAAAACAACATAATCTACGCCCTCTTTCTTATTATATTCCTGAGGGATAGTTGCAAATATTTCTTCTATTAAACCGGTAGCTCCAGGCAAAAAAGTCATAACGGCAACTCTTACATCGTTCCTGAAGCACTGTCTTATAAGAGTTTTTGCCTGGGGATGAAGTTCAGGTCTGGTTGAGGGATCATAATCAAGCGAAATTAAAATAAAACTACCGGGCTTAAGATTTTCAATAAAATCATAAACCTGCTGAGTGCTAACTCCAACTGTTTTATTTGGCAAGCCTAAAGGCTTTATCAAAGGAATAAACATCATTAAGGTCAAAAGAGCGAAAATTATTCTTCTGTCCATCTTTAAAAATTTATCTATATACTTTCTTAACATATTAATCTCTTCCCATATACTGTCTTTCAATGCCGAATATAATTTTCATGGAGATAACAATAGCTCCAATTGAAACACCTATCAAAATGCCTCTTCTAGCTGCTACGGCAGGAACATTCATTACCCATTCAACAATACTTGCAAGCTCTAACCCTGTCCATCCAATCGTGTATGACCAAATCAAATTGCCTACCGGAACCTTGCCTAAAATAAGCAAAGCCGCAACTATAAATAAAACAAAAGCCTGTGGTGATTTTATTCTAAAAGATCTAAAAGCGGTTGAAACTATATAGAAAGCCAAAATTGAGAACATGGTAGCTTGTAAAGTATTGAAAATGGCTTTATAGGCCCATCCCAGAGTTGTAAGATTGGCTCCGATCATCTGGTCGCCACCACTTATGATAGCGGGAACCATAATAGCCAAAAAACCTACAAAAACAAAAATACTATAACCCCAACCGTCAACTTTCTTTTTTATTTTGCCATAGTGAGAAAGGAAAAGACTGATAAGACCCAGCAGGAAAGCAAAAGCTGCTACAATATTTTGCCATTCATTCATTCTCTCAACATAATGTTTTTGAGAAGCTTCATGGGGAACATAATAGGACATAAACATTGTTATGCCTATGATAAAAACCATGGCAAGGGGAATAGTTCGTTTTACAAATTTCATATATTAATAAACCTCAAAAAAACTGTTCACTATTTTAACTAAAACATCATAATGCCAAAGAGTGCCAAGCGTGGTTAAAATAAGACCAACAGTAGTGGTAATCATAACAAACATCTTTCCAAAATCTTGGACCTTAAGAGAACTGACAAGCATGGGATCTCGCGACAAATAAGCGCTGGCGGCATATAATTCTTCACCGATAAGTGTATAATCGCAAGCCATAAAGAAGAAGGGAAGCTGACTTTCTATATCCGTACCAGCAATCTGTATAGCTCCGGTGGTGGCTCCAACCTCAGCCAAAAGCAAAGATTCAGCCATAAAATAACCTATAAAGAAACAGGCTGCGGGTTGCTCTCTGTGAAGCATACCATCAACGGAAGCCGCATAGGAAAATTGGTCCTGACTGACAAAGAAATTACAATCTTCCCTATAAGAATCAGGCCTTTCAACTTCAAGATAAGACTGCTTAACGATTTCCTTACATATACTCATAACAATCGGGTCAAAATGAGGAACCTTTATAGCGCTGTCGTATTTGGCGACTTTTTTTGCAACCTCGCCTAAAATTGAAGTGGAAGCAATAGTAGACATACTGGACATCGTTCCTATGCCAGGGCTATAATAGATGGGCTTTCCCATTTCAGTTGCACGGCCTATGGCTTCATCTATGGCATCAAGTCCCGCAATTCTTCTAATGAACAAATCTTTTTTCTTGGCATGAGAGAGCATCCAAAAAAAGACCACTAATATAACCATTGCGAAAATCAAATTATTAATACGGGGAAGATTAAACCAATTTCCTTTGGTATTTGTTGAAACGATGGGACTTGAACTTTTTTTCTTACCTAAAGCTTCTTCAAGCTTAAGATAAATTTTTGTTTCATAGTTCATTTCTGGAAAGTACTTAACTACATTAAGCTGGACCGCATGCACGTCACTTGAAGAGGTCCAAGCCCAGAAAGGAAGCTCTATATCTTTAGTGAGGTGTGAATTGGCTGAAAATTTTATCGCTTCAACCCAGCCCTCTTTCTCGCTTATGCTTGAAGCATATATTTTATAAGTTCTGTCAGATGAATCAGACGGGCGGACATTCCATTTAAGAAGCACCTTTCCACCGTCATCATAAGGCATATCCAAAGCAACAAGGTCTGTAACGGGTTTTAAAGATGAAGATTTTTTTGAAGTATTAGCCGCGGATATATTTATTGCAGCAAAAGCCATAATGGCGAAAAATAAAATGGTATTTTGAATTCTTGCTTTCATTTGACTCTAAACAATATACATTTTTGTTTTAAAACTTGCAACACTAATTTTTTCAATTTCATATTAAAAATTGTTTCAGGCCGGAACATCTCTATATATAAGGAAGAGAAGCCTGTTTTCGGCGCTTGAGAAATAATCGAAAGAAATAAACAAAACCAATATCTCTCAAACATCAATTTTATTATAATATGTCAGAAACTTTTTTTGCGTACATCGCAAATTTATATCCCGGTTTAACATATATTTTTACGTGGGACAGCCCCAGTTTTCTGCTTAATCGGCTCAACCCCGTAAACAACTTAAAATTATAAATCTTAAGTTCACTCAATATACTTGGTATGTCGAATATACGCCCGGCTCCTTGTGAATACTCAACCTTAAAACCGTTCTTTTCCAACATAGCGGCGAGTGTCTTTTTTGAGAAAAAATAGATATGCTCCTCCACCCGCTGAAATTCCGGCCATTTTGAGCGCAACACAGATGCGGCCAGACTGCCCGCATCAGGAGTTACCAATGCCAGCACTCCTCCCTTTTTCATCAACCGATTCACAACGCGCAATGTTCCTATTGGATCAGACAAATGCTCTATTACATCCCACATCGTGATCGCGTCAAAAGATTTATCTTTAAACTGCGCTTGCTCAACTGTGCCGCAGAAAACCTGATCCGCAATATCTTTCTCTACCATTTCCACAGCCTCTTTTGAAATATCCGTGCCATATGTTTGCCAACCACTCTCCTTAGCTACCGAAAGGAAAAAACCCATAGCACAACCGATGTCCAACAGTTTGCCGCAGCCACCAAGCATTTTTTCTATCATTTTGAGTCTTGGCCTAAATGTATCCTTTATTTGTGTTTCGTTCTTCTCATAATCATAATAGCCAAAATAATGGTTGGTAAAACAATTGTCTTTATTGGAAAAGTAAGAGGCATCGTAAATTTCGTGAAGAACGCCGACCTTGGGCCTGGGGTTCACATACATCAAACCACATGAGCGACATTTGCAGATTTTAAATCCTTTTATCGTAAAAAAGTATTCCGTCGAATCCGCTCCGCAAAGATTACATTTTACAAGTTCAAGTTCAGGTTTGGTAAAAATGGTCATTTGTCTTTAGCCTTTTTAGCTTCAATTTGATTATGGAGAATAGCCAATAAATTGGGCGCTACATCTTTTGGAGGGCTGTCGATCACTTCATAAACAAAAAGCAAACTGCCGCCTGAACGCCGCCCATCGTAATCCCAAACCAATTTTACATGCTTGTTCCACCATTGGTTAAAAATTGATATGGAGGACGAATCCCACTGAAACATCTTGTATGCCTCATTCAAACGCGCTGCCTCTGAGAAGTTGAGAAAAATATGGGTGATACCTTTGTCCTGTATATTCTTATGCATTTCCTCGCTTGAGGAGGATGCCCTGGCTAAAAGGACAAGAGGGTGAACATCATGTACTGAAGGCGCGATATGCCTTCTTTTGCAGTAAAAACTGCGCGTCTCACCTACAAATAATATCCTGCTGTTCTTCGGGAGCTTTGAATTTACAAATTCCATCGCGGGATAATAGGGAGTCGGATATGTGGAGTGCGAGGATCTTAGATATACATTCTCTTGAGTAAAACCAAAAACCACCTTCCAGCCATCCTGGTATTTAAGTATAAGATTTACCCATTGCACACTGAAAACCATTATTATAATAAGAGCTATGGATAGAGGCCAATGTATAGCCGGTGCTCGCATGCGCCGCAGAGATTCAGCCAGTATCATTGCCATTATGGCGAGCCCGGGAATAAAGTAACGCGGCATAGTGGTTGTTGAGAACCAAAAAACCCATGAGAAAAGGAAAAAAAGAATTAGATATTTAAACGTCTTGGATTTATCAAATTTTACCATGAACGGGACTGCCAGCATGGCTAGATAAACTATCCCAATGAAATCGGCATTACCCATGCCAGTCATGCTCATCTGCCACGGATGGATTATTAACTGCCAGAAAGCCTCCCAGCTTTTGAATATAGCCGAAATATTCCGCGAAAGACCATCTCCCAAAAATATTTTCCATTTTTCCGGATCTACCTGCATGCCGCCAAAAATTTTTCCCGCAAACGGATACAATGGATTTCCAAAAGAAAACAGATTCTTTATAAGCCAGGGCGAAACTAGCAAGGCTATTATTCCAGAATAAACCGTAACCTCTCGCCAAAAAAAGCCTATCCTGTAAAACTTCTCTTTTGCGTCACGCCAAAAATAAATAAGAGCAGCCAAACCCATCACCCCGGTGAAAAAAGCAGGATACTTGGTACTGCAAGCTAAACCGGTGAAAAGAGCTGTTCGCAAAAGCGCTCCCAAGCGGTTTTCAGGGGGAGCTTCAAATAAGAGCGCCATAGAATAAACCGTTATAAAAATGTAAAGTGCGGAGCCTATTTCCACTCCTGCGACACTCCAGTTAAGCATCACCATTGGGGTGGTAAAGAATATCGCCGCAGCCATGAGTGCAGAGGAAACTTTAGCAAACCGGTATCCAAAGGAAAGCATGGACGCCATGAGCAGCAACCCCGTGAAATAATGCATAAGCTTGGCCAAAACACCGTCGGAAATACTTAGCGCCATGACATAGAGCATTTGCATCAGATATGGGAAAGCGGAACTGAGATTCCAAGGAACGGATGCAATATTTCCTTCCTGAATATAGTAGTTGGGCATTCCTATGTGGTAAAAAAGGGCATCAAAAAAAATTTCAGGGGAGAGAGCTCCGAAAAAAGCTGTAAGAGCACTGAATATCAATACTACTATAAAAACTTTGGAGAGAAATGACAGCTTCACAGTTTTAAAAATGGCGGCAAATTCTCGCAATCTTCCTATTATTTCTGACCTTAACAAATAAATAAGAACTAATGGCGCTACTATTATAGAAATGACAATTGATTTTGAAAGAATACCGAGAACGCCTACTCCTAATATAATATAGGAAAAAGCCCCTAGCCCCATTGCGCAGGAAAACACCATCCAGGAGGAGGCGTCAAGATCAGAATCAGCTTTCAACAGCTTTAAAATAGCCGCACCCAATACCGAGGCTGAAGTGGCTATAAGAGCAAGTAAAAAAAGTCGTGGAACATATTTAAGCAAGGCTGAATAGCGTTCAGGAAATTTAAGCCATACGGGAAGTGAAAAGAGATTTAATGCGAAAAATTGGCCGCCGCGGCCATAAAAATACAAACAAACCGCAAAGCAGGAAAAAACAATAAGCGCAGTAGCCAAATAGTTGAACTTGAGCTGCCGAGGTTCTTGTTCGGTTTTTAGATCCTTTCTTCTGCGTTCTCTTTCTTTTTTCTTTTTCTTTTTCATGCAATTATTAATGAATTATAACAAATTATCCAACATCCCTATTGAGTAAACTAACAGGATTAATATAGATTACACATACGACTAATAGTAAAATCCTTATTTAAATTTATCAGGCAATTCAAAAACCACCAACCTATTAAAAAAAACTCTACCTTGGTTTTTAATTTTTTCTTCTTTAACAAAAACAGTCTTTGTATATTGGTCTAAGAAATTTTTTAATATCGAGGACGATTTATTATCCCAATTAAATATGGCATAATTTTTTTCCAATCTTTTGGCTTCGGAAACATTTAATAAAATATGCGTAATTTTATCTTTCTTCATTTTAGCGCGCATTTCTTTCGCGTTTTCAGAATGCTTGGCATATTCGCTGATAGGAGATAAATCAAACACCGAACTGGCTATAAAATCCTTTTTAATATAAAAACTTCGACCATCTCCAACAATAAGAATTTTTGAATCAGCCGGCAGTTCCTTATTTATAAAATTTAAAGCGGGATAAGGCGTATAAGAATAATAAGTCCCTGATGACGATAAAAAATCATCTTTTGACATTTGCCCAAAAAAAGCTTTCCATCTTTCTTGGGTGTAAAAACCCGTGGCCGCCCAAAAACAAGAAGTTAAGATACTGAAAATTACCATAATCCTAAGAATATTTTTTAAATAAAAATACTCAAGATTATTGACAAAATCAGCTATAAGAATGGCCGCAATTGGAAATACCGGCATAAGAAAACGCACTCTGGTTGAAAAGAAAGACCAAAAAATCCACACGATGAAAAAATAAAGCGTTAATGAAGAATAAATATTTTTATTTTTTTCCTTAATTCCCATTAAAAAAATAAGCGGTAAGAGAAATAGAAACAAAGGGGAGAAATAAGAAGAACTGCCAATATTTCCCATGGTTATGGCCCAAGGATGGCTAAGCCATTTCTTGAAATTAAACTCCGGCCCTTGGCTTGTTTCCGCCATAAAACCTTTTATTTTATCGGCTACAATATGATTTTCAACCTTAAAGACATTTGTCATAAAGGGATACACCGGATTTGAGCGATAGATATAATTTTTTATCAGCCAAGGGGAAACAAGAGCGCCGGCAATGACAATAAATATGACAATTTTTTTAATAAAAACAATATCAATTTTTTTCTCCATACGAAAATAAACGGCCATCACACCCACAGAAACAAGCACGCCCGTATATTTAACCGCCATGGCTGTGCCGCTAAAAAATGCGGAAACGAAAAACCAAGCTTTATCTTTTTTAGAATTTATAGCCGCATATACAGCCAATAAGCTGAAAAAAGTTAAAAGCATTTCAGTTCCGAGCGAGCATGAGGCGCTCATAACTTGCGTTATGGTATAAAAAATAATTCCGGCCCATAGGCCAACTCTTCGGCTATAATATCTCAGCGCTATGGCAAGGATAGTTAAAACCGTTAAAATACCGGCAAAATAATTTATGAATTTTCCAATAAATTCATCTTTTATCAATAACCCCGCCCCGTAAAGCATCCCGTGAAGCATAGGAAAATTGGAATAAATATTATAAGGCATGTCACGAATGCCTTCATGGATAATATAATAATTGGGCACGGCCAAGTGATAGACAAGCGCGTCATAAAATATTTCCGGACTTAAAGCGCCCATAAGATTAAAAGCCATGGCAAGAATTAATATTCCCAGAATACAAAAATCTAAAAATGAAATTTTCTTGATTAAAATATTGAATGAAGCGAGAGATTTTTTATAAATATTCCAAAAACCATAGATAAGCAAACAAACTAAAGGAATAGCTACAGGCAGAAAAGAAAGAGCTCCCAGCGCGCTTATAAGGAATATGTAATTGGCGAATAAGCCCAAACCCGCGCCGATTGAAAAGACAATTTCTTCCAAAGCCGAATCATATTTCAAATTTAAAAAACTCAAAGCCATTCTACCAAGAGCAAAATGCGCAAATATAAATAATAGTGAAAGCGCAATATTTAGAAAATGCCCAATAAAAACTTTCATATTCCCAATATAATACTGCATGGGATTTAGCATGGTAAAAATAGAATTAAAATCAGGTAAAAACTTAGAATAATAATTTCCGAAAACCACAGCGCCCCATAGCAAAATAAAACCACCGATAAGATGGCTAAAATAAGGGCGAAATTCTCGCCTTTCGTTTTTTTCTTTTATATCCACTTAAAACAAAATACAAAATATACAATACTTAGTCGATAATAATAAGCTGAAAAGGCAATAAGAAAACCAAACGACCTATATTAATGAGGGACCTTTCTCATAAAGTTAAAGGTCCTAAGCCCCTTATGCTTTCCATGCTTCTTACCTAATACTATTAACAGAAGCACAAGGAAAAAACCATAAATGAAAAAAATAAAGATAATCCCGATTTTTATGATATTGGTATTCAGTCTATCCATGCTCCCTTTCAATGTTTTTGCCAAAGACACTAAACCGCAACGCTTTTGCACAATGGACACAGCAGTCCAACAATTACTCAATGTCGCCCAAATACCTAAAGACCTGCAAGAAAAACCCGTAGTCAGATTGATAGCCAATAATCTAGTGGCGGAAAAATTGGCCGACAATCCCGGCGGACTTGTAAAAATTATCTGGAAAGACATTTATGATTTACGTGGAACCGTAAACGCATGGCTGATACAAAACGGCCATCCTTAGAACCGCCTCGGCCAAGCTATTGATGCCGTTGGTTCAGCATTCACCGGAACTTTTATCAGTAAGTTTATAATGACAAACGGACTTATACTGGCAGGTCCCGTTGGATTTATTATGTTGGGCGGAATGAATATAGTGCAAGAAACCTTTCAATGTAATCCCAGTGGTGTCGTTATGGCGATTAATGCAGGGGCCACCGTGATTGTTTTGGTGCCCTGGTGTAAAATTCCCGGAATAGACAAGGGTTGTGTGGCCATGACAGGTAAAATTGGGCTTGGTGTTGAGAAAGTTGTCAATGGCATATTCCATAAAAACCTCTCCACCACCGTATTAAAGAAAACAATAGCGGGTGTTGTGGTGGCCTTAAAATTAAAAGCACAAGATTATACGATGACAGCAATGGAAATACTGAATTACTTTGACGGTAAAAAAAGCTTCAGAACCACAAAATTTGAGTTTGATGATATAGAAATAAGCACTGATGAAACTCTATCGGCAAGCTCTGATTTTATTGATATGAATACATTCACAAATAATGCTCAATCAATAAGCCTTAATGATAGCGAAATATCCTTAGATGGAAATCAAGAATTAGATTTCGATACTATGCAAAATGAATTGGTTTGGAATTAATATAAAGTATTTTCACAATAACAAATAAAAAAAGAGCGGTTTAATCCTTTAAAGGAAAACCGCTCTTTACAAATTTACTTTACCTACAATAAGTTGTTTTATCCTCCGTCGCTAAGCATGTCATCAAAAAAGCACGGCTATTCGCCGTATTGATGACATAGCTTTGGAGGATTCCGCTTCTCAGCTTAAGCCGAGAAGCTTCACTTCTCTAATATCTCAACATTAGCGCGGGGAACAACTATTTTCTCTCCGCCGGACAATTCAACCGTTAAAACTCGAACCATACTTTCAGAATGAACTTTAGTTAATTCTGATGGCAAAAAATGCACTGTTCCAATTACGCCAAAATGCGGCTCGCGAATTATTCGAATAGGATCACCGGGCTCAATCCAGCCACGGCCCTCTTCTCTTTTACATTCATTGTGGTTTTTTGGATAACCCGGTATTATTATTTCAGGACGCATAACGCCGGCTCTTATTTGAGTCGCGCCTGAAACTGAAGCCTGTTCTCCCGCTCTAGCGACAAGTAATTTATATGTATATTCCGCCATCGGTATCATACCAAAGCCTTCGGTAACCACAAGCGTAAGACCTATCTTTTCAGTTCCGGTAACAGCAACTCCTATATCATAACCCAAGATTTTTCTTAAATCTTTATCGTGGATGCCGCCGACTATGATGGCATTTACGCCAACTTCTATGGCTTTTTTAATAGTCGCAATACCGGCATGTTGACCACCGATAAGAATCTTACCTTTATGTTCGGGTTTAATATTTTCAGGTAAAAGTTCTTGGTCAGAACTTTCAACAGCTATATTTATCTCGCCATTAGTTTCTCCACCAATACCGAATATGCCCTGTATAAAAGTTCCTTCACTTTCAACAGTCACACCAAAATTAGGCTGAACATCAATTACTTTACCTTTCACATAAGCTTTAAGCGCTAAAACTTTTGGGGTAGCTCTCAAAAGAACTTGTCCGGTTATTTCGGACATTAAATCTACCGTACCTGTAACCGGTGATTCAATTGTGGTTTTAAACCATTTGATAAAAGGTTTGGTTTCAGCTATAACTTCACCCCTTTTTATCTTATCTCCCGGTTGCTTAAGCATAAAACCTTTTACTTCATCAGGATTTATACCTAATCTGTTTGCTATATTCATCGGATAAACCCTGCCAGGAAGTTCTGTTTCAGCCACAATATCCATGGCTCCCACTTCCTTACCTTTTTCAACCAGCACTTTTCCCGGTATGGGTAAAAGTCTGTTTTTGGTAAGACGAGTACAAGGGATAGCTTTTAATCCCGGTGTATATGCATGTGCCATAAAATTCTCCTTATTCTTTATTCTCTATATTTGTTTCTTCACCGTTTATTGTGAGCGATGACTTGCAACTTATAACTTATATTTATACCGG
>CAZHQC010000051.1:0-15869 GCA_964534135.1 uncultured Elusimicrobiaceae bacterium | reverse complement strand
GGCTTGTCCGCCATAGCTTGTTCTCGGGCGGCGGGCTTGTCCGCCATAGCTTGTTCTCGGGCGGCGGGCTTGTCCGCCATAGCTTGTTTAGCGACGGCGGGCCTCAACGACACCGAACATGGTAGCTATTGCCGTCCTCAACGTTGTTGTACACATTGCCATTGTAGAAGCTCATGCCCTTCGATGACGACACGCTTCTTGTACTATCCTCGGAAGACCAATACCAGCCTCCGCATGTCTTAGCTTTCCTTCCTCCGGTACATTCATTATTGTACATAGTTTTAAGCTGAGCTATGGTTGGCAAATTCCCACCGCAATAAGCCATAGCATCATGCCAATTACATCTCGGAATTCCATCACTGTCAGGTTTGCAATTTGAGGCATTTCCTTTTTTTCGCCAATCACCGGATTTTGTTTTTCGTTCTCCTCCGGATGACCTTTCCGATGGTCTTTTTTGCAGTTTCGCCATATAATTTAGCATCGCTTTCATGTCATATTCCCGAACAAGATTTTTTATAAGATCGGTTACTTCCGCCATATCGGAACTTCCGGTTTCACTCGCCCTCACGGGCTTACCTACAGAAGGGATGGTGGCGGGCAGTATTTTATCACCCGTAATGGTTTTCCAGCTCCCTTGATTATAAATCTCTATCTTTCTAACACCTTGCTCATCTGTCCAAGTGTTTAACCATTCTTTTAAATTTCCCTGCTTTTCAGAATTCATAAAAATTCCCCGGTCCATTTTTTTTAATTTGGCCATGTTCATGCCAACGGCTATAAGTTTAGTTATCTCCACACTTTTATTTCCATCTATAGGTTTTCCAAGCAACTTTATCACTCTAATCGCGCTTACCGCCGATATGCCTTGTGTAATTATGTTTATTTCAGCGCCCAAGTCATCGGCTTTAAGTATGACTTCCATAAGCTCTTTAATCATTTCATCTTTGCTGACGCTTTTGCACCCTTCATGCGTCCATGTTATGGTATTGGGCTCATCTGAAAACGCTTTCGCGAATGCCGTAGCTTCTTCGGCGACCATACTCTTGCGGAAAAAAGTTCTTTTGAGTACGCTGAAGAATGTTTCTTTGTTAGCCGACGGTTTCCCATCGCTTATTAGAAAATTAACGGTTCGCTTAGATGATGGCGTGTTTTCCGAACTCCAAACCGATGCAAGCTTAGTCATTTGCCCCTGCAATATTCCAGGTTCAAGCGCCGCGTTTGACCTATATGCCAAAAATGCCGCTCCCCCAATTGCGATAATAATAAATAAAACCGCGAAACTACCTATAGCGTATAAATGTCTCATATCTTTAAATCCCCTCTGTATATATATTTTAAAATTTTACCTTAAGCAAAAAACTCTGTCAAACCAATCTAACATAACCAAATCTAACCTTGGAGGTTAGATTGGTTTGGTATTAAATTGAAATAGATCACAACCCCGGATTGCTAAATGCAATCCGCGAGATAAGGGAAGTGTCCTATACAAGGACATTACCGCTATTTAAACGGATTCTACCCGATCCATTCCCGCTTCGGAAATTTGTGAAACAAATTTCCGAAGCGGGAAAGTGTTTTGATTTCCCAACCCACGGGGTATTTAAATCTGAACTTTTATTATTATTGTTCAAGCCTATCTAAGATATCTACAAATTCCTTAGGTGGGTCTTTCCTAAATTTCATTTTTTTGCCGTCGGACATTTCAAATTCAATCAGTGCGGAATGCAGCATAATTCTCAAATAATTTTCTTGTTTACTTAACTCGCCATAAAGCTTATCTCCAAGAATCGGATGCTTCATATAATAAAGATGAACGCGTAATTGATGACGGGTATAGGTCAAAGGATAAAGCTCAACTAATGTAGCGCCCTTTAAATTTCTGAGCATAAAATATTTGCTGATTGAGGGCTTGCCATTAAAGTGAACCGACATTCTGCCCGAGCCACCGCGCTTAATAGGCTTATCTATTTCCCCACTTCTCTTATCAAAACGGCCTTCAATCACTCCATAGTATTTTTTAATCATCAGGCCCGAGTCAGATAAATCAATAAGATGCTTATAGGTTTTTTTATTTTTGGCAAAGATAATCAAGCCACTTACATCTTTATCCAATTTATCCAATATATAAACTTCTTTTAGGGATTTTTTTAAAAGCGTAAGTAAATTCTGTTCATTAAGATGCGAACCTCCGCCCAATGATAATAAACCGCAAGGTTTATTCAAAACTATAATGTCTTCATTCTCATAAACGGTTTCTATTTTATATTTCATTAGATTTCCTTTTTGGCGTTTACTCCACAATGTTCGAGCATATATTGCCTTCCACCCAATATAGATAATACCCCGGCAAAAAGAAGAAATATAACACACATAAAAATCGCTATTCTCAAGCCATGAAGGTCTGATACATAACCTATTAAAGTGGGAGAAATGGCATCGCCAAAAGCATGAATTATGAAAATACAAACAGCAAAAGCCATGGAACGCATTTTGACGGGAATAATGCCTATTATGGCCGCATGATACGGGCCCGAATGCATAAAAACAAAAAACTCCGTTATAAAAATCATTGAGATAGCTAAATGTAAATTATCAGTTAAAACAGCCATAATTCCAAAAGGCACGCTTAAGAAAAAGGAAACATATGCAACGATAAAATAAGCCCTTTTAACTTTCTTTCTTAAAGCGTCGGCAATCCAGCCGCCTGCAAGATTGCCCGATATCCCGGCTAAAACCGTTATGCTCCCAAAAAGAAAACCTGCATTTGAGACTGATAAAGAAAAATTTCTAACAAAATATGACGGCATCCACGCCGCAAGACCGCCTACGGAAAAAGTACCGACCGCCATACTGAAAACCACATAAAGGAATGTTTTATTTTTAAAGATTTCTTTATATTCGGTGAATTTTATCTTTTCGGGATGCTTGGCTTTTTCCGGCGTTTCCTTAAAAAACATGGAAATTATGCCAAGCAACAACCCTGGAACAGCCACTATAAAAAAGGCATTTCTCCAACCGAAATTTTCGCCAAGAACGCCGCCAAGCAAATAACCCAAAGCGCTTCCAACCGGTATAGCCAAGGCATATAGAGCCATAATCTTGGCCCGTCCTTTTAAAGGAAACCATTCAGCAAGATAAGCGGGAGAAACCGGGCCATAGCCCGCTTCTCCTATACCCACGGCTGAGCGCGCGAAAATAAGATGAGAATAGTTTTTTGCAAAACCCGTAAAAATAGTGGCTATGCTCCAGAATATCGCACTTATACCAATTACAAGAGGCCGCCTTATTCTATCACCGAAATAACCCGTTATAGGCGCAAAAACCATATAAACAATCATAAAGGACGAGGCCAAGAAACCCAATTGCATATCACTTAAAGCAAGGTCAGCCTTAATAAGCGGAAAAACAGCATACAGAACTTGTCTATCGATATAATTGAAAAGGCTAATGGAAAATATAAGTAAAAGCACTTTTTTGGAGTAGGACTTGTTGCTCATTGTATAGATAATAGCAGAAAAGTAAAGAAAGGCACAAAGGCACCCTTAGGAATCTGAAAGATTCCCAGGATGTTAGTCCCGTGAACACAGTTACATGGGGACGAGGCACAAGACTATGTCAGTGTCGTATCAAGGCCTAAGGCCATCAGACGACCAAAGCAACGAAAAAAATAAATGAAAGTACTTTCTGTACTAAAATTGGATAAAAAAAACAATACTTTTAACAGCAACATTTAGATTAAGAAATATCAATTAATGCCCCACAACACTAATCTAAAATCTTCTGTGACCTGCAACCTTTTGATATGCTAATATATAAATGGTAGAAGGACAAAAATTTCAGGATTAAAGAACAGAGAGTATAGAAGAGTTTCCTTATTTTTCAACTTAAACTTAACCTCTGCCTTTGCCTGCTACCTCATAAGGAGATTATAATGAATAAAAAGAAAACAACAAAGAAAGTGGCAGACATAACATATACTCGTAAAAACGGTTATACAAAAATATCTCCGCCCAAATTAAAAGATATTGAAAACTTTTCCAAAACCTATTTAACTTATCTTGGCGATTCAAAAACAGAGCGTGAAGCTCATGATGAAGCTGCAAAACTCCTTGATAATGCCGGTTTTAAAAAACTTGAGGCTTTTGAAAAAAATAAAACTCCTTTAAAAGCGGGAGATAAAGTATATAAATCCTGCGCCGGAAAAACTCTTATGGCTGTTATAATTGGCTCGCAGCCTTTGGAAAAGGGCATGCATATTCTTGGCGCGCATACCGATTCTCCGAGAATAGATATCAAACAAAACCCTTTATATGAAGCCGGTGATATGGCTCTTTTAGACACCCATTATTATGGCGGTATTAAAAAATATCAATGGGTTACAATTCCCTTAGCCATTCATGGAGTTTTCATTAAACCCAATGGCAAAAAAATAACTGTAAACATCGGCGAAAATCCAAATGAACCGGTTGTCTGTATCAGTGATCTTCTCCCCCATCTTGCGCAAGAGCAAATGGTAAAAACCATGGCTAAAGGCATAGAAGGAGAAAAACTGGATATCATCATTGGTTCAATACCTGTAAATGAAAAGAATAAGAAAGAAGCTATTAAACATAATGTCCTTAAAATACTTAATAAAAAATACGGCATAGTTGAAGAAGATTTCCTTTCAGCTGAAATTGAAATAGTCCCCGCCGCTCACCCCAGACATGCGGGTCTTGATGAATCCATGATACTTGGTTATGGTCAAGATGATAGAGTCTGCGCTTATGCGTCCATAGAAGCCCTTTTAAACCTTAAGCAAATCCCTCAGTATACTTCCTGTGTTTTATTATGCGATAAAGAGGAAATAGGTTCTGTGGGAGCCACAGGCATGGCATCTAATTTCTTTGAAAATGTTGCGTCTGAACTTGTAAATCTCACTTACCCCGAGTATAGTGAATTAATTCTTAAGAGAATGCTTAATAATTCTTGGATGCTTTCAGCCGATGTAAATGCTCTTTTTGATCCCTTATTTCCGGAAGCTTTTGAAAAGAAAAACGCCGCCCTTATGAACCACGGCCTTTGCGTTACAAAGTTCACCGGCTCAAGAGGAAAATCCGGAGCGAATGACGCAAGCGCCGAATTCGTGGGCCATATTCGCAGAATTTTTGATAAAGCCAACGTAGTTTGGCAAACGGCCGAACTTGGCAAAGTTGATATTGGCGGCGGCGGCACCATCGCATACCTTATGGCAAGATACGGCATGAACGTTATTGATTGCGGAGTAGGCATACTTTCGATGCATGCACCCATGGAACTTGCGGGGAAACTTGATATCTACATGGCTTATGCCGGTTATCTCGCTTTTCTTAAAGACACCAGAAAATAAACCTTAGATTAAATAAACAGGTCTCAAATACTAAAATCATAGATTTGAGACCTGTTTTTACAGGAGACTTTTGTGAAGATAAGAATAATTGTTACCGGCGGAACATTTGATAAAGAATATAATGAATTAAACGGCAAACTTTTCTTTAAAAAAACACATATAAATGAAATGCTTAAGCTTGGGCGTTCAAAAGTTCAAACCGTAATAAAACCTCTTATGATGATAGATAGTCTTTATATGACAAATAAGAACCGGCTTAAAATACTTCAAGACTGTAAAACTGCCAAAGAAAAAAATATTGTTATAACGCATGGCACCGATACCATGGAAGACACCGCAAAAGTCTTGGGCGAAAAAATCAAAGATAAAACCGTAATAATCACAGGAGCCATGGTCCCTTATAAATTCGGAAGTTCTGACGGAATGTTTAATTTAGGAAGCGCAATTTCATATGCTCAAGTCTTGCCGCATGGCGTCTATATAGCAATGAACGGAAAATGTTTTCGCTGGAAAAATGTTACAAAAAACAAAAGGAAAGGCGAATTTGAGAAAAAATTCTAATTTTTTTTAATAATCTTAAAAACCTTAAAATCCACATTGACATATACTTCTTTAAATATATTTTTGTGTCTTAAAACAAACGGATAAAAAAATTTCCTATCATTTCTAAACACACGCCCAGCCACACAATAATCCGCGCCTATTTTTTTAAAATACTCCAGAAGATGTTCGTCGCCACCGACATCTGAATAAACTGAACTTTTTCTATCTGTAAAAAGAGCGAGCACTCTGGGTTTTCTGAAAATTATAGTATCGGTCTTTAGAGTATTAGTTTTTAAATAAGAAAACATTTTCTGAGTTTCTTTTGAAAAAAACCCGCTTTTTATTTTGCCAAAATCAGCATAGCCTATATAAAAAATTAAAAAAAGACTCAAAGTGGAAAAAACAAAGATTCGTGAAATATTTTTTTTTATTTTTTCATCATTAAGACTTTCTAAAGCCCTAAAAATATAAAACAATATTAGCGGCGCAATAGGCAGAAAATATCTTGTACCATCATAAATTCCCATAACAGCAATAAGAAACAGATATAAAAAACCGAAATAGTCTAAAACACTTACTCTTTTTTTTGCAGAAATAAAAAAACCGGCACATGATAAAATAAAGCTAAAAGCAAAAACACCGGAAGAAAGCATAGTTAAAAGAGGTTGATTTGCCGGCCAAAAGGACCAGAAATCAGAAAATGATTTTAAAAAAAGTTTTATAACATAAAAAAATGCTTGTGGCTGATTTTTCAAAGACACAAGAAACTGAATAGGATATTCATTTGAGACACCCAATAAAAATCCTTGTAAGAAAAATGGAATCATAAAGACAATAGCGAAGACAGAAAATCTGCGAAAATCTTTTTTTCCAAAAAATTCATAAATAAATGCCGCCACAGGCAATAAAGCTCCAGGCGCTCTGGTGGCATAGGCAGCCCATGCGCATAAACCGCTTAAAACAACAAATAAAATTCCATCTTTACTAAAACTTTTTTCATACAAAAAGAAAAACAAATAAGTAAAAAAACAAAAAAGAAAATCAGGATAAACCATTTCCTTGAAAGCCCAGAATCTTGGATTCAAACCTATTATAAGCAAGGCAATTAGCGCATAGGTACTATTAAACTTTAATCTAAAAAACAAAAATAAAACATATAGAAACCCTGAAAAGAAAAATATATTTTCAATTTTCATAGCTTTAAAATTTAAACCGAAAGATTTATAGATAGGAGATAACAAAATAGGATATAAAGGAGGATAAGATTTGGGCCCAATATAAGGATTCTCAGGGTTAAAAATATAACCTGTCTCGGCATATATTTTCCCTTTGGATATATTGGCGGCATGCATAATATACATGCTTGAATCACCCATCCATGAATGGCCGCTTTTCAGAGATGAAATATAGAAAAATGATATAGCTATAATAAGGATAATTTCGAATTTAAATTTTGGCATTAAAAAATTAAAATCACTTATTTAAATTTTAAAAAACAAGAACTTTTTAGTCTTAGACCATTTGGCTTGGCTTTCTTTATTTTCCAAAGTATATATCTGCCCTCTGCCGTCTATCCATACTCCCATACTATTTTTAGCCGCTGACAAAAGACTAAAAGCCTTACTCTTACCCATAAGCGATAGGACTACGGAAGGAATAAACTCAGGATCGTCAATATTGGGGAAATAAACTATTAAATTTGAAAAATCCTTTAAAGGATACCCTGTTTTTAGATCCAGTATATGAGAATAAAGTTTCCCCTCAATTTTCACAAAATGATCTCTACCGGAAGAAGAAACCACAATACCATTTTTAAAACATATTTTCCCTATAATTTTTTCTTTATTAAACGGGTCATAAACGGGATAGTCCCAATTATGGTTACCGTGAGCCAGAACATAACCGCCAAGTTTAAGCTCTATGGAATAATCCCCTTCTATTCCTTTTAAAATTCTCTCCCCCTGTCTCAAACAATGCGCGCGCAATATTCCTCCCACATTTATATGAACGGGTTTATTGAATTTAACTGTTTTATCATAGGGATCCACTTCAACATTGTTCAAACCGATATTGCTAATTGCTTTTTTAATATCTTCATCGGCCGGAAGTTTTTTTGAAGCCGCCGCCTTTTTCCACAAAGGCCAAAGAGGCGCAAAAGTAATATCATAAGCTCCGTCTGTAAGGTTATAATAATTCACCGATTGCCTTAGTAATTCATATAACTCATCATTTATTTTAACCGGTTTCGCATAGGCGTGCGCATTAACATCGGAAATATAGCTATAGGGCTCACTAAAACTAAAATCCTTGCTTATCCTATCCCATTCGGCAAATATGGTATCAGCGATATATTTTGATTTTTCCGCACTGGCTCCAAAGACCGTTATCCGGGACTGTACGCCCAATATAAACTTGGTGTGAACATGACCTTTATTTGCAGCCTTATTATTACAAGAAATTAGAAAAACCGAAAAAACTGAAAGAATTAAAAACCCCGCTAATATTTTAAATTTCATAAATTTTCATTACCCCTTAATTTACCAGAAAAATATTTTACATGCTATATAATACAATTTTAGTTATATATCACATTATAATCAAGAAGGCCTAAAAATTCTCTCCCTGATTTTTTGACTTATCTTAGTCTCTTTATGTATCCTTAAGTGATAAATTAATTAAACAGGTGGGAATAAACCAATGAAAAAAATAATACTTCTTTTTATACTTTCCTTAATCACTTCAACCGCTATGGCAGGACCTATCGAGAAACTCGCGGGCAAACTACAAAAAGGCCTTAAAACGGATTCGCAATTAAAAATAGCTGTCTTGGATTTTAATTATACCGATGGACGAAAGTCTCAAGGTCCAATGATAATACAAGAAAGACTGACCACCATATTGGCTCAAAATAAAAAGTTGGTGCTTATAGAGCGAAATCTCCTAAAGAAAATAATGGGAGAATTAAAACTTGGAGCTTCCGGGGCCATTGATACTAAGACCGCTAAAAAAATAGGAAAACTTTTAGGCGTGGACGCTATCGCTTCCGGCACCTTAAATGATTTAAAAAATTCAAAAACTGAAATAAACGCCAGAATTATAGAAACTGAAAGCGCAAAAATATTATCGGCTGCAAGCGCAGTAATTAAAAAAACCTGGAAAGATACTGGAACTGCCGCTAATAATTCAAATAATGGAAATTACGATGGAAAATCCCTAGTTCAGATTGCCATGCTTTTGGATACTTCAAGCAGTATGAACGGATTGATAAACCAGACAAAAAACCAACTTTGGAGTATTGTTAATGAGCTTACTTCAAGTGAAAAAGATGGAGATAACCCAGCTGTTCAAGTAGCGCTTTATGAATATGGGAATTCCCGCCTTTCAAAAGAAGACGGTTTTGTAAAACAAATTTTATCTTTCACGAGAGATTTAGATGAAGTGGCGGAAGAATTATTTGCTTTAAGAACAAATGGCGGTCAAGAACATTGCGGAGAAGCCATAAATAAAACCGTTAAAAATCTTAAATGGTCTAAAAAAGACGATGTCTATAAGGTTATTTTTATAGCCGGCAATGAAGCCTTCACGCAAGGCCCCATTGATTTCAGAGATGCCATTTCTAACGCTAAAAAGAAAGGCATCTTCGTAAATACCATCTTCTGTGGCACCAAGCAAGCGGGTATGGCTATGCAGTGGAAAAAAGCAGCCGAACTTGCCATGAGTGAATATACAAATATCAATCAAACCGCCTCTGTCGCTAGAATAGAAACGCCTCAAGATATAGAATTATCCAATCTCAATCGCCGCTTAAATACCACCTATATGGCTTATGGCAGAGGCGGAAAAAAGGCCCTTAAAAGAAAACATAAACTTGATACTTTGGCCGCTCCGTCTAAAGCTGTTATGAGTGAAAGAATATTTAATAAAGCTCAAGAATCAGAAGCTATCTCCTCCTGGGATTTAATATCAGCTCTTGAAACCGGAAAAATAGAACAAAAGGATATAAAAGAAGGACAACTTCCTGAAGAATTAAAAAAGCTAAGTAAAAAAGAACGTAAAAAAGAAATTGAAAAGAAACTTTTGGAAAGAAAACAAGTTAAAACTGAAATTTTGAAACTTCAAAAAGAGCGGAAAAAATATATTGCCGATAAAGAAAGAGAAAATACTTCAACTCCCTCTACCATGGGAAAAGCGGTTATAAATGCCATACGCAAACAAGCTTCGGAAAAAGGTTTTAAGTTTAAGTAAAGCGCTTTTTTGCCGAATTAACTTATCCCTAAATAACCTAGCAACTATGAAATTAATTATTATTTTAACGCTTTTATTTATATCTCCTATCTATGGCTTTGCTGAAACAATTCCAGTGGGTATAGCTAAACCTGTTAAAACTTATAATCTTGAAGAAAAAATTTCTCAACTTCTGATGATTTCAGCCGATACCGGAAATATCGATAAGACATCTGAAGCTGTAAAAAACTGCGTAGGAGGCATTCAACTCCAATGGGGCTCTTATTCACTAAAAAATACTAAAGATATTACTGATAATCTCCAAAAACTCGCTCACCAAAATAAATGTGAAATTCCGCTTTTTATAGCGGTTGACTATGAAGGCGGCAGTGTGTACGCTCCCACCACATTAGGACTTTTGGAACTGCCTACAAATATAATGATGGGAGCGGCGGATGATGAAACTCTTGCAGCCTCTTTAGCTTATCTGGCGGGCAAAGAATTAAAAAGAGCCGGAATAAATATGGCCTTCGGACCGGTTCTGGATGTAAACACAAATCCTAAAAATCCCATAATAGGCATAAGAGCTATCGGCGATGACCCCGCTCTTGTTTCAAAAATAGGCAAAGCCCTGATAAACGGCTTAAAGGCAAGTGAAATAATATCCGTAGGCAAACATTTTCCCGGTCATGGCGCCACAGTCTCAGATTCTCATAAAACCCTGCCCGTCTTAAAGATATCCTCTCAAGAACTGAATCAAATTCACCTCGCGCCCTTTAGAATGGCTATTAAAACGGAAGTCCCCGCTATAATGACCGCCCATATTCTCTATCCCGCAATAGACAAAAAATATCCGGCCACTTTATCTAAAATTCTTATAGAAGACTTATTAAGAAAAACTTTAAACTTTAAAGGTATGATAATTACCGATAGTATGGATATGAAAGCCATAACTTCGAAACAAGGCATAGCTAAAGCCGCGGTTCAGGCTCTTTCTGCCGGAGCGGATTATATTTTAATCGGGAAAGGTGATTTCAATAAAACAAAAACTGAAATTTTAAAAGCCGTAAAAACAGGAAAACTGAAAAAAGAAAGAATAGATGCCGCTTTTGACAAAGTTCTAAGCTGTAAGAAAAAATATAATTTATTTAAAGCGAAAACAATCACATCCCCTTTTGATAAAGCTTATATAAATGTTTCGCGGGAATTATCGGAAAAAGCCGTAACTCTGGTTAGAAACAGTGAAAATCTTTTGCCGTTTAAAAAATATCAATATCAAGATAAAATAGCTATTATCCTATTTTCCCCTCACAGATTTGATACAAGCTCTTTGGAACTTTATAAAACTCTTTATCGCCATGGCCTGAATGTTAAACAATATAAATTCGATATAAAACCAAGCTCCCGGGACCTAAAAAAGATTAAAGAATATATTGAAAAATATGACATTATCATTATTGGCAGTTTCCAATGGTCGGCAAAACAAAATAAAAATCAATTGAAAATTATTAAATCCATCCTTAAAACAGATAAGCCATCCATTTTGATAAGCCAAATGAGCCCCTATGATATCTCCAATTTTAAAAATGCCAAAACCGTGATGGCAACTTATGGCATAACTGAAACAACTATGAGTGCGGCGGCAAAAATCATTTTAGGGGAACTATTACCTCAAGGTAAATTACCGGTTAAAATCCAATGAATACAAGTATTGCCAGAATAATTGTAATAGTCGCCATCACACTCGCTGTGATAGGAATAACAAGAAAATATATTGTAGAACCCATTTACATAGCCAGCGAATCCATGGAACCCACTCTCTATAAAAGCCAAAGACTTTTCTTGGATAAATTTACTTATAAAACCAGAACTCCCCTTAGAGGCGAGGTCATTTCATTTAAGTCTCCGATAAAGGATAATCATGACTCCGTCAAAAGAGTTATTGCCATTGCAAGTGATACTGTCCAATTGGAAAATAAAAAAGTATATCTCAATAACGAACCTCAGCTTGAATTTTATGTGAAATACACAAGAGAAAATGAAATATTAAAAGGAGATAATCTGGGGCCGATAAAAGTTCCGGTCGGATATCTTTTTGTGATGGGTGACAATAGGGATAATTCGGAAGATTCCGCCTCTTGGAAAAATTCTAAAACCGGCGAGCCTCTTTATTTTTTAGACCTTTCCCTTGTAACTGGAAAAGTCAGAGGAATATTCTAAAACCAGTTCAGAATTGAGATAAAAAAACCAACTTAACAAAAAAACTGCGCTATAAAAGGACTGCCTAGTTTACTCAATTATTCTTAAACTCTAAAACTATTCGTTGTGCCCTGTATTTATTATATAATTAGAACATTACAGAGCGTTAGATAAATTTTAAATTTTATTTTAATACATTGGAGAATCATATGCCGCCACAATTAATCAGCTTTTTTGGAATTTTTGTTCTTTTGGGAATAGCATGGCTTTTTAGCAAACATAAAAAGAAAATAAATTGGAAAACAATTGGTGTTGGAGTTCTAATGCAATTTGTTTTTGCTTTAATAATTTTAAAAACATCTCCGGGAAAGACGTTTTTTCAATTCATGAATGACGTTATAATTAAGCTACTCTCATTTTCAGATGAAGGAGCCAAATTTCTTTTCGGAAGTTTGATAAACAATGACTCTCTGGGTTTTATTTTCGCTTTTCAAGTTCTCCCCACTATCATCTTCTTCTCATCTCTTATGAGCGTGCTCTATTATTTGGGAATAATACAGAAATTTATGGTTTTCTTTGCCAAAATAATGGCTAAATTTATGGGCATATCAGGCGCCGAGTCTCTTTCAGCCAGCGCCAATATATTTGTAGGTCAAACTGAAGCCCCTCTTGTTATTAAGCCTTATGTCTCTAGTATGACACAATCTGAATTATTGGCCATAATGACCGGCGGCATGGCAACTATCGCCGGCGGCGTAATGGCGGCTTATGTCGGCATACTTAAAGACTTTCTCCCTAATATAGCCGGACATTTACTTGCAGCATCCATAATGAGCGCTCCCGCAGCTTTAGTAATGGCAAAAATGATATTGCCTGAAACCGGTGTGCCTAAAACAATGGGCATTGTAAAAATGCATCTTCAAATAGATGATGCGAATGTGATAGATGCGGCTGCTAATGGCGCTATACTCGGCCTTAAACTGGCTTTAAATGTCGCGGCTTGTTTAATCGCTTTTATGTCACTTTTGGCTTTAGCTAATTTCTTAGTAGGTTATGCGGGCGATTTTGTGGGCTTCGGTTCTTTAAGTCTTGAAAAAATTCTTTCTTGGATTTTCATGCCTTTAGCCTGGATTATGGGCGTACCCTCGGGAGAAGTTCTTCATGTGTCAAATTGGATGGGTCAAAAAACCATTCTAAATGAATTTGTGGCTTATTTTAATATGGCTACATTTTTAAAGGAAAACCCCGGACTTTTAAGCGAAAGATCTATAACCATAGCTTCTTATGCTTTATGCGGATTTTCCAATCTTCTTTCAATAGCCATACAAATTGGCGGTATCGGCGGCATAGCCCCGGACAGAAGACATGACCTTGCAAAGCTTGGGCTCTATGCGGTTTTAGCCGGCAGTTTGGCATGTTTCTTAACCGCTACTTTTGCAGGAATGTTATTATAATTGAAATAGCGAAGGCGATAATTTTATAGCATGGCGAATTCTATTCTGATAAATTCATTTTTTTCAGGCGGAGCTGAAAAGCAAGCAGCTCTTTTAATTTCAAAACTGGAATTTAAAAATGTTTTGACTTTAGAGCATCAGATAGATTTCGCCGTTAAAATTGAGAATACAATCCTCCTGTCAAATCATAATCAGAAAACAAGCTCCATTTATAAAACCCTTTTTCTTCCTTTATACTCAAAAAAGCTCAGTCAATATATTCAAAGCTCGGATACGGTTATATCCTTTATGGAAAGAGCCAACTTTACGAATATACTGGCTAAAAGGAAAACTAAACACCGAGTCATAATAGCCGAACGCACTCAACCCTCAAAAGAATTTTCCGGAATAAAAGCTCTTTTGATAAAACCCTTGATTAAAATACTTTATCCTAAAGCAGATATTATAATTGCGAATTCCAAAGGCGTAAAAAATGATTTGATTGAAAACTTTCAAATTCCCGAGGAAAAAATAAAAATCATTCATAACGGTTATAATATTGAAGCGATACTCAAAAAATCAAAAGAAGATTTAACGGAAGATGAAAACAAAGTCTTTGATCATCCTGTAATTATAAATATAGGCCGCCTAAGCCCGCAAAAAGGTCAGAAGCATCTTATCCGAATTTTTTCCGCGCTTACTGAAAAAGATTTAAAACTTGTGTTTATAGGCGAAGGTGAACAAAAAGAGGGACTGATACAGTTAGCCGCGCAAAATAACCTCAGAGTTTTTGATATTAAAAATAAAACAGGGATGACCGCTGATTATGATGTCTATTTTTTAGGCTTTAAAGAAAACACTCATAAATATGTAGCTCGCGCTAAATTACTTATTTCAACATCCATTTGGGAAGGCCTTCCAAATGTTCTACTTGAAGCCCTTATATGCGGGACGCCAATAATTTCTTCCGACTGCGCATCCGGTCCGAGAGAAATACTGGCGCCAAATACCGATTTTAATAAAAAAACAAATCTGCTTGAATTTGGCGACTACGGAATTCTTATGCCCGCTTTTTCCAATCCTGATGAACAAAATAACACTCTTAAAAATATTTGGATACAAACTATAAACAATGAATTAAATTCCACTAAAATAATGCAAGATTATTCAAATAAAGGACATGAAAGAGCGGAAGATTTTAAAATTGGCAAAATAGCTGAACAATGGCATACTCTATTGGAAAACTAAAAAATGGAAATTCAAAAAGAAACAAAACCATATCAAAAACCCTCAGACGACAACTTCGTAGAAGCTGAAATAGTCGATGATGGAAAAAGCTCCTCTCGAAATCAAAATACTTCAAGAGATAGAACATCTAACCGTGAACGAAATAATAAAAGAAGAACCCGCGCCGGCACACCCCGGTCTTCCAAAAAAGCCTTTTCCATAATGAAATATAAAATTATGGGCGTAATATTGCTAGTGGGAATAGTTCTTACGCTATTTGGTTTTCTATTGACTTCAACTATTATCGGAGCCATAATAGGCATTCCGTTTATGATACTTGGAATTTCCCTATTATCTCTTTTCGGCAAGCTCTTATTTTCAAAAAAGAATCCCGCAATATTCAAAACTTTCAAATTTTAAAATTTCCTTATTTAGGTCGGGTAACCCTACCACCTACTTTGGCGCTATAAGCGCCACTATAAAAATACGCTTCGCAAGCAGATGGTAGGGTAATTCGGATGCATCTTAAATAGGGTTGGGCTATCTAATAAAATAAGGATGGATTGTGATAAAGGTTTTGCGCGAACGATATTGGTTTTTTGAGCAAGGATTTGCAGCGAATTCTTCTATGAACAGCGAGGATGTTTGAGGGTAAAAGCTATGTCTTTTGAGTGGGTGGACTGGACTTTCAAAGGACTGCTATGGACACAAGGCTGTGCCAGTGCCGTATCAAGCGCTATGCGTATCAGACGGCCAAGTTCTCGAGTTTCTATCCTGCAGTGTTCCGAAGCTGGCGGAAAATCCACCGGTCATATAATTAAAAACCCACAGCAACTGTGTTGTCAAACTGTAGTTACAGCTTTCTTTTTTGAATT
>CAZHQC010000050.1:0-15959 GCA_964534135.1 uncultured Elusimicrobiaceae bacterium | reverse complement strand
ACTGCGGAACTCAGTCGAAAACAATGTTTTCTCCCTCAAACATCCTCGTCGTTTCAGTGAAATGCCCTCATAAATTTTGCTCTCAAGACTAAACCTCAGAAATCGCTCCCTTACAGACTTACAGAATTTTTTTGATTTGGGCTTAAGAGGGAAGAAAGTGTCCCACCCTATTAAGATACTTCCGAATTACCCCAGAGCCTTTGCATAAGGAAACCTCTATATATTTTGTAATATATAAATATAATCAACTGGGGTTAAACAAATTTAAATTTTCCCTTAGGAATCTGCCTGTAAAGTGAACTTGTTACACTTTGAAAGATTCCAAGGACTTTAGTCCCGGGAATTCAATGAATTCCACGGGGTAATTTATACGGAGATGAGATGCCAAACAATTTTAAAGAACATGCAAATTTTATTTGGAGTATAGCGGATTTACTAAGAGGAGATTATAAACAATCTGAATATGGAAAAATAATATTGCCTTTGACAGTTTTACGCCGTATGGACTGTGTTTTAGAAAAAAACAAAGAAAAAGTTTTGTCAGCTCTTCCTAGTGTGAAAAGTTTGAAACCCGAAGCGACGGAAAAGGTTCTTTTACGGAGATCTGGGTTTTCCTTTTTTAATAAAAGCCGATATGATTTTAAGAAATTGTCGGAAGATTCAAGTGATATTGCCGCTAATCTAAAAGATTATATAAATGGATTTTCAAAAAATGCCCGTGACATTATAGAGCATTTTGAGTTTAAGGAAGAAATTGACAGACTTGATAAATCTAATTTGCTTTATCAAGTTTTAAAACGTTTTGAAGAAATAGATTTACATCCTGATAAGGTTTCAAATATAGATATGGGATATATATTTGAAGAACTTATAAGGAAATTCGCCGATCTTTCAAATGAAACCGCAGGAGAACATTTTACTCCAAGAGAAGTTATACGGTTAATGGTTAATCTTTTATTTATCAATGATAACGATATTTTATCTAAACCGGGAATTATTAAAACTTTATATGACCCCGCCTGTGGAACAGGAGGAATGCTTTCAGTCGCTGAAGAATATTTGCGTAATTTGCATTCGGATGCGGATTTGAGAGTCTTCGGACAAGAACTTAATCCTGAATCATATGCCATTTGTAATTCGGATATGATGATAAAAGGGCAGGATACCGAACATGTAAAATACGGAAATTCTTTTACTGTCGATGGTTTTAAAAATGAAAAATTTGATTATATGCTTTCAAATCCTCCTTTTGGCGTTGAATGGAAAAAGATTAAAGACAAAATTGTTAAAGAGGCGGAAGAGCTGGGTTTTGCCGGACGCTTTGGCGCGGGCTTGCCAAGAATAAGCGATGGATCATTTCTATTTCTTCAGCATATGATTTCTAAAATGAAACCTGAAAATGGCGGAAGCAGGCTTGCCATTGTATTTAACGGTTCTCCTCTTTTTTCAGGAGGCGCGGGAAGCGGTGAAAGTGAAATTAGAAAATGGATTATTGAAAATGACATGCTTGAGGCTATTGTCGCCTTGCCCGATCAGCTTTTTTATAATACCGGCATTTCAACTTATATATGGATTGTAACCAATCGTAAAGAAAAAAACAGAAAAGGTAAAATTCAATTTATAAACGCTGTCAATTTCTTTGAAAAAATGTCACGTAGTCTCGGCAATAAGCGAAAAGAAATAAGTGAAGACCAAATAGTAAAAATAACTAATATATATGGCGATTTTAAAAAAGGAGAATATTCCAAAATATTCTCAAATAATTATTTTGCTTATACTCGCGTTACGGTTGAAAGACCCCTGCGGCTTAATTTTCAATTTTCAGATGAGCGGATAAAACTTCTTGATGAAGAATCCGCCTTTGCAAATCTTTCACAATCAAAGAAAAAAGGAAAGGAAGGTTTGAAAGAAATTAAGGAGGGAGAAAAAGTTCAAAACGAAATTAGGGAAACACTTCTAAAAATTAAATCAAATAAGATTTATAAAAATCGTGAAGAATTTATAAAAATTTTGAAAGATAATTTCAAATTATCTTCAATTGATTTAAAGGCTCCCTTATTGAAAGCTCTTATAAACTCTTTATCGGAGCGAGATGAAACCGCCGATATTTGTAAAAATAAAGAAGGAAAATATGAAGCCGATTCTGAGCTTCGAGATTGTGAAAACATTCCATTAACCGACAACATAGAAGAATATTTCAAAAAAGAGGTTTTACCTCATGTTCCGGACGCCTGGATGGATAGGACCAAAGACAAGGTCGGTTATGAAATAAATTTTACCAAAGAGTTTTATAAATATAAACCCCTTAGAAGTCTTCAAGAAATACAAAAAGATATCTTGGCTCTCGAAAAAGAAGCTGAAGGATTATTAGAGGAAGTCCTTAAATGAAAATTCCATATCTTCCTCAATCCTTACCTATTTCCCTCGATTGGACTCAATTTATAACATTAATTGGAAGCGCCAATGCTGAACTGGCAAGATATGATGGGATTTTACAAAGTATTATAAACCCCAGAGTCCTTCTATCACCCTTAACAACAAATGAGGCGGTTTTGTCTTCAAAGATAGAGGGAACACAAGCCTCCTTGCATGAGGTTCTTGCCTATGAAGCATCTCCAAAAGTTCATACGGAAAAATATAATGATATACAAGAAATAATTAATTATCGTAAGGCCTTAGATCATGCGATTAAATATCTTGATAAAAAACCTATAACACTTAACCTTGTTAAAGAAATTCATGGCATTCTATTGAACAGTGTACGCGGTAGAGATAAGGCGCGAGGAGAATTTCGCAGCATACAAAATTTTATAGGTCGCCTTGGTTCAAAAATTGAAGATGCTATTTTTATTCCACCGGCGCCTTTAGGTATGATGGAACATCTTTTTAATTTTGAAAAATATATTCATTATGATGAAAAAGACAGGCTTGTTCAATTGGCATTTATTCACGCGCAATTTGAACTTATACATCCATTTCTTGATGGAAATGGAAGGGTTGGCAGAATATTGATTCCCTTGTTTCTCTTTGAAAAACAGGTCCTTAAATATCCCATGTTTTATATAAGTGAATATCTTGAAAAAAATCGAGATGAATACTATTCTTGTCTAAATGCTATAAGTGAAGATAATAACTGGAATAACTGGATTAAATTTTTTCTTACAGCTATAATTGAACAGTCAAAAACAAATAGCATTAAGGCAAAAGCTATTCTTGCATTATATGAGATAAAAAAAGAACGGATTACAGAAGTCACCCATTCTCAATACGGTATAAAAATATTAGATGCTATTTTTACAAAACCGATATTCAACACTTCTGAATTTATCAATATTTCTCAAATTCCAAGGCCAACTGCGAAAAGAGTGCTTATAAAATTAAAGGAAAAAGGAATACTTTCTTCCATTATAAAAGCTTCAGGTAGAAGAGCTGAAGTACTGGCTTTTGATAAGTTATTGAAAATAATTGGATAATTGAACATATAAAATGAGCTACAAAATACTTTATGGCTCGTATTTTAAGAAAAATGAGCCACAAAAAAGCTACTGATACTAATATGAGCCAAAAGGTAAAAATCAAAGGAAAAATAAAGTTATATCCCGAATATAAAGATTCCGGCATTGAATGGCTTGGTAAAATACCTAAACATTGGAACGTTAAAAAAATGAAATTTAATACAAGTATTAGATTTAGCAATGTTAATAAAAAATCTGAAAAAAATGAAGAGGGTGTCAGATTATGTAATTATGTCGATGTGTATCACAATGATTTTATAACGTTAAAATTGAACTTTATGAATGCTACAGCATCTAAAGAAGAAATTCGAAAATTTCGGTTAAACATAGGAAATGTTATTCTTACAAAGGATTCAGAGTCATGGGATGATATAGCAGTTCCTGCTTATGTTGCTGAGTCAGAGGATAAGTTGCTATGTGGATATCATTTAGCCCAAATAAAACCTATTGTTAAAATACTTAATGGTAAATTTCTTTTCTGGATACTATCTGGAAACGCATTTAATTACCAATATAAAGTGGAAGCTAAAGGAGTTACTCGATATGGGTTGAGCAATTACGCATTAAGTAACTCTCGCATTGTTTTACTTCCAATAGACGAACAAAAAACTATTGCTGATTACCTTGATAAAAAAACTGCTCAGATTGATGATTTAATTAGAAAAAAAGAAAAAATAATTGAGTTATTAAAAGAGGAAAGAATTGCAGTTATAAATAATGTCGTTACTCGTGGGATTGATCCCAATGTTAAACTTAAAGATTCCGGCATTGAATGGCTTGGTAAAATACCTAAACAGTGGGAGTTAAAGAAATTGAGATATTTAGGTCAATTTCAAAATGGGATAAGTAAAGGTGCTGAATACTTTGGTTCAGGATATCCATTTTTGAGTTATGGAGATGTCTATAATAATATGGTTTTGCCGAGAATTGTAAAGGGGTTAGCTCAGTCATCGAAAGACGAAAAGGGAAAGATGTCTGTAAAAGAAGGGGATGTCTTTTTTACACGAACATCGGAAACAATAGAGGAAATAGGAATAGCGTCAATATGTCTGCAAAAAATCCAAGATGCTGTTTTTTCAGGATTTCTTATACGATTTAGACCCTCTGTAAAAGGAATAATTAAGGAATTTTCTAAATATTATTTTAGAAATAATATTACTCAAAAGTTTTTCACGAAAGAAATGAATATTGTTACTCGGGCATCATTAGCTCAAGAGTTATTAAAACGATTGCCTGTCTTATTACCACCTTATTTAGAACAAAAACAAATTGCAAATTATCTTGACAAAAAAACCTCGCAAATTGACAATCAACTAAATAGTGAAAAGAAATTAATTAAATTACTGAAGGAATACAGAACCGCTTTAATATCTGAAGTCGTAACCGGAAAAATTGATGTGAGGAATAAATATGATAAAAAAAATGGGATTTAGATCAATTAGTATTTCTAATATTGTTCTTGATCAGAAGAACCCGCGTTTTGTACCAGTAAAAAATCAACGTGAAGCTATATTGGCAATGCTTAACGAGCAGGGCGATAAACTTTATAAACTCGCCGAAGATATTGTTTTATATGGTTTAAATCCAAGCAGAAGATTTATTGTTTTTGAAGATGGGAATCGTTTTGTGGATGGAGATGGAAATAGAAGGATGACTGCTTTAAAAATTTTAGAAACTCCAGATTTGATAAAGGGGCATAAGCTACATAAAAAATTCAAAAAAATATTAGAAAAATATGATACTCAGATTGATAAAGTTGATTGTGTTGTTTTTTCTTCCAGGAAAAATATTAAGCATTGGCTGGAAATTGAACATGAAGGTGAACTAGATGGAAAAGGCAAGGTCAATTGGGATTCTGTACAGAAAGATAGATTTCTCAGTGTAAAGTCTATTGGTATGCAAGCTATTGATTCTTTGATTAAAACTGGAGATATTTCATCTGTAGAAGCTTCCAAAATGAATAAAACGACGTTTGACCGATTATTAAAATCTTCCGTTGGAAAAAAGGCCTTAGGCATTACAAAAGATAATTCTGGAACATATAAATTCTCTGATAAAAAAAATTTAAAAACGGTTTTTGACAATTTAAAAGGGAAAAAAACCGTTACCAAGGTTTATCATAAAAAAGATCAACAAAAATTTTTAAATGATTGCTTAGGAATAACTCAATCAACAAATGATGAAAAACAAAAAACTGACACACCCAAACGCACAAGACGTAGAAATTCTTTTGATGAAGAAATATTCGGTGAGAGGTTATATTTAAAAAAAGGAGGTGTTAATGACCTTTATCTTGATATTTGCGATATAGATGATTTACGAAGAAAGGATAGTAACAAAGAGCGATATGCTGAAATATTGGGATTTTCTTTGCGATTAATTCTTGATGTTGCAGCGAGAGAATATTTTAAAGACGATAACAAAAAAGATAATTTATATAAAAAATATCTTAAGGTACTAAAAAATAAATCTCTTCAAAAAGATAAAAACACATTATCCGTTGATTCTGGAACAAAAAAAATACTTGAAGCAGAAAATGTCGAAGCATTTTTAGGAAAATTTGCACATGGTTCGATTTGCGTTTCAATGAGTTCGGTTATACATTTATCTCAGATTATTGCAAAAATATTGAAAATTCATTTTTCAAGGAGTGAAGTATAAATGAATTATAGTCCTTTGAGATATCCTGGAGGCAAAAATTGTATATTTGATTTTGTGTCAAAGTTGATTGATGAAAATAAGTTGTATGGTCAAATTTATGCTGAACCTTATGCCGGGGGTTCGGGATTAGCATTACGACTTTTATTTGAAGAGTATGTGGATAATATTTTAATTAATGATTTGGATAGATCAATTTATGCATTTTGGAAAACAATTTTAAATGATACGGAATTGTTTTGTGAGTGGATATATAATGTCGAGATCAATATTAAAACTTGGACGGAGATGAAAGAGATCCAAAATAACTATTCAAAATCTACTCGCTTTGATTTGGCAAAGTCTACTTTTTTTCTAAATAGAACTAATATTTCAGGGATAATCAAAGGTGGTGTTATTGGTGGTATAAAACAGAATGGGAACTATAAAATAGATGCGAGGTTTAATAAGATTCGTTTAATCGAAAAAATAAAGAAAATCGCCCGATATAAAAATAGAATTAAAGTATCTAATCTTGATGGGGTGGTTTTTATTAATAATAACAAAAAACAGCTTACAGATGCTTTCGTATATTTAGACCCTCCTTATTATGAAAAAGGTTCAAAACTTTATATGAATGCCTACAAAAGAGATGACCATATAAAACTTTCACAAACTTTACATAATTTTAATGTTAAATGGATGCTCTCGTATGATAATCAAACATTCATACGGTCTTTGTATGATAATTATAAATGTTTGGTTTATAATCTGTCGCAGAACACATCAAATAGAATGGGAGAAGAATTATTAATTTTCCCCAATAATATGGCATACAAAAAATCTGCAAAGAAGTTGAAAATTTCACAACAAATATTTAATTAAATAAAGTAAGGGATAAATATGAATAAGCAAACCACAGAAAAAGCTTTTGAAGAATTGATAGAAGAAAATTTAATTAAGAATGGCGGATACATTAAAGGCGATCCTGAAAAATATAATCGAGAACTCGCTTTAGATGTGGAAATTCTTTTAACTTTTATTAAAAACACTCAAAAAAAGGAATGGGAGAAACTTGTCATAATCCATGGCGCTGAAGTTGAAAAGAAATTTTTATATCGCTTAAATCAAGAACTTGAAACAAGAGGCATGCTTGATTGTTTACGCAAAGGTTTTTCAGATTATGGAAAGAAATTTAAACTTGCCTATTTTAAACCTGTAAGCGGACTTAATCCAGAAACGCAAAAACTTTATAATCAGAATATTTTAACCGTTACAAGACAGGTTCATTACAGTGCAAAGAATGAAAGTTCTATTGATATGCTTTTGTCTCTAAACGGCTTGCCCATTACCACCATTGAATTGAAAAATCAGTTTACCGGGCAAAATGCTGAAAATGCAAAAAAACAATATAAATACGATAGGGATGAAAAAGAATTATTGTTTCAATTTAAGAAACGCGCTTTAGTTCATTTTGCCGTTGATACCGATGAAGTTTATATGACTACTCGTTTACAGGGAGCGAGAACTCGCTATCTGCCTTTTAATAGAGGTGTAAATAAAGGGGCAGGTAATCCTATTGTAGAGAACAAACATAAAACCTTTTATTTGTGGGAAGAAGTTTTAAATAAAGACAGTTTGATAGAAATATTAAGACGATTTATGCATCTTGAAGTTAAGGAAATAGTTATTGATGATAAAAAAATCAAAAAAGAAACAATGATTTTTCCGCGTTATCATCAATTGGATTGTGTTAGGAAACTTACTAAAGACGCCTTTGAAAACGGCCCGGGGAAAAATTATCTTATTCAACATTCAGCGGGTAGTGGGAAAAGTAATTCCATAGCTTGGCTTGTCTATCATCTTTCGGGACTTCATAGTAAGGAAGATAAAAGAATATTTAATTCTGTTATTGTAATTACCGATCGTATTGTTTTGGATCAACAATTGCAAGATACAATATTTCAGTTTGAGCATAAACTAGGTGTTGTTCAGAAAATAGACAAGGACTCCAATCAATTGGCTTTAGCCCTTAAAAGCGGAACAAATATTATTATAACCACATTGCAAAAATTTCCTTTTGTACTTGATAAAATCAAGGATTTGCCCAAACGAAATTATGCCATTATAGTGGATGAAGCTCATAGCTCTCAAGGTGGAGAAACCGCCAAAAAAATGAAAGACGCTTTAACTGTCATTGATATTCCAAGTTTTAAGGAACCGGGAAAAGAATGGCAAAAACTTGAAGGTGGTGAGAGGCTTAGTATTGACAGTAAAAACAAATGGACAGAAGGAAGCGAAGATGATGCGGAAGATGAAATACAAAAATCGATGATTCAGAGAGGGCCTCAAGCAAATTTAAGTTTTTTCGCTTTTACGGCAACTCCTAAATCCAAGACCCTTGAAATGTTCGGACAAAAGGATATAAACGGAGTTCCTATTCCTTTTCATTTATATTCTATGCGGCAAGCAATTGAAGAAGGGTTTATATTTGATGTTTTACAAAACTACACAACTTATCAGACTTTTTTTGAATTATCAAAAAAAATTGAAGATGATCCTGATGTAAATAAGAAAAAAGCCGCCGTTGCCATTGCCAGATTTGTTTCGCTACATCCCTATAATTTAGCCCAAAAAACTGAAGTAATAATTGAACATTTTAGGCAGAAAACAATGAGTAAAATAGGAGGCAAGGCCAAGGCTATGGTTGTAACTTCATCCAGAGAGCATGTTGTAAGATATAAACAAGCCTTCGACAAGTATCTTAAAGAGAAAAATTATTCAAATATAAAAGCTTTAGTGGCTTTTTCCGGAACTGTTTTGCTTGACAAAATGCCGCCCGAATACACTGAGGCTGGTATAAATGATTTTAGTGAAAAAAAATTGCCTAAAAAATTTGACTCATCTGAATATCAAATTCTTCTTGTGGCTGAAAAATATCAAACGGGATTTGATCAGCCATTACTACATACTATGTATGTTGATAAAAGGCTTGACGGAGTGAAAGCGGTTCAAACTTTAAGCCGTCTTAATAGAGTTTGTCCAGGCAAAGAGGATACTTTCGTTTTAGATTTTGTAAATAACCGTGATGATATTTTAGCCGCCTTTCAACCATATTATGAACAAACACAAATGGAAAAGGTTTCCGATCCAAATAAGCTATATGACTTAAAAAATAAAATTGATTCCTTCAGGGTTATAGAGCAAAATGATATTAATGTTTTTTGTGAAATTTTCTTTAAAAATAAAAAATTTCATACAAAGCAGGATCACGCTCAACTTAATGCGCTTATTGATGTGGCGGTGGAAAGATTTAAAGATATTAAAGAAGAGGAGCATAGAGAAGATTTTGCCAATACTTTAGGAGTTTTTGTCAGATTATATGCTTTTTTAGCTCAGATTATGCCTTTTTATGATATTGAACTTGAGAAATTTTATGCGTACTCTAGATTCTTATTAAAAAAATTACCTAAGCGAGGAGCTGATGGGCGATATAAACTTTCAGATGAAATTTCTATGGAATATTATCGTCTTGAAAAAATAAAGGAAGGTAATATTAATTTACAGAAAGATTCCGGGATAACCATAAAACCTATTTCTGAAGCAGGGACAAAAAAAGATAAGGATGAATTTGGCAGGCTTTCGGAAATAATCAAATTGCTTAATGATCGTTTTGGAACAGATTTTACTGAAGCTGATAGATTGTTCTTTGATCAAATTGAAGAAGAAATGATTTTAGATGAAAAGTTGGGTGTGCAAGCGAAAAGCAATACCATAGACAATTTTAAATATGGCTTTGAGGATATATTCCTTAATAAATTAGTTGATCGCATGGATCAAAATCAGGACATATTCAATAAAATTATGGAAGACAAACCTTTTGCTAAAGTGGTTAAAGATTATTTAATCAGAAGAGTTTATAAAAAACTTAATGAATAACAATATAGAAGATTCAAACTAATTTTCCGGGGCTAAAGATGTCTAAGAAAACAATAACAGAATTAAAAAAGCCAAGTTATCTTGGGCATCGTCAAAGAATAAAAGAAAAATATAAAAAATCCGGAATGAATGGATGGCTCGATTATGAAGTATTAGAGTTAGCTTTGTCATATGCCATTGCCCGCAAGGATACTAAGCCAATAGCCAAAGAATTGCTTGGTAAATTCAAAACATTAAATGGCGTTTTGGATGCTGATATAAAAGAGCTTCAAAGTATTAAAGATATATCAGAGCATTCCGTTTTGCTTTTGAAATTTTTAAAAGATATTTCAATCTTGTATATGGAAAAGGGTATTCATAATAAGGATTTGATTTCATCACCTCAGATGGTATTTGATTATTTAAAAGCCTCACTTAAAGGTTTATCTGATGAAGAGTTTAAAATGTTGTTTTTGAATACCCGTAATAAGCTTATAGCAATTGAGACATTTAAGGCCGGAACAGTTAATCGTTCAGTGGTGTTCCCGCGCAAGGTTGTTGAAAGAGCTCTTTATCATCACACCGTAGGAATTATTATCGCGCACAATCATCCCGCTGGCTCATTGGAACCTTCCGTAGAAGATAAAAACATAACAAAGGCTATTCGTAAAGCGCTTGAAACGGTTGATATTAAATTACTTGACCATATTATAATTGGTGGAAATAAATATTTTAGTTTTAGTGAAAATAATCTTTAAAAAAGGCACATTATGTAGTTGGGGGACAAAGAAATGAATATAAAAAAAACACTATTAAGAAATTTAGGATTTTTATTTATAGGGGTAATTGCATTAGTGCAATTTTCCTGTCCAGTATATGCTGCCGATTTACAAGTGTTTGAGAACGTTAGATTGATAAATAATACCTCAAATGATGGAGATAGTTTTTTTGTATATGCCAATGGAAAAAATCTTCATCTAAGATTGTACTTTGTTGATTGTCCTGAAACTTCAGCCAGCTTCAAAAGTGATGCTATAAGGATAAGGGAACAAACCCGTTATTTTGGATTAGCTTATTCCACAGATACTATTCATTTTGGAAAAGAAGCAAAAGTTTTTACGAAAAACGCTTTGGAAAAACCTTTTACCATTCATACCGCTTTTGCGAATGCATTAGGAAGAACATTGGGAGGCCGCGTTTACGCTTTTGTTACTACTGCCAAAGGAAAAGATTTGGCTTCTTTGCTCGTAGAAAACGGTTATGCTCGAGCTTACGGCACAGGAAGGAAAATTCCTGGCGGATTATCGCGAGATGAAATGTTTGAAGTTTTGCGTGATGTGGAGAGTTCCGCTATGTTAAAACGCATTGGAATTTGGGCAAAAAGTAATCCCGATAAAATCGCGGAATTTCGCGCAGAGCAAAGAAAAGAAGATAACGAATTAAAGGAAATAGTGAAGGGTAAAAAACTTCAGGGATTGCTTAATCCTAATACCGCTACTTCGCAAGAGCTTCAAAGTATTAAAGGAATCGGTCCCGTTACGGCAAGAAGAATTATAGCAGGCCGTCCTTATAATAGTATAGGCGATTTACTTAGAGTGAAAGGAATAGGGCCCAAGAGGCTTGAGAAATTACGCCGTTCTCTTAATATGGTTAAAGAATAAATGCCTTCAAATATTGAAATAAAAGCTAGAGCTAATGATTGGAGCAATCAGATTAAGATTGCCCGAAAGTTATCTAATCGAGAAGAAAAATTAATTCAAGAAGATACATTCTTCAAGGCTATGCCAGTGTCGTTATCAGGGCCTATGGCTAAAAAAACGACCAATTGTCCTGAGGGGAGATTGAAACTTAGAGAGCAAAAAGCAAAAGAAGACTATCTTATTTTTTATAAACGAGGTAATGAGAAGGGGCCTAAGTCTTCAGAGTATTTCACTTATCCTACATCTGATGTAAAGGCTCTTAAAAGTTTGCTTTCAAAAGCAATGGGGAAAACAAAAATAGTTAAGAAAAAAAGATTGGTATTTTTTGTGGGGCAAACACGGATTCATTTTGATGAAGTTGTAAATTTAGGGAAGTTTATTGAAATTGAAGTTTGCTTGAAGAAAAATCAAACACGGTTAAGTGGCTTTGATATCGCTGAGCGGATTATGAAAGCTCTTAATATAAGGAAGAAGGACCTTATAAAAAACGCCTACGTCGACCTTTTGTAAAATTTCTCAAAATAACATTTGCATAAAGTTTTCCGTATTTAGGCTGGAGTAATATCAATGCATCAAAAAGGGCTTAAGAAATAGGTATTAAATATAGAAAGCATTACAAATTGTAAATTGGATTTATAATTTGTAAAAAAGTTAAAGGCTAAGTTTTTAGGACAATGCTTACAAATTGACAATTGTTTTCTCAATTTGTACGGTGTTTTTATGATTAAACGAACTCTTGAAAAAAAATTAAAAGCATTGGCTAAAAAATCGCCGGTTGTAGCAGTTACCGGTCCCAGGCAATCTGGAAAAACTTGATGTTAGTTTAAAATTGTGCTAAATTGACTACTATGGATAGACAGAATGGAAGTATAATAAACAATTTGATCGGGAATTGGCCAAAAAACACTATTGCCGTTTATACTTGGCTTGAGAAACAGGGTGTATATCGTCAATTAGCCGATACTTATGTTAAGAGTGGCTGGATAGAGAGAATTGGTCGAGGCGCTTTTAAGAAAGCGCGGGAAAGTGTTGAGTGGAGAGGAGGACTTTACGCTCTGCAAACGCAATTAAATATGTCCGTTCATCCGGGTGGCAAAACAGCTCTCCAGCTGCAAGGAAACGCGCATTATCTTCCAGCAAATTTAAAGCAATCAAAAATCACGCTTTTTGGTTTTAAAAATGAAAAACTTCCGGTATGGTTTAAAAACTATAAATGGGGAATAGATATCCATTATGTAATGACGGGTTTTTTGGGGAAAGACATGTCTTTGGGGCTGACAATATATGATACGGGCAATTATGGTATTAAAATGTCTTCACCTGAAAGAGCGGCCTTGGAGTTTTGTTATGGTGTTCCTTTGCAAGAGTCTTTTGATGAGCTGAACCATATAATGGAGGGGCTTACAACGCTTCGTCCCCGCGTGGTTCAAACTCTCTTGGAAAAATGCGGTTCAATTAAAGCAAAAAGACTTTTTATGTATTTAGCTGAAAAACATAATCACACTTGGGTAAATAAATTAAATCTTGAACAGATTGGTTTCGGAACAGGAACGAGGGCGCTTTGTAAAAACGGGCATTACAACCGCAAATACAATATAATTGTTCCAAAATAACGGGGCTATGGATAAAAACTTATTTTATCAACAGGCGGATCTTTTGATTTCAATTCTTCCGCATATAACCAAAAATACTGATTTCGCTTTGCACGGCGGGACGGCAATTAATTTTTTTGCGCGGAATATGCCGCGTCTTTCCGTTGATATTGATCTTGTTTATTTGCCGATAAGCTCCCGCGAGAAAACTCTTCAAGAGATAAGCGGAAAATTAAAAATGATATCCGAGCGAATTTCTTTGAGTTTGCCATCCGCGCGAATCAAAGAAAAAACAGAAGACAAAAACGGACATGTTACAAAGCTCTTTGTTAAAAGGCAAAACGCGATTGTCAAGATTGAACCGAATCAAGTTGTTCGCGGAGCCTTATTTGATTGCGAGGAAAGAGATCTCTGCGAAAAAGCGGAGGATGTTTTTGAAAAATTCGCAACTGTTAAAACCTTGTCATTTGCCGAGCTTTACGGCTCTAAGATTTGTGCGGCTCTTGACCGCCAACATCCTCGAGATATTTTTGACATAATGTTATTGCTTCAAAACGAAGGTATCGAAAACGAAACTCGCAAAGCGTTCCTTGTTTATCTTATTAGTCATAACCGTCCAATTTCCGAACTTCTGTCACCGAATTTTAAAGATATGAAACCGGTTTTTGAAAAAGAGTTTGCCGGGATGGCATCATTTGAAGTCAAATATGAGGACTTGGAATATGCCAGAAAAACACTATTCAAAAAAATCCTTCAAAAATTAACCGATGATGAACGAACGTTTCTTTTATCCTTTAAAGAAAAAAAACCTAAATGGGATTTGTTAAATATTGAAGGAGCAAAAGATATGCCCGCTGTTAAATGGAAATTATTTAATTTAACGAAGATGAATGATGATAAGCATAAGAAGGCAGTTGATAAATTGAAAAAGATTTTGAAAGTTTAACAAATTGAAGTTTGCTTGAAGAAAAATCAAACACGGTTAAGTGGCTTTGATATCGCTGAGCGGATTATGAAAGCTCTTAATATAAGGAAGAAGGACCTTATAAAAAACGCCTACGTCGACCTGCTGTAAAATTTCACAGGCAGAAAAAAATTAAGGTAATTATTAGCTCTTTGTTCCCGTAACTGCGAAAAATGAAATCCATAAGCTTATCAATGGCATTATGAAAGGTCCTCTAATTCCTTTGGAAAATAAATATATATTTCCTAAGAAAATCAAAAGAGTTGATATGATAACCAGCGAAGAAAGGATAGGCATTGAATATTTTCGCAAAAAGAACGGGGAGAAAATTAAAATAAGAGAAAATAATTGCATGAGCCATATATTCACAGGTTTTAAAAAATCATTATGTAAAAGATTATCAATGGCTGTGGCATGAAACTCAATTCCCGGAAAGATTGTTGTAAACGGAGACGGTATATGATCGTAAGCGCGTAAATTGGTAGAGCCTACAAGCGCAATGCCGTTTTTTATGAATTTTTTCTCTTCATTTGTGAGTTTGTTTTCAATAATATTTATAACTGAAATATGTTTATAGATTGTTCCATCGGTTTTATCTGTATGCCAGTGGCGTGGAGTTCTAAAATTAAGGTATTTAGATTCTCCGAGGTTTATTATGTCATTGAAAATAAGTTTGCTTATATGCAGATTCTTATAGCTAGCGTAAATTGCGGCCGCAAAACTCGGCATAGGCAGTCCCTTGCATTTATCTTTTAAGCACTCTTTTCCTCCTATAATTGTGTTCGATTGCAGGACACTTTCATCAAGTAAAGCCATCCTCCTGAGATGTCCGTCACCGTCTAAAGTTGTCTGAATATGGGGAGAGGCAATATATTTGCTATATTTTGAAAATTCGTCGGAAAAGGGAAGGTTTATTTCGACATGGTTGTTTTCTCCCATAATAGTGGCGAAAAGATTTATAACATTGCCATTTTTTTTCACAGCATCTATTAACATTTTATCGCCCTGAGGATTATCTTTAGAGGGGTCTAGGAACATGATATCCATGCCTATGGTTTTGGTTCCCAATTTGCCTAAATTATTTATGAGAGTGGCATAATAGTTTCTCTTAAGTGGATAACCCAAGGCTTTCGTGGTTTTTCCATCTATGGCGGCTATAAAAATTCTTTTATCGGCGGTTTTTTGAACATAGTGCCTAAAAATAAAATCGCTGCCCATATTTTCAACGCTATGTATCCAACCTTTATCAATTATGAAAAGCATATAACTCAATAAAACGAAAACTGCAAAACAAATCTCAAATACAAGCAAGAATTTATCAGTTTTTTTCATAAGTAATCTTTATTTTTAGTTTTGTGGAAATTTAATATTTAATGGGATTGGAATACTGTTACGCCTATTTTATCGGCGAGAGAGGGGTCATCTACAAAAGGATTTCTATTTCCTTGATAGTTTTCTATAAGACTGTTTCGTTTTCTTTCAAAGTAAGTTGGAGGATCTTGTCTATGCCAGTCTAAAAACATTTCGACATTGTTTTTCCAGAATTCGGTGTAATTTAAACCGCCTCTGATACTTCTATCATAATAGCGGACCACAAAATAAAGCATGGCTCTGGCTACTTCGCCTTTTGCCG
>CAZHQC010000049.1:7699-16213 GCA_964534135.1 uncultured Elusimicrobiaceae bacterium | reverse complement strand
CCAAATCCCGCTGAACACCTAGACACTTTCTTCATAAATCCCCTAAAATTTTAATCAGAACCGTCCCCTATTGCAAGATATCTATTATTTCATCTTTTCCAAGTAATTTTAAATTATTAATAACTTTTTGTTTCCATTTAGGATGAAGCTTAATAAATGTTTTTTTTAAGGAATTAAGCTTATTTTCTTTTCTCAAAAGATCAAGCATTATATTTATTTGCTTCACATCTTTCTCTCTTTTTTCTTTTTTCGGACGTCGTGTAAATATAAGAATTTTATGTAATACAAAACACGCAGGATGAGGCAATTTGATTTTCGTTCCTTTCACAGACAAAGTTATAGTATCTAAATAAAGAATATCTAAAAACCTAAGTGCTTGAGCATTTAACCCTAATTTTGGCAAAGAAACAGCTTTTTCAATTCCTTTACCTTTTTCCTGAACCAAAAATTCAACAAAAAATTCAGGATGCATCAATCGTATAAACCCTTGTCTACCGCGATAATCAATAACAAACCCAAAAGATTTTAATAATACCGGCAAATCCACTTTTGTGCCTATGGACTTGGGATTTGGAACAAAAAAATCCACATCACGAGTACGCAAGGAAGTAATCGGATTGCGTTTATGGAAATAGAATCTGTAAAAATACATACACCAACTTCCGGCAAGAATAAAATGCTTTAAAATTCCCTTTTCCTGTAAAGAAAGAAGAACCTTAAATAATAAATCAATCTGTTTATTCCGCATTTTTTAACACTTTTTCCAAAAATTTTATTTGGCGTTTTACTTGTAATAATAATTTCTGATATTTTATCCGAGATTCTTTTATTTCCTTATATTTCTTAATCTCAGAATCTGAAAGCTTCCCCTTGTATATAAGTCTTACTTTACCATTTTCTCTTAATACTAAATAATAATATTTGTATTTTTTTCTCCTGGATTTTACAAGACTGCCTTTAGGCAATTTAGACAACTCACGCTCATATATTTTTTTCATTCGCAATGAGTTAACCAACTCTTCTTTAAGCACTCCTTTTATAGCAGACATAGCTTCTCCTTATCAACATCAAACAACCAGTTGTTATACATTATCCAATAATAACATACATTGTATAACATCACCTGTCAAGTTGTTATACATTTAATTAAAATCATACGTGTGTATAACAACGCTATAATTAAAAAAGCATATTGGTTAATGAATCAGATGCAGATGAGTTAAATTAGTGAGGACAACCTCGATAATGTTTAGTTAAAAGAATTTCAACAATCAATTAAAATCATTATCTTTTATTATTTAAATCTTGAAAAGTCTTTGCTTATATATTTTTCAAAACGCTCATAAACATATTCCGCGCGTTTACCTGTTTTTTTGTCTTTACGTGTTCCGGTAAACTCTATGGCTCTTCTACCAATATTCTTACCAGTCTTGTATTGCTTTGAATATTTTAAAAATTCATTTGAGGATAAAATCCAAGTAATGTTTAATTTTTCGGAATAGAAAATATAAAAGTAATTTTTTTTGTTTTTGTGTGGGATTCTTCCAAAAGATGCGCTATAACCGATAGTGATTGTTTTGGAACTGGCTTTAATTTGAACTTCAATAAATGTTCCGTTGGATTTCTTTATTAACAAATCTGTCGCATCATAGTCCATTAAGGGAACATAAACATTAAGGCCTTCTTTCAGCATTAAACCGATAAGCCAATATTCAATTCTCTTTCCAAATCCCGATGAATGCCTAAACACTTTCTTCACACAACCCCCTAAAATTTTTAACAATCAACCCAAACCGTCCCTCTTTACCAATACAACCCGCCGGGTTGTATTGGTTAAATTAGTGAGGCCCGGCCTCGATAATGATAAGCCGATAAGCCAATATTGTTTCGTTTTCCAAACCCCGCTGACCGCCTAAACACTTTCATCACACAACCCCCAAAAATTTCCAACAATCAATCCGAACCGTCTTTTTTTACTTTCTTTTCTTTTTTGCTACTTTTTTCTTCGTTACTTTTTTTCTTTTACTTAACTATGATAATTTCATTTTCTCAATCAACTCAAATAAATCTTCAGATTTCTTAATTGTATTTGATCGTTGGATTAAGTTATTGAACAGATGCCAAACATTCAACATAAACTCTTTCATAATATCCAAATTATCAATAGTATGTCCATGATGTATAAATTTCGAGCGTAGAACATATACATCCTTAGTATTTTTAATAATACTTTCACGTTCTTCAACTGTTTTACCCACTAAAAAAGCCATTCTTTCACTAATGTTTTGCACAATCGGCTCATTCGTATTTTTAAGAAGTAAAGATTCAAGTGCTGCAAAGAGATAAATTAATTTGACCGCAATTTCCTTTTCCAGATTATTTTTAGAGTAGAGTAATAATGCAGTTAGTAGTTTGTCCTGAAAATCTGTTAAAGAACCTTCTCTTTCTAATAACTTATCCAAAATATCCAACCCCTCAGCTCGCATCGCAGTTGCATCAACATCAGAAATTTTCCAATCTTGAGAAGAATGGTCAAGAATACTTTCACTCATCTCAACTAACATACCTTCATTAAGAGTTAAAATCTTACTTGTTGCTAGTTTTTTTGAACCAATTGGAGCACAATATGAAGTTAGTTTTGGATGGAAATTTGCCGGATGAAAAAATCGAATAAGACTTATTGCTTTCTCCGTTTCCGTATAAGCTATTTCAGTAGCATATTTTGGTTCAGCCGTAAGCTCAATTGTTGCAGCGGACATTCCTTGAAGTTGCTTCCTCTCCTTTTCAAAAAACTGTAAAACTTTATCAACATCTGGGTGCTTACGCTTTTTAACTATTTCAATCCATTTATCAAAAAGAACCTTCGTGATAGGTTTTAATGTTATACGCCCTATTTTTATAGATGCCTGAATATGCAACATAGAGATTGGAATCCATATTTCTCTAGTTTTAATTATCTTTTCAATTTCTTCCAAAACATACTCAACCATACCTTGATGAATAATATTTCTATATCGTCCCTTCATCCAATTAAAGATAGTCATTGTCAAGAAATCCATATTAACTTTGGAATTTAGTTCTTTACACTGTTGAAAAGATTTTGATAATTTCAGAAGCTCACAAAAACTATTGCCTTGCAACCCTATATATTTTCCATCATGATTGAAATATTTGCAAATACTATTCCCAAGAAAGTCATTCATTCCATACTGGATTTCTCCAATAATATCTTCAGAATGAATTTCATGCGCCACATGAGTATCAGAATTAAATATTGTGTTTTTAGGAGAAGTCTCCATTGATCTTGGAGCCAATTTAGAGTAAATCGTATTGGCCCGACTGTTAAAATTTTTTATAGCCTCAGGATGCAAAGTTAATTTCATCATAATACTCCAATTAAAAATTCTCTACTATTCTTCGATATCTGTAAGGTCTTCTACGTCAGCCATATCGGCTAACATTTTCGCATAAACACGTAAAAATTTTTGAAGCTCCTCAAGTTCCTTTCGAAAATCTTCGCAAGACTTTTGGTCCTCAAAAGCCTTCTCAATTGAAAGCTTGTGCCATTTCGCAGTAAACGGTCTTATAATTTGATTTAAGATTACCACCGCAATTTTTGTAAATTCAATACACTTTCTTCCATTGCACTTGATTATATCACGAGTTAAAGGAAAAAGATTATGTATACTCGAAAGAGCCGTAGATTCGTCACCGTGACTAGGAGGTAGATGTTGTGTAGCAATCCTAGTTAAAAGTTCAATATAAAGATCCCATGCAGCATTCTTATCGGAATCGCTCGGATTCCAATCTAACTCAAGCACAGGCGATTTTATTTTTAAATTTGTTACACCACACTTATTAAGCCATTCACGTAATTTCATTTTTTTCTCCTTTTCCTCACTAAACGAATACTATATAAACTTACCAATCTTGAAAAGAAAAACTGGTCAATTCTTTATGAGTTAGCCCTTCTCATTTCCGTAGATAAATCATAATCACATGTAGCTCTATCATTATATGTAGCATCTATTAAAAAAGAGAGTTTAGATGGATCTGCTTTAATTTTTTCCCAACCAACAATAGATATTTTAGCCTTCTTTACAAGGTTATCAATAATACGTGGAGGCATATACGGATGTCTTAATTCAAATTCACTTCTATTATTAATAGATTCCCATTTTGTATTTTCTGGATACACTCTCTCCCTCTCGCTATCGTGAGTAACCCAATAGTTATTACAATTAATTGAGGGAAGATTCACAACAAGAATACCTGATTTTTTATTTACTGTTCCATCATACATGCTAGAGTAAAGTTCCCAATCAATATGCTTTCTTTTCTTTGTCTCTTGTCCAACTAGTAAAATAGTTACTGTTGAGTTCTTCAAATATTCATCGCGTATCTTTTCCCTTATTTTTTCATCAGACAACCCCTCATCAATATCTCCAGTATCAACTGAAATGTCCTCAAAGATTTTATTCCTTTCATTTATCCTTAATAATTCTTCTTTATAGCACTGATCATTTTTATGGTGATAACTAATAAATACTTTGTGCATATCAATCCCCTTTAATTTTATTTTTTAAACAAAAATCAAAACCAATTTCTATCCTTAACAACAGCCCATCCCCATTGCCAATTTTTAGGAGGAGGTAATTGCATATTATATGCTTTGCATATTTTCCTTTAAACGCCTCGTTAATTTTAAAATCAGTTTTTAAATATTTTTACTTACCTGCATCATTAGTCAAAATCTTCTCGCCGTTTGGCACAAATGATAAAAACATTGTTTTAAAAAGCTTGCCGTGATTTGGAACCAGCAAATGAACAAGCTCATGAACTACTACCGCTTCCTGAAATTTTTGCGGTTTCTTTAATAAAGCGATATTAAACGATATTTGTCCGGCTGTTGAACAAGAAGCCCATTTCTTTGTCATTTTCTGAAAACGAATTCGTTTAGGTTTGGCATGAATTTTTTTAACCCATGCAAAAACCAATCGCTCAAATTCAATCTTAAGGAATGAACTATATTGAAATTTAGTTTCTCTTACCACGCATTTTGTCATATTAAAACCTATTTACGCCCAAAATATTTTTAACAATATCCACCATTTTATCCTTGGCCTTCGCGACAATAAAAATTTTATACAGGTCGGCTTTTAATTTCCGCATTTGTTCGGAATTATCTTTATAGTGCGAATATTTTTGAATAGCTTCATTTATTTTCACAGCTATAATCTCCGAATCCGGTACATTTTCATTTTTCAAAAGCCAGTAGATAGAAAAAACTTTTTCATCAAGTCCTTTCTTCTTTTTTTCTTCTTTGGCGTTTTGGTATTTTCTGTAAATTTCTTCTATCCGTTTTAGCGCGTCTTCTGTTGTAATTTGTCGATTTTCATAATCTTCAAGAATGCTTTCCGCCTTTTCTTTTATTGAAATCAAATGTGGCTGATTACCTTCGGCTGTTATCGTTTTGATAGTCTGTATAATCAAATTTATAACCTTAGCCTTGTTTGTTGTCTTTGACTTTATGGAATTTAGCAACTCTTCATTGATTTTTACTTTCGGTGTCGGTTTTTCCATATAAGCGGAAACTTTTTCACGCACAAGACTCTCTGTCTTTCGCATAAAAGAATATTCAACAATCGGACGGGGATTAAACTTATTGCGAATTATATGATACAAAGCGGAAAGTTTCAAATAATCATCTATATATTCCCGCAAAAACTTATCTGGTGATATTATTTCATAGAGCATTTCAAGCTCTTTATATAAATCAAAAAACTTTTTTCTATCTTCTTTTTCAGCTAACTTCTCGCAAGCTCTTTCAACCGCTTTATCATCTATTTCTCCTTTACATAACTTTAAATACTCAATAGCTGATTCAGATATTAATACGGCAAATCTTTGTTTAAGAACTTCTAAATTTTTTATAACTCCGCTTACTTCATCCGAATCAAAAGATAATGCTTTTTCAAATCTTTCAAATATTCCCACAAAATCCAAAACAAAGCCAAAAGGCTTGTTTATTCCGTTTTTATCTTCATAAGGACGATTAACTCTGGCAATCGCCTGCAAAAGAGCATGGTCCCGCATAGGTTTATCTAGATACATACAATAAAGGAGAGGAGCGTCATATCCCGTCAAAAGCTTATCCGTAACTATTAAAATTTTTGGAAGTTCTTCAGATTTAATAAATGATTTTCTCACCTTTTTTTCTTCGTCTTCCGATATATAAAATTCTTTCTTCAAATCATCATCATTGTGCCCTTTTGTATAAACAACTCTTGAATACTTTGCAGGGAGATACTTATCTAGAGCTTTTTTATACAAGGCGCAAGCTTCTCTATCCACCCCTACAAGAAAGGCCTTATATCCCAAAGGCTCCACATTTTTAACAAAATGGTCCGCTATATATTTAACCACTTTATCAACTCTTTCATTACCTTTAAGAAAATTCCTTAAACTTACAGCCCTTTCAAGTATTTTATTTAATTCCTCAATATCACTAATGCCTTCAGTTTCCGCAAGGCTAAAAAATTCTTCTTCAAGCATTTGATTATCAACCCTTATCTCATTTGGGGCCAAAGAATAATGAAGCGGCAAAGTGGTTTTGTCTTTAATGGACTCAGATATCGAATATTTATCCAAATATCCTTTTGAGTCTTCTTTGCCGAAAATTTTAAAAGTCCCCTTTCCGTAAGCGGTTTTATCTATCGGCGTTCCAGTAAAGCCTATAAGCGTAGCATTGGGAAGAGCCGCCACAAGATAATTTCCGAGATCTCCCCCCGTGCTTCTATGCGCTTCATCAATGAGAATAAAAATATCTTTTCTATCGGAAAGATTTTTATCCGCCTGATCAAATTTATGAATAGTGGAAACAATAAGGCCCCTGTAACCACTTTTTAAAGCTTTCTTTAAATCCTTTTTACTCTCAATAAGTCTAAGAGAGTCTTCACCGAGAAGATTTATAATCCATCCCGAAAGCTGACCCTCAAGCTCATTTCTATCAACAAGCATTAGAACAGTGGGCTTAACGGGCATATTAAGCATGATTTCCGCGGCCTTTATCATAGTGAAGGTTTTGCCCGAACCTTGAGTATGCCATATAAGCCCGCTTCTTTTTTCAGGATCAAAAGACCGTTCAATTATTTTTTCAATAGCGCGGCTTTGATGCTGGCGCAAAACTGTTTTTTTAAGTTCATCATCTTTAGTATAAAAAATAATCCATTTATCAATAAGTTTTAAAAACCGTTCTCGGCTAAAAAATACTTTAACCTTTTTTTCAAAATTCCCCGATTCTTCATCTTTCCAGTTAAACAGATTTTTTCTGTCCAAATTCCATGTTGAACCGTAATAGAAATCAAGTATATGCGTAATATTAAAAATCTGAGTTTGAGTTAAAAGCTCGGGAGCTTGTTCATGATAAATCGAAATTTGCTTATAGCCTTCTTCCAAATCTTTTTTTGCGCTTTTTGTCTCTACAATCGCCACAGGAATTCCATTGACAAGAAACATTATATCGGCCCTTTTGGAATTTCTACCATTAGTATAAGACCATTCATCCGAAATATTAAAAACATTTTTTGCGAGATTTGAAAAATCAATAAGATTTATATTTTTTTCACATTTTTCTTTTTCAATATAAATGGATTTTGTGCCGCGAAGCCATTTTAAAATCTCATAATTACCTTCAATATTATTCCTAACACTTTCGATTTTGTCTATTATGGAATCAACATTTTCTACCGATACTATTCCGGGATTTAAATCAATCAATTTATTTCGCAAAGTTTCATAAATAAACATCCCGCTTTCTCCGCCGCGAAGAGTTAAAGCTTCTTCCGGCGATAAATAAATCCACCCAATATCAACGGCATATTTAATCATCGGGTTTTGAACAGTATTTCTTTCATTGCCAAGACTTGGTGTCATTTGGAATCTCCTAAATATTTAAATCTTTTACTCTTACTTTTCCTGTCATAAGCTGATTTAGAGTAGAATTAAATAAGGAATTTAATTCATCTAATTTTTTTCGAGCGAAATCTTCTTTATTAGCAATTTTAAATAAAATATTTGAAATTTCTATCTGTTCATCTTTTTGAGGAAAACCAATTGTTACTGAATGGACTAAATTTCTGTTCAAAGTTGGAACACTAACCCCGCTAGCATACTTTTTAAAATTGAAGTATTGGAAAAAGTAATATATAAATTTCGGACCATTTCCATGAAAATTTGAAACAAATAATGAAGTATTTAACGGCCAATACTCTTGTTCTGTATAAAACGCTAAACCAATACTTCCGCTTCTCCCAGTTGTAACACCAGGACCTTTATATGCACCAACCTTGTGATATCCCACTACCCCGTTTGAACCGATTACAGAAATTCTACCCGCTTTACGACTTTGAACAGGTAAATCGTGTCCTCTCTGAAGTGTTATAAATTCCCCAAATAACCCAACATCCCAACTCTGAGGTATTTCTCCAATTTCTGTTTGTTTTAATGGTTCGC
>CAZHQC010000049.1:0-7599 GCA_964534135.1 uncultured Elusimicrobiaceae bacterium | reverse complement strand
CCAACATCCCAACTCTGAGGTATTTCTCCAATTTCTGTTTGTTTTAATGGTTCGCCGCAAGTGCCTTCTCTAAAAAGTTTTGCTATTGTGGAGGATTTTAATTCTCGCAAATAAGAACTAAGTTTTTCCTGATTTTCAATCGCTTTCTGAATTTTTGAAAGCACATAAGCAATTTTTTGTTGTTCCGGTTTTGATGGGCAAGGAACAAAATGTTCCTTTAAAATTTTAAAATGTCGATTATAACCCCGATTAGGAATATTTAATCTTCTCAGTGCGAAATAAAGAAACTTGTCTTCAAAAAATTCTCTGTTCGCTTTTAATAGTTTTGTGCCATCAGCTCCCGTAATAAATGGAAAATCTATATATTTTAAAATCCTTGTATGATCACCAAATATAATTATTGGGATAGATTTTTTATAAACCTTAGACTCATCGTCCGAATACCCCGCAATTAATTTTTTTCCTTGATCAATAATCGGATATTTACCTTGCGCTTTATAAAACCTTTTTAATTCAGATTTTTTTGATTCACCTACATTATTTTCCACACAATCAACAAATGGCTTAATCTCCCAATCCGCTGGGATTTTACCTATTTCCGTTTCTTTAAATTCTTTGGTTTTAGTTTTGTTCATTTTTTAAATCCTTTTTCCAAAGAGGATGCTCTTTCCAATTTTCCGGCAATCCCATTGATAAATGAAAATTAGGCAAAAGAGGATGTTCTGATAAAAGGTTCTCTACTTTTTCTCTCCACTTTATAACAGGTTCAGAAAAAGAAGAAAATCTTGAGATAATGGTATTTAATGCAAAAATAACAGTACCGATACGTTTTGGATTTAAAGAATCCCAATTATTTTTTGGTAAAACCATGCCGATAGCTAATTCCCTGTTCCATAACCTGCTATGATGAGCGCAGATATTTCGAATGTATGCCATTGTATGGAGCCAAGAAATTAAAACTGTTGAATGAAGACTGTATTTTTTTGATATTGCTTTTTGGTCCTGACGAAGCATTCCAGCAACAAGTTTTGACAAAGAACCAAAGGCCATTATTTCTACAGCCATCCAAATCGGTAGCGATGGAAAATCTGTATAAGTATGTTTGTAATGTTCAATAAAAGTTTCATGCGACCTCTCAGCCTCGTTATGAACCTTTTCAATCCATTCAGAATGATTAAACTTCGGAAAAAAAATAGCTGAATTCTCGTGAGCAAAAATATTTTTATATTGGTGAGATAAATGATATGCAACCACTGTGCGCGTTATATTTTCAACGAGTTCAAGAGCTTCATAGATAACAACTCTTAATTTACGGTCAAATTCATAAAGGCCTTGAATTTGCTCAAATGTAGTATTTTCTTTAAATTGGTGTCGAACCACCTCAAAAGGCAGGCAATATGCGCTAAACCTGTAATAATTAATCTGACTAAGATAGGCTTCCGCTTTAGTGGAATTGGAAACTATCAAGCCGCGACTTTCGAGAAGGTTTATTTGTTCTGAAAATGTTAAGGGAGGTTTGCTATATTTTTCCATAGCACTCTCCTGTAAATGGAATACCCGCCCAAAATGCGCGTGACCTTTCGGCCAGAGGCGTGGCGGGTATGTTGGACAAAGTATAGCAGAAGAAAAGCTTAAATTCAATACCTAATTTTTTTTTCATTCCCATTTGTACCCCATTTTAAGGAATATGTTTTTAAGCTCGCTTTCCGTTTTATTTTGCTCAACATCAATCCCGGTAAGATTATTTAAAATTAATTGTATATCGCGATACACTATGGCTTCACTCGTTTCTATAAAACGAGAAGGAGAAATATTGTAGTCATGTTTGTCTGCTATTTCTTTATTGGAGATAATTTTAAGAAATTTATCTATTTCAATTCCTTTATGAAAAGCCGAAGAAATTTTTTCGATTGCTTCATCTGGCAAATAATTTTTAGGATTGCCTTTTTCAAAATCTTCAGATGCGTTTATAAGAATTATTTCCCCTTTTCGCTCTTTGGATTTATTCTTATTTAAAACAACTATGATTCCGGCAGCGGTTGTATTGTAAAACAAATTATTAGGCATAAGAATAACAACTTCTATTAAGTCATTATCAATAAACCATTTGCGAATAGATTTTTCTTTATTTTCTCCTTTGCTTCCGCTACCGCGGCTTGCGGCGCCTGTATCAAGAACTATGGCCGCCCTGCCTTTTTGATTTAATGAAGCGTGTATATGTTGAGCCCATGCCCAATCCGCGCTTGAGCCGGGAGCGTATCCGCCCCTCGTAGTAAATCTGTCATAAGGATCATTTTCATAAAATGCGGTGTCAATATTATCCTGATTCCACATGGGATTTGTAACAACTATGTCAAAAGCTTTCAGTTTATTGTTTTCCGTAAACTTTGGATTAGTAGCGGTATTTCCACGAACAATCTCTCCTTCCATATCATGAACAACCATATTCATTCTGGCTATGGCAAAACTTGAACCGGTAAGTTCCTGACCATGAAGTTTAAGCGGTTTTTTTACATTTTTCTTGCCTTCTCTTCGCAATAGTTCAAGCTCGCATTTGACCAAGAGTCCCGCCGATCCAACGCAGGGATCATAAACTTCTTCTCCCTGTTTTGGATGCATGATTTTCGCTATAAGCCAACCGGTTTCTTTCGGCGTAAAAAATTCTCCCGCGCTTTGCCCCTGTCCTTCGGCAAATTTTCTCAAAAGATATTCATAAGCCCTTCCGAGAAAATCCGGCTCAACATCATTTATACCGAGCCGATACATGGGATTGCTTAATTTTTCAATCAAACGATTTAACGCTTCATCGCTTATTTCTCTTTCTCCGTTATGAGTAGCGTTAAAATCAACAATATCTATAACACCCTGCAAAGTTTCATTTCCCTTTGCTATTTTTCTAAGAGCGTTTGTTATTTTCTCGCCCAAGGTTTTTGGCGTTTTATTAGCCTGATACTTAAATGCTTTTCTTCCGCTAATCACAGGCCAAGTGCATTCTTCAGGGATATAAAATCTAACCAATGAATGATCCAGTTGAATAGTCTCTTTTGCCGTTTTTATATCCCCATACTCCTTTTCAAGACGAGAGATTTCATCTTCATAAACATCCGAAAGTCTTTTTATAAACAAAAGAGGCAGTATATAATCCTTAAACTTGGGAGCGTCTTTTTCCCCGCGAATTGAACAGGCTGCCTGCCAAAGCATTGTTTCCATATCTTTAACTTTCATTTCTTTATCAGTATTTTCATCGCTTCCATTATTCATATCCTTTTTATCTAAATATTGGGCTAAATCAGTATAATTCGCTCCGAGTTTTTTTACATATTCTTTAACTATGAGTAAGATTCTCGGATTCGGCGCAAATTTGCTATTCTCCCATCTGTTTATAGTGGGAAATGAAATTTTTAAATCTTCCGCAAGTTTCTGCTGACTTATTTTGGTTCTTTTTCTAAGCTCTTTTATTATTTCCGGAAATTGCATAAACTCTCCTTTTAGTTGCTCATCATATGATAGGTCACACGATTTAACTTGTCAAGGGCCTTTTGACCCTATTCCTTCAAAATTTAATCTCTAAAACTATCCTTTAAATTTACAAGTTCTCTAAAATGCTTGTCAACTTTTATAATGGTAAGCAGTCTACCTTTTGGGCGGGTCAAACAGCGTACCAATGATTAGGGCGTGGCCCCTCTCTTCCCCCTAATATCAAAATTAAAAGAATCCTGTAAGTCTGTAAGGGAGCGATTTCTGAGGTTTAGCCTTGAGCGCAAAATTTATGAGGGTATTTCACTGAATACGATGGGTGGACTACACCGCTTCTGAGTTTTGCTACGGACACAATTGCATGTCTGAAGGAGAAAACATTGTTTTCGACTGAGTTCCGGAGTCGCCGAATAAATTAAAGCGAACAACGGCGTTATCAAACTATGTTATACCGCATCAAAACCTATGGTTATTACAGCGATAAAAACCTCTGCATAAGCGAGTCTACAAACTTATAGGGTTCTATAATTTAAAACATAAAGGAAGTTTATTTCCATTTTGGCGCCTACCACCACGGCCTTTTTTTGATATTGCAAATTGCAACATCAAAGATTTAAATTCCCCTTCAGTCAGTGTAAAAGCGAAATCTTGAGGGAAACGCCGCTTATTTCTGCGAAACTGTTGATTTAATCTACTCGTTGATACGCCATATACTTTCGCTAAATCGGAATCAAGCATAACTCTGTGTCTGCGTATAAAAAAAATTTTATTTTCGATGAATCCCTGTGGAATCAAACTTTTTTCCGGCATAATAATTTCTCCTAATTTTTATGATTTATAAAATTCCCAATCTACCTTCTCATAATTTCATTGTATAAAAATCACGGTATCAGGCAATGGAGAGTTAAAGAGTCTTGGGGTCTGGGAGTCGGAAACGGCTAGACAGCTAACAGCGAGGCAGCTTGGCAACAACAATATTAAAAATCAGGAACTCAAAATAAAATAGAGAATCTCCTTATTCCGGGTTAGGTAACCCTACCACCTACTTTGGCGCTATAAGCGCCACTATAAAAAATACGCTTCGCAAGCAGGTGGTAGGGTAATTCCGCTTTATCTTAATTAGGGAGCGGACACTCTCTCCCCCTAATATCAAAATCAAAAGAATCCTATAAGTCTGTAAGAGAGCGATTTCTGAGGTTTAGTCTTGAGAGCAAGATTTATGTCCGTCTGGTGCGCATAGCACTTTGATACGGCACCCAGCATAGCCTTGAGGGTATTTCACTGAATACGATGGGTGGACTGGACTTTCAAAGGACTGCTGTGGACACAATTTCTCGAGTTTCTATCCTGCAGTGTTCCGAAGTCGCCGAATAAATTGAAGTGAACAACGGCGTTATCAAACTATGTTATACCGCATCAAAACCTATGGTTATTACAGCGATAAAAACCTCTGCATAAGCGAGTCTACAAACTTATAGGGTTCTATAATTTAAAATAATGGGAGAGAATAAAAGAAATTTGTTTTCAATCTAACCCCGCGGGTTTTCGCAAAAACCAAATTGAACCTAACCCACGAGGTAAAACTGCGCGGGTTTACCCAATTATTGCTATATAATATTTCCACCCCGCAAGAGTCTTCTGATGTGGCGCAACCACGAAGCTTCGCAGGCAGTGCAAGGCACTGCAACTACATAATGAACACAACTATATAGCGGATTTACATCCGCGTCTACAGATAGGCGATTGGCAAATAGTCAAAAGGCCTATTATTTAATGGACCAAAAGAGTTTATATTTCTTCCCCTTCGCCCCATACCCCCTTTCACTTCTTTTTAATAAACTATAAGAAGTTAAATTATAGTTTGGAGGCACAATGAATTATCAGAAAAACTTGATCCCCTTAATCGCTTTAGCGTTTATCACACTCCCGATTACCCTTTCAGCTCAGAGGAACTCCATTGTTCCTAAAACAACAAAGAACGCTTCATCCTCAGCGACAAATACGGAAAGTAAAACCGTAGATAAAACAAATCTTATTGCTCAGGAAATTCTTGCCGGAAATTTTGGCCTGAATAATATAAACGTTCTTATAGCTGCGGAAAACGTAGAGGAACAAAACGCTCTGCACAATAATAAAATCAATTTTAAAACGGCCTTAAACCTGGCAATGAAAAGTTTCATGAATGACGATGAAGATTGCGAAAGCCCTTTGGGCCTTGTCCTGGATGAATCCAATTCAATGGCGGAAGCTAAACAAACTCTTTTCTCATTTCTAAATCGCCCTAGCACATCAATCGATTTATTCGCCACATGGCAAACTCCCGAACATGGCGAAAGTGTTCTTGAAAATTGGGTTTTTGTCCTTAATATGGATGATTATACAGATCATATTCACTGGGCTATTGTTGACCGCTCAGGAAAAACCACAACTTATAATTACGGCTTTAACTAATATCAAAATTAATCCCGTTCTCCTTTAAATGAGAACGGGAAATATATTTATCCCCTCCGCCGCAAATTCAGTAGCCATTATAATCTCTATTGTAATAGCCCCGTGGGTTTACCCAATTCGTTCCTACCCAATTCGTTCCTACCCAAACCACTCCCGAGTAAGAGATTTGACTAAAAGCCAAACTCCGATTCGGGAGAGTTATATTTCACAAATTTCCGAAGAGGGAAAGTGTTTTGGTTCCCTAACCCGTTTAAAAAGCGGTAATGTTCTTTTAAAAACACAGTTAGATATTATTTTTTTAAAGAATTACCTCATTCCGGTGTGGGACATTCCGCTGTATCGAAATTAGGTGAAAGACTTTGTAAGGTTGCCTCTTTGCTTAATTATTTAAAAAAACTGTAGAATGGTAATGAATAATCATGTACAGGGGACGGATATGAAAAAAATACAAAAAATAGTTACTTTGATTTTTGCTATGGCAGTTTTAATTTCTTGCGCCAAACCTAATTTTGACAAAGCAGAAACTTTAATGAAGGAAAAGAAATACGAAGAAGCTTTAAAATTTTTTATTCCTCTCGCCAAAGAAGGCAATTTAAAAGCACAATTTTATTTAGGCCGCATGTATTACTCTGGAAACGGTGTTATCCAAGATTATACAGAAGCCGCTAAGTGGCATAAAAAAGCAGCAGAACAAGGATATTTATTGTCACAATTTTATTTAGGAGCTATGTATTACTCTGGAAACGGTGTTATCCAAGATTATACAGAAGCCATTAGATGGTATAAAGAAGCAGCAAAACAGGGCCATGTATTGTCACAATATAATTTAGGAGCTATGTATTACTCTGGAACCGGTGTTATCCAAGATTATACGGAAGCCGCTAAGTGGCATAAAAAAGCAGCAGAACAAGGAAATGTATTGTCACAATATAATTTAGGAGTTATGTATTATTTGGGCCAAAGTGTTAGTAAAGATTATAATGAATCCATTAGATGGTATAAAGAAGCAGCAAAACAGGGACATGTATTCTCACAATCTAATTTAGGAGCTATGTATATTGAGGGAACCGGTGTTATCCAAGATTATACGGAAGCCGCTAAGTGGCATAAAAAAGCAGCAGAACAAGGACTTGCATCGTCACAATATAATTTAGGAATTATGTATTCTAAAGGATACGGTGTTACACAAGATTATAATGAATCCATTAGATGGTATAAAAAAGCAGCAAAACAGGGACATGCATTGTCACAATATAATTTAGGAATTATGTATATTGGGGGAACCGATGTTATCCAAGATTCTAAAGAAGCTTTTAGATGGTTTGAGAAATCAGCAGAACAAGGATATGCAAAGGCAGAATATAATTTAGGAGTTATGTATTCTAAAGGATACAGTGTTACACAAGATTATAATGAAGCCATTAGATGGTATAAAAAAGCAGCAAAACAAGGACATAAGGACGCACAACGTAATTTAAAAATTCTGTATACTAAATGATAGCCCTTAAGCCTTAAAGACAGCCCATAGATTCTAATTATGCTTTCGCTACCATTGGAAGGCATTGGGGTAATTCAAGGCTATGCTGGGTGCCATAACAATGGGCTATGCCCCTCAGATTGTTAACGCCGTTTCTAAAGTATACAGATAATGCCGTTAATTAGTGTACAGGT
>CAZHQC010000048.1:0-16513 GCA_964534135.1 uncultured Elusimicrobiaceae bacterium | reverse complement strand
TATATGTGAAAACAATGTGCTATAATGGGACATAGGGAATCCTCCGTCGGTAAAAATGTATTCTTAGTAGAAACATCTTACCATTAACGAAGGGTTCTCTGCTTTTTTCTTGGGACAGCCGTGACCGCTAGGAGACCCCGCCCTGATGGTAAACTTACTGACATGACTCGTTATTTTTTTAATTTTTTTTCTACCCCGCAGGAGTCTTTCGGAGTCATCGCACCAGGAAGCAACGCAACCACCTACGGGGAAGAAAACCCAGTTTTGTTTTTTGTGGGCGGCATTAGATGCCGCGGCTACATTGCAAAGGTCATTCACAGAAGACTATGTCACTGCCGTATTAGAGGCTATGCCTATCAGGCGGCGAGGTTTATGACATCTGATGGTCGTTCACATAGTTCACGACATCTGATGAACCGAAAGGTTCGTGTTCCACAAGCTTTGCGACTACAATAAGGTTGCTATTTTTTCATTTTTTTTCTACCCCCGTGGGTTTACCCAATTCGTTCCTACCCGATTCGTTCCTACTCAAACCACTTGAACACTAATGGGTGTCCGCAGTTGTCCTCTGAAAGCCCAGTCCACTCCCGAGTAAGAGATTTGGCTGAAAGCCAAACTCCGATTCGGGAGAGTTATATTTCACAAATTTCCGAAGCGGGAAAGTTATGTTTGTAAATTTCCGATGCGGGAAAGGTTTACTTTATAAAGTTTTCCTTTATTGTCCTTTGAGGGTAATTCGGCTTTACCATAATTGGGGTGGTGGGTTATTTTTCAAACAAGGAAATTGAATAATAGGAATGGCAGTTGTGTTTGCTAAGCTGACCGTTCGGAACCCGACTTGTTCATTCAGGAGGGTGAGAGACGGAAGGGCGCAGTACTAAGCGACCCTGGTCATGCGTGTAAATACAACTGACATGACAAAACAACTTATTCTCTACTAACCTAAAGCGATTATTCCTTTTCCGGTGCCGCCATCTATGCGGATATCAAGCGCCTTATCAACTTTAATAAGTTTTACATACTCCATATCTTTTTCTGTTTTTTGTTTTTCAAACCAATCCCAATCAATTATTTGTTCTTTTTGTTTGGAATTTATGGTGAAATAGGCCATGCCAAGGGAAGTTACATTATGGAAGAAATGCGTGCCATAAGAGGGGTCTATTGAAAATTTTTCATAATTACTTTCCACTATGGTTCTGGAATTTGATATCTGATGCCATTTTACGGGTATGCCCAAAAGCGGATCGCTTGAACCCCAACGGCCCGGGCCTATAAGAATATAACCATGTCCTTGTAAAAGCCTGTTTAGTTCGCCTATTTCAGTTGCGATATCATAAGTTTTCATGGTGTTGAATTTTTCAGGTTTCACAAAAACAATATGTTTTACATCATTAATATGGCCATTACCCAAAGTTATATTGCTTGAGCAAAGAACAGATTTTTCTTTTATATCCTCAAAAGTTATTTTTTGGCTGAAACTTCTTGAAACCATAGGCCGTATTTGAAGAATATAAAATTCTGTTTTTTTTGTTTTTCTATCATAATTTGCCGCAAATTCCATTTCTATATTAGTGCCCATTGTTTCTTTAGCCAATTGAGTGATGGTTTGAAGAATTTCTGTCAAAGGTAGAATTTTACTTTTTAATATGGGAGCGAAAGTTATAAGTTTTGCTCCTTTATTCCAGATATTATCATAAATCATGTCATTCTCATTTGAATAAACCGAGCCTACCAATTCAAGTGAGCCATCTTCGTGAGCTTTAGACACATCAATTTCTTCCAAGGCCGGTTCCATATCATATTTAAAATCTCTATTACTGTTTCTTTCTTCATCAAGATTAAGGGTTACTATTCTTTTTTGAGAATTGGCAAAAAAATCATTTATTGTAGAAAATTGATGCAAATTTTGAGGATGCTCAGGGGAAAATCTAACCGCATTATAGCCTTCAACAATAGTTTTCCCAAGGCCTAAAGCGATATGGACAATTGAATTATCACTGGTAATGGGGGGCACGGGATAGTAATTATAGGATTGCGCTACGCCTGAAAAATCAGGATAGTAGCGTTTTGATTGAGGATAATATTTGCCCACCACATTTTGAATTATAACCGCCATTTTTTCTTCATCCGGCAAATGCGGAGAAAATTTTCTATAACTTGTAGCTTCAGAAGAAAAAGTGGAAGCATAAACATATTTTATAGCTTTAACAAGTTCCCTGAATCTGACTTCTTTATCAGGATGATTGTTGGCAAGCATATAAGTTTTATAAATCCCCGCGAACGGCTGAGTTTTTGAATCTTCAAGCAAAGAAGATGAACGCACGGCTAACGGTCCTTCCAAGGTATCTATTATTTTGCGCAAAGCTCTGCGCAAATAGCCGGGAAGACGGGCTTTTTCAAAAATTTCCGCTATTTTTTTATCGGATTTCACGATATTTAATTTCGATAAAATATCGTTTTGTTCTAAAAAAAAGTCAAAAACATCCGTTGCGATAGTTATAGTGTTTGGAACTTTTATTGAAACATCTGCAAATTCTTTGGATAAGTCTTTTTTGCTCAATAAAAAATCGATGAAGGCAAGACCGCGAGCCTTTCCGCCTATGGAGCCGTTTCCTATTTTTGAAAAAGGTGTGGTATTATTGAAAAGTCTTGTGTTAAATTTAAGAACACTGCCATGTTGAGTTTTTGATATAAATCTATGTAGGGTTTCTGTTAAGTATTTTCTGAGGCCTTCGGCGTCTTTAAACTCTGAAATTCTTTTAGGTCTGAGATGATAAGCTATTTCAAATTCTGTTCTGGCAAACAACCATTTTGAAAAATGATTGCGGTTGGCATGATGAATAAGGGACTCTGTTGGCACTATTCGCAATATTTTTATCATCGCCTGCACATCGCTGGCGCGCAAAATTTCCTTCCCATGTTCATTCGTAAATATAAAATCTCCAAAACCGAAATAAGTGAAAATAAAATTCTTTAGCTGAGTGCTTATATCCGCACAGCCTTTGTTGAGAAAAGATGCGCCCACATCTTTTGCTACATCGCAATATTCTCCATTAGATGATTGTAGAAGTATCGGCATATCGGGATAGTCTTCTTGAATTTTTTTTGAGAGAATTATGCCTGCGTTTTTTGTTTTTACGCCATCTATTGGAAATTCTATATCGCTTATAACACCCAAAATATTTCTTTTATATTTTGAATAAATTTTCCAGGCATCATTAAAATTATTGGCATGCAAGACTTTCGGTCTTGCTTTTAAACGAAGCTTTTTTTTAGCGGGATTTAATTCATCCGCTATTACTATTTGAGTTTGTTTCATTAATTCCGTATAGATGGTGGGCAAATAGGAGGAATAAAATTTTACATTATCTTCCACAAGAAGGGTTGCCTGAACGCCAACTTTGGCATCCGTTTCAAAGTTCATTTCATCTTCGATTAAATTTATTATGGCTGAAAAAATTTTAGTGTCCCCTGACCATAAGAAAATTCCGTTTACCAAGGATTTTGTTTCATCCGATAAATTATAGATGTCCCGCATATTAAAAGATAGGAGCACCAAAGGCATTTTGGAATTTATATTTTTTATTTCTTTGGCAAAGATATTCATATCCGTATCGGCAATTTGCGTCATGGCGATAATGAGATCGAATTTTTTCTTCCCGGCTATTTCCATGGCTTCTTTAGCTGTTGAAACTCTGGTTATTTTGGGAGCGTGGGCAAGTTCGCCAAAGAGAGCGTCTTTCAATCTTTCATCATCGGCAAAAAGGAAGGAATCATAAAGGGATGCCACCATCAATATATTATTAATGCGATGCGGCATCATTTTCTCAAAATCACCGGGTTCGGTTAAATAGTCCTTTATATGTTGGTCGTTGAATATGTTCATAATATTAAGCTGGCTCCGATTATTATAATAAAAAACCGAGGGTAAAATTAATCACCCTCGGTTTTTTTATTGATTTTTTGTTCTTTGTGTTGCTGTTCTCTAAACTCTAAACTTTGAACTCTAAACTCTTTTTACACTATTCCTTGAGCCATCATAGCGTCGGCAATTTTTAAAAAGCCGGTTATGTTGGCGCCCACTATATAGTTCCCTTCCTGGTTATATTCCTTGGATGTTTCAAGAGCATCGTTATGAATGGTTTTCATGATGAGTTGAAGATGGGCATTAACCTTTTCACTGGGCCAGCTTATGCGAGTACTGTTTTGAGACATTTCAAGTCCGGACACCGCCACTCCGCCGGCATTTGCCGCTTTACCCGGAGCGAAAAGAATTTTGCTTTCTAGAAATACATCCATGGCTTCAGGCGTAGAAGGCATATTTGCCGCTTCGCATACACACATGCAATTATTTTTTATAAGTGTTTTTGCGTCGTTTTCATCAAGTTCATTTTGCGTGGCGCAAGGAATGGCGACATCAACTTTGACGCCCCATGGCCGTTTGCCGGGATAGAAATCAACTTTGAATTTGTCGGCATAAGGTTTTACTATGTCTTCCCCGGTGAGACGCAGGTCTAGCATATAATTCACTTTTTCGCCTTTTACTCCGTCTTTATCGTGAATAAAGCCGTCAGGACCCGAAAGTGTGACTACTTTGCCTCCCAGTTCATTAATTTTTTGCACCGCGCCCCAAGCGACATTGCCAAAACCTGAAACTGCCACCGTTTTGCCTTTAAAATCCAAGCCTTTTGTCTGGAGCATTTCATTTGTAAAATAAACCACGCCAAAACCGGTAGCCTCCGGTCTGACAAGAGAGCCGCCCCAAGAGCGGCCTTTCCCGGTTAATACTCCCGTAAACTCATTTGTCAGTTTTTTATATTGGCCGAATAGATAGCCTATTTCTCTTCCTCCGACTCCAATGTCTCCGGCGGGAACATCCGTGTTCGGACCGATATGCCTAAATAATTCACTCATAAACGCCTGGCAAAATCGCATTATTTCAATGTCGGATTTTCCCTTGGGATTAAAATCAGAGCCGCCTTTGCCTCCGCCCATTGGCAGAGTGGTAAGAGCGTTTTTGAATATTTGTTCAAAACCCAAAAATTTAAGGATACCGAGGTTTACGCTAGGGTGGAATCTTAAACCGCCTTTACATGGTCCTATGGCGCTGTTAAATTGAACTCTAAAGCCTTTGTTCACTTGAACATTGCCTTTATCATCTATCCATGGAACGCGGAACATTATTACCCGTTCGGGTTCGGTTAATCTTTCCAATAAACCCGCTTTTACATATTCGGGATGCCTTTCTATAACCGGAGCTAAGGATAAAAGCACCTCTTCCGCGGCTTGATGAAATTCATTTTCGCCTTGGTTTTTTGCTTTTAAATTTTCTACAACTTTTGAAATATATTTGGATACTTGCGGATTAATTTTTTCCGCCACGCCACTTGTGTTTGACATATATACTCCTCCTCTATAATTATCTCAATTCCGTCTTTTAAGATAGGCGGGTAATTTTTGCTTATTTACTCAGCTTATTTCTATTGTGGTTCTATAACCACATAAAAATATGCTAACACTTTGATTTTTTTTTGTCAACATAGGTTTTATCGACGGTTAATTAAAAAAACACAGCGATTTTTTTAAGTTAAAGTTTATGAAAAATAAGAGTGAAATAGATTCTATAAATTTGTATTATAGTGTTTATAAGTTGCGGAAATAATTTTTTAATGGTGTTTTGTTAATCTCAGTTATTTTACGTTAGAAATTATCGTAGTTTGGTGAGGATACCTTTTGAAGGTGTTTAGTGAAAGTTTTGTTCGTTTTGCTTTAAATTAGAAGTTATTTTGAGTACATTTCGGACATTTGCAAAAAAATATGGAAGGTGAAAATATGAAAATCGGAATTCCTATAGAAATTTTTAAAGGTGAAAACAGAGTAGCTCTTTCGCCCAAATCAGTGGCGGACTTAAAAAAACTTGGAGCTGAAATCATTGTTGAATCGGGAGCTGGCGCCTTGGCGCATTTTTCCGATGAAGAATTTAAAAAGGCAGGCGCGGAAATTACAACGGACACTAAAAAGGTCTGGTCTGAAGTTGATGTTGTTTTAAAAGTTCGCGGACCTGTAATGAATGATAAGCTGGGTCTTCATGAAACCGATTTACTTAAGGAAGGCGGCTCCATAGTGAGTTTTGTTTATCCTATGCGCAGTAAGGAATTATTAGAGAAATTTAAAGCCCGTAAAATAACATCTCTTGCGATGGATATGATACCCAGAATTTCACGCGCTCAAAAAATGGACGCTTTAAGTTCTATGGCGAATATAGCGGGTTATAGAGCTGTAATTGAGGCCGCTAATGTATTTGGAAGATTTTTTACCGGTCAAATTACCGCCGCGGGAAAAGTTCCTCCCGCTAAAGTTTTGGTAATTGGCGCGGGTGTTGCCGGTTTAGCGGCTATTGGCGCGGCTAAAGCGCTTGGCGCTATTGTCAGAGCTTTTGATACCCGTCCTGAAGTTAAAGACCAAGTGGAAAGCATGGGCGCGGAATTTCTTGAAATGGATTTTAAGGAAGATGGAACCGGCGCGGGTGGTTATTCCAAGGCTATGAGTCCGGAATTTATTGCAGCTGAAATGAAACTTTTTAAAGAGCAGGCCGCGGATGTGGATATTATTATAACAACCGCTCTTGTTCCCGGAGCTAAGGCCCCGATTCTTATTAAGGCCGATCATGTTGCGGCTATGAAACAGGGTTCAATAGTAGTTGATATGGCTGCTGAGCAGGGCGGTAATTGTGAATTGACTCAGCCCGGTATTGTTGCGGATGTCAATGGCGTGCAAATTATCGGTTATACCGATCTTGCTTCCAGACTTCCAAATCAAGCCAGTAATCTTTATGGCGCCAATATGGTGCATCTTCTTAAACAAATGAAAATTCAAGATGGTTGGAATGTTGATATGGAAGATGAGGTTGTGAGAGGCGCTTTGGTCGCGCATAAAGGGGAAATAACTTTTCCTCCGCCGAAACCAAAAGTCGATCCTTCAGCCGTAGCTAAAAAAGCGGCGGCTACCGTAAAACAGGAACCTGTAAAAGAAGAGCCAAAAAAGAAAAAGTGTCCCATATTCTCTTATAGTATTATGGGGCTTTTAACCGCCGGTCTTCTTACCATGATTGGTCTATATGCTCCCGTTGAGTTCTTAGCTCATTTTACGGTATTTGTAATAGCCATATTTGTCGGCTATATGGTTGTTTGGAATGTAACCGCGGCTTTGCATACGCCTTTAATGAGTGTTACCAATGCCATTAGCGGCATCATAATAATTGGAGCCATGCTGCAAATATCCGGTGGTTTTAATAATTGGATAACTTGGGTTGCGGCTATCGCTATATTACTCGCTTCAATAAATATTTTTGGCGGGTTTCTTGTAACGCGTCGTATGCTTAAGATGTTTCGTAAGTAATTTTTTTCGTCGGCCAATCCTAAGAATTAGGTTTTAGCTTTGTGTTGTAAATAAACTTGAAGGAGAGAAATCATGGAACATGTGATTCAACAAAATGGCTTATTAACAATTTCCTATATAGTGGCAAGTGTTTTATTTATCCTGAGTTTGGGAGGTTTAAGTAATCCTGAAACATCTCGGCGCGGTAATTGGTTCGGTATCATAGGTATGCTGATTGCGGTCGTTGCCACTTTCTTTCATCCCAGTGTAACCAAGGAAGGCTATGGTTTATTAATCTCTATGGTTTTAATCGGTGGTGTTATTGGTTCCATAGTCGCTTCGAGAATCGCAATAACCGCTATGCCTCAATTAATAGCCGGCTTTCACAGTTTTGTAGGTTTAGCCGCTGTTTTGGTGGGTATAAATAGTTATATGGAAAGCGCGCACCTTATGGGCGCTGCCAGAATTGTTCATGAAACCGAAGTGGTCTTGGGTGTTTTTATCGGTGCTATAACTTTTACGGGTTCCATAGTCGCTTTTGGAAAACTTCAAACAATTATTCGCAGTAAGCCGCTTCTTCTTCCCGGCAGACATATGATGAATATCTTAATGTTTTTAGGCGCTATGTATTGCGGATATTTGGTTTTTGGCGTGGAAAATTTAATGGCGCAAGGTATGCCGATGTTGATTGCCATGACTGTGATTGCCTTTGTCCTTGGCTGGCATTTGGTTATGAGTATCGGCGGAGCGGATATGCCTGTAGTTATTTCAATGCTTAACAGTTATTCGGGTTGGGCCGCTGCCGCTACCGGTTTCTTACTTGGCAATGATTTGCTTATTATTACCGGCGCTTTAGTCGGTTCAAGCGGCGCTATTCTTAGTTATATTATGTGTAAAGCCATGAACCGTTCTCTTATAAATGTTATTTTCGGCGGTTTTGGCGCTAAGCCTCCAAAAGCTAAAGCTTCCGGAGAAGCTGAATTGGCGGGAGAGGCTGTTCCTACCAATATTGACGATGTTGTCGGTATGTTGAAAGATGCTAAAAAAGTAATTATTGTTCCAGGTTATGGTCTTGCCGTGGCCCGCGCTCATCATCCTCTTAAAGATGTTGTCGCGAAACTTAGAGACCGCGGAGTGGATGTTAAGTTTGCAATTCACCCTGTGGCGGGCAGACTTCCAGGTCATATGAATGTATTATTGGCTGAAGCTAATATTCCTTATGATATTGTTTTTGAGATGGATGAAATAAATGAGGAATTTCCTGAAACTGATGTGGCCTTGGTTATTGGCGCCAATGATATTGTAAGTCCGGGCGCTCTTGAAGATCCCTCAAGTCCTATTTATGGCATGCCTGTAATTGAGACTTGGAAGGCTAAAACCACAGTGGTATTAAAACGCAGCATGGCCGCCGGCTATGCGGGTGTTGATAATCCTTTATTTTATAAGGAAAATACTCTTATGTTATTTGGTGATGCCAAAAAAAGTATTGATACTGTTTTGGCGCAATTGCAATAAATGAAACTATGTTTTGGAACACGAACCTTTTGGTTTGAAACAACGAAGTTTTGCTTCATCAGATGGCCGTCTGACACGCATAGCGCCTGAAACGGCACTGGGGCATTGCCTTGTCGTGAGTTTCACCGCCTGATAGGCATAGCCTCTGACACGGCACTGGCACAGCCTTGTACGAACGACCATAAAGTGTCGTAAACTTCGCCGCCTGATAGGCATAGCCTCTAATACGGCAGTGACATAGTCTTCTGTGAACGACCAATAAATTGTAAACAAATAATTAGATATAATTATTAGGGCTTACTGACTTTTTTCGGTAAGCCTTAATTTTTTTGGAATTAAATTTATGAAATATTTCTATGCTTTGCTTTCAGCATTCTTTTTTGCCATTTCAGTTCCTTTTGCCAAGATTCTTCTGCATCAAACAAGTCCTTTCCAGCTTTCAGCTCTTATGTATTTGGGCGCAGGCATAGGGCTTTCTTTATATTTATTTATTTCAAATTTAATATTTAAAAATATTTCAAAGGAAGCGCCGCTTGAAAAAAAAGATATTCCATTCGTACTGGGTTTTATTATCACCGGCGGTATCATCGCGCCCGTATTATTATTCAAAGGTTTGACTACTGCTCCCGCTTCCATGGTCGCCATAGCGCTTAATTTTGAACTTATTTTTACCGCGCTTATTGCCTATCTTTTTTTTAAAGAACATGCCTCTGTTAAACTTTTGCTTTCAGTTGTTTTTGTTATTTTGGGAGCCTGTGTTCTTTTATTTGATTTCGAAAACTTTTTATTTTCTTTCGAGATTATGTCGAATGTCGTTTCGGGGAGCGAGGCTTCTCAGACGACTAATTGGGGAATTATTTTTGTCATCGCTGCCAGTTTCATGTGGGCTTTGGATAATAATTTTACCGCTAAAATTTCAATAAAAAATCCCATTATAATAGCGGCGACTAAAGGACTTACCGGTGGTTTGGTTAATTTGATTTTTGCTTTTTATTTAGTCGGTTTTAATTTGGACTTTAAACTGATATTAACCGGTTTGGCTTTGGGTTTTGTAAGTTATGGTATAAGTATTGTTCTTTTGATTCATTCAATGAGACATTTGGGAGCTTCGCGCGCGGGCATACTTTTTGGCGCTAATCCTTTTATGGCGGCTTTTCTTTCAATTATCATTTTAAAAGAGGTCTTAACATATCAATTTGTTTTTTCAGCCGCTATTATGGCAGTCGGTATAATATTTATTTTTAGTGAAAAACACCGGCACCACCATCGGCACGATTTTTTGGAGCATTTTCACAAGCATGGCCATGATGCGCATCATCAACATGAGCACATTATTCAAGATGATTCTTCCCTTGCGCATTCGCATAAGCATATTCATAAACAAAGCGAACACTCTCATGAGCATTTGCCGGATATTCATCATAAACATAAACATTAAGCATCGTTGTAACAGGTCTCAATTTATATATAACCGATGTTCCTATTATAAACATAAACTGATATAATGACTATTATGCGTTATTTTGCCATCATTGCGATTCTTCTGATAAATTCATTTGCATCTTCATTATTTGCCGCTGAATATAAATCATCGGATGATGTTTTTTTGGTGGATTGTCTTTCCGTATGGAAAGTTAAAAAGAGTATGGACCCTGAAGTTGTTTTAAAACTTGAAATGGGTAAGTCTTTTGTTGAATTTTTAAAACTTGAGTCCCAGCTTAGTGAGTATTATCTTAAAGCCCGCGTCAAAGAACAGATAGAATCATTGCGCGCCAAGGGGAATTCCATATCCGGCTCAGTTGAAAGGATGTCTATTCATGGTAAGGCAAGTTTTTATTATACCGACTATGAATCAATGGGCCAAAGGGTTTTTATAGGATTTTTTACATATAATGACGCGTCTTATGCTGTATCCGCCAAAGGTTTGTCGGGCGCTAAATTAAAAAAAATAATCTATACCGTAAGAAAACCCGGAGAAAAAATTATAGTTCCAAAGCCCAAGCGAAAGCCTAAAAGAAAAAAGCGCAAGCTTAAAAGCAGCAGTGTTCCCGAAATAACGCGCGTGTTTCGTAATTATGATGAGAAAATTGACGGCATGATGGTTAAAGTGGATAAATCCACAGTCGCTAGAAAACCGGATTCTTCGGTTGCGGATTTCAAAAAAGCCGTTAAGTCAGAAAATAAAATTGAAAAAGTCGCTTTTGAAAAAAATAAAATTATTAAAAAAGTAAAACCGCTTATTGATCGCAAGCCTGCACCGGCTGTTATTTGGTTTGTTCTTATCGCGCTATGGATTATAGGGTTATTCATATCTAAAGTCAGAGTTAAATCATTGCGCAATTCCATAATACCTCCGGCGCCTAAAGATGCGCCGCCTGATTTTTTCTTCCCGTTTTTGATTAATAGATTCATTACAATGAAAGATGTGTTTTATAATATTATCACCCGCCAAAAACAGAATTTAACGGCATATTTTAATATGGAACATGAATTCTATTTTGCTTTCACTTTTTATGGCTTATTGTTTATGCATGTTTCTTGGTCTGTGACCGTTCTGATAAGTTCTTCTTCCGCTTTCAGTGATATATTTTTGGGTTTGCCTTTTGGCGGTTTCTTTGCTTCTTTCCCGGAAATCTTTTTTTTGTTGCCGTTTTTTATGGGTCTTCACGCCTACTTTAATAAAGAACAGAAATTATGCTTGAACGATAATTTGGGAAATATGATTTTGGAAATGAAAAAGGATGAGATTTATGCCCGTTTACGTGACGGCAAAGGGAAAGAAATAGCTACGCTTGTGAGCCAGGGAAGTTTCTTAAAAAGGCAATGGTCTTTTGTTGATACGGATAATCGAATCGTTTTTGCAATTAAAGATGAACATCCTGAAATTTTTATAATGAGAAAATTTTTCGGTCAGCTGGGCGGAATTTTGCGCACGCGCTATGTTGTTTATGCGGAGGACAGACTTGTGGGTTTTCTTTTTATTGACCCAACTTCAGCGGATAGATTTCAAATACATTGGGATTATGCTTTTTCAAGATTGGCTCATCCCGCGCATGTTCTTATGAGTCTGCTATATATTTTATCCAAAGAAAGGGATCCTTCGTATCCTTCAATTTTTTAGATTTTAAAATAGGAAATTAATTATGAAAATAGGAATACTTACTGGTGGTGGTGATTGTCCCGGTTTAAATGCCGTAATTAGAGCCGTTTCAAAATCAGCCTTAAAAAAGGGCTGGGAAGTAATAGGTTTTAAGGACGGCTTTAAGGGTCTGGTTGAAAACAAATTTATAAAGCTTAAAAACAGAGATGTCTCCGGTATAATTATAAAGGGTGGCACCATACTTGGCACAAGCAATAAGGCAAATCCTTTTGAATATACTTTGGCTCCCTTTGGCTCTTCAAAATCTCCAAAAGATATGTCGTCAAAAGCTATCGCTAATTTTCGTAAAAATAAATTATCTGCGCTTATCGCGATTGGTGGGGACGGCACATTAATTTTAGCTAATAATTTTTATAAAAAGGGTCTTCCCGTTATAGGTGTTCCAAAAACCATTGATAATGATTTGGCGGCTACGGATTTAACATTTGGTTTTGACAGCGCTTTGAGAGTTGCTACCGAAGCTATTGATAAATTGCATACTACGGCGGAATCTCATCATAGAGTAATGATACTTGAAACTATGGGCCGTTATGCGGGCTGGATTGCTTTGAGAGCCGGTATTGCCGGCGGTGGTGATATAATATTAATTCCCGAAGTGCCGTACAAAGATGAAGAGATTGTAAAAGCTATTAAAGATAGGCGGAAACTTGGCAAAAATTTCAGTCTGGTTGTTGTCGCCGAAGGCGCAAGGCCGGCAAAGGGAAAAATGACGGTGAAAAAAATAGTTGAAGGTTCTCCCGAACCCGTAAGACTGGGAGGAGTTTCATATAAAATTGCCGAAATGCTAGATAAAAAAATTCAGCTTGAATCCAGAGTCGTGGTTTTGGGCCATCTTCAGAGAGGCGGCCGTCCTACGCCTTTTGACCGCTGGCTTGCGACGGGTTTTGGTATAAAAGCGGCTGAAATGGTTGAAAATAAAAAATTCGGTTCTATGGCTTCTTTTAGAAAGTTTCGATTTACCGATGTTAAAATAAATGATGCTGTAAAAAAACTCAAAAGAGTTTTACCAAAATGTCAGGAAATAAAAATGGCTATTAACGTGGGAACCAGTTTTGGGAATAAAGAAATCACCGGTTAATCAGTTATAGAAAAAAAGTAGTGAGAGGAAAAATATGCCCTCTAAATTCCAGTTGGTTTCTATTATATTGGAGGACTGAAATTAAGGCAATGCCAATACCGCATCAGAGCCAATGGCTATCAGGCGGTGAAAGCAGGGGGGACTTCGCAAAGTCAGAGGAGGCTACATGAAAACAGAATATTTATATGGAGCAAATACCGTTAGTGAAGTTTTAAAATCAGAGAAGAGAATAATCGTTAAATTATTGGCTTCAAAGCATAGTCCTGTGGGAAAAGCAAAAATTGTTATAACTACTGCCAGAAAAAAAGGCATAAAAGTGACTTTTTGTGAGCCCCGTCTTATGGATAAGATAGCCAGAGACGGCAATCATCAAGGTGTAATATTGGAAGTGGCGCCTATAAAACCTATGCCTATGCTTGACGCTTTGGGTTCTTCTCAAAATAAAAAAAATGTAATTTGGGCGGCTATAGACGGTATTACCGATCCTATGAATTTAGGTCCGATTATAAGAAGTGCTGCTTGTTTTGGTGTTTCATCTTTGCTTTTGCCTGAAAGAAGAACGGTTGGCATTACGCCTATTGTTCAAAAAACCGCTTCAGGAGCTCTTGAAAAAATCAATATAGTCAGAGCGGGCAACTTGAATCAGGCTATAATAGATCTTAAGAAAAAAGGTTTTTGGATTTATGGCGCGGATATGGAAGGCACGCCGGCGCATAAGGCCAAATTTGCCTATCCGGCCTTGATTGTAATCGGTTCTGAAGGGCAAGGGCTTCACAAGCAAACTCGCAAACATTGTGATGAGATAATTTCCATTCCACAAAAAGGCGGGGTTGAGAGTTTAAACGCCTCGGTTGCGGCCGGCATTATCTTCTATGAAATGACTCAAAAAAGAGGTGAATAAATTTTTTATTTTTACCCCTTGACAAATTGTAAAAATCTGTTATACTTTTTATATAGGCGCGGAACACCTACTGCAGGTTAAGTTTCGCGCCTTTTTAATTGTGGTAAGAATAGGTATTAAAATCCCTTTTTAATCATTAAGGAAGGAACGAAGTTAGTGGCATTGACCATTGTTCCGTTTATGCCCACAAATTTTTGTATATTGTGAACTTTTAATTGCAGGTTTAACGATAGGCCATTTTCAAAAGCATAAAGAGCGCCAAAGCCAAAATTTCCGCCAAATTTTCCTGAAAAACTGCCAGCATATTTAGCGCCGTTGTTGCTATCTGTATAGGCGGCAACCCATCTGTGGTAAAGTCCTAAGCCAATACTGGCATAAAGGTCAACCGCGCCAAAGTCTTTAACCTCTTTAAAATAAGGCGCGATATAAAAAATCTTAGGTTTACAGTTTTTTACATTAAAATGCGCATGGCCGGCTTCATAACCTATATCAACACCCAAAGCATAATTTTCACCTCTGGGTTTCTCTATGCTTATGGAAGCTGAAAGAGAAGATTCATACTGCTCGCCCCATGTGCCGCCGGTAGGCATGGAATAGCCGATGCCAAAATCCAAATAAGTTTTATGATTTAAATCGTATAAGGCTGAAGCTTGTTGCGATGAAAAGGCTATAAACACTATAAATGCGATAAAACCAAAAGTAATTTTCTTCATTTTGAACTTTCCTGAAATTAGTTTTCTGTTATGTGGCAATTATACAATTATTTCAAAACCAATAAATATAATTCGCCTTTGGCTTTCATACTGCTAACTTCAATTTTAGCTTTATCTCCGGCGCCCCAAAATAAATCCACTTTGCCCGGGCCTCTTATGGCGGAACCCGTATCTTGAGTTGTTACTATTCTGGTGAAATTTTTAAATTCCGAGATATTGCCATTTTCGCCCGCGATTGGTTTTTTTGATTTCAATATGGCGGTCAGTCCATAAAATATGGGTTTTGGATCTACCGCCACAGAACGGCATAGGTAAGCGCTTTGCCCATAGCGCCATAAGGCGGGGTGTTCGAGGAGTTAATTTTGAAATAGATATAGCGCGGATTTAAATTTACAAGCCGTAGTTCTCTTTCTTGTGTTTGCGTTGAAAGATAGGCGATAAAACTGCTGGAATTCATAGAGGGAATTTCTCCGCATTCCATTAAAATTATTTGTACGCTTTTAAAGGGCCAGCCATTAGCTCCGTTAAATCCGGTCTTTATAAAACCGCCATCTCCAAAACTTAATATTCCCGAGCCTTGTATTTGCAGAAGCATTATTTCGGCCGGGTGCGCTGACCAGACTATTTCAAGATTTTGATTGTCCAGTTTTCCGCTTCTTATTTCTTCTCTGGAATAGTGTTTAACAATATTTCCGTTTTCATCAATTCTGTCATAATCAAAATCCACATTCATAGAGGGAGATGTTTTTATAAGATCTTGAGGTTTTAAATGAATGGGGTATTTGTATTTTTCTGTTGGTTCAGCTGAAACGGAAATTTGCGCTTCATAATAACCGGTAATGACGACAGTATCGGAACCATCGTCGGCAACTGAACGATAGAGATTGAAATTTTTTTTTAAGATATCATTTATTTCTTCATTTTTTAAATTCTTAGAAAATATATCCAATAATTTTTTTGTTGTTGCGCGCATTTGAATAGCGGTATAGTTATCCTTTCCTATAATTATTTTGAAAGAATCGGGTTTGGCAAGCCAATAAGCAAGATTGGTTTTAAGCGCGGAAATAAGGCTGGCTGTGTCCATATCATCTTTAAAAAGCGGCAGATTATTTGAATCTACTAAAGAAACATCTTTAAGATTAACGGTATTATCCGAATAAGAATCAAAGGTGGTGAAAGCATTGAATGCGGGGCAGTTTTCCAAAGAGTCAACGGGCTTTTGGGTGAGGGGAGTTTTGAAATTATTTCGACCAGCTAAAAACCAGGTCTCTTGGGCTGAAACAGTTGAAAGACAGAGTAGGTTGTAAAAGCTGAAATTTAGAAAAAGTTTAATCATAACTATTTAAATCTTACTAAAAAAAAATATTGCTAATGCTAATGTAAAGGCGCAGTGTTTTAGGGTAGAATATTTCAAAAGCCAATTATTAAATTGACGGGCGCCACCTAAATGAATATAATTATACTGCTACTTGTATATAGGCGGGCGTAGTTCAACGGTAGAACACTAGCCTTCCAAGCTTGTTATGTGGGTTCGATTCCCATCGCCCGCTCCAAAAGTTGGAGACGAGAAATAAGAATAAGCGCTGGGGTAGCTCAACGGTAGAGCACCTCCTTGGTAAGGAGAAGGTTGTGGGTTCAAATCCCATCTCCAGCTTAGTAGCATCGAACGGTTTTTAGTGAATAGTAGGTTGGGATATTTCAGAAGTTAAGTAAGATAATTTAAAGATTAACTAGGAGAAAAACAAAATGGCAAAAGAAAAATTCGATAG
>CAZHQC010000047.1:0-16528 GCA_964534135.1 uncultured Elusimicrobiaceae bacterium | reverse complement strand
ATGGATACACCTTAAAACAGCTTAAAACTGGTCTTGACAAGCTAATCCACTAAACTTATCAGATATTTCTCCGCCCAGAATTTGAGCAAATGATGTAAAAAAAACCGAAAGCGCCAAAAAAATACCTATCAACGACATAGATATATCTCTATAAGTATTCAAATATACAGCTAAAAAGGGAAAGGAAAGGGAAAACCCGGCCGCCATTATAACTTGGCTAAAAACTAAAAACATAAATGATTTACGATGATGTTTCATATAACTCTATAATAGCAAACTAGCCTTTCCCTTCCCGTCCACAAACTGCCTTTTCCCTATGAAAAATAGGGAAAATTTGATAAAATGATAGGTAATATGCCGAATGTTCCAAAAAATATTGGGGTCTTTGATAATTTAAACTTAGTAATGCAAAAAATCCATGCCGCTTGTGAAAAAGCAGGCCAGGATTATAAAGATGTGGATTTATTGGCAGTGACAAAATACGCCAGAAATGTCGATGTAAAGGCTCTTTTGGAAAAAAATGCCTTGAATTTAGTAGGTGAAAGCCGTTTGCAGGATTCCTTAAATAAATGGAAAACAGGAGATTTGGCCCCATTTCGCGACAATGTAAACATGCATTTTATCGGCCATATACAATCCAATAAGCTTAGAAAAATCTGTGATTTGTTTGATTCAATAAATTCCATTGACAATTTAAAAACAGCCGAACAAATTGATAGACATGCTTATTCACTGGGGAAAAAAATACCCATTATGCTGCAAATAAATCTTACCGGCTCTTCAGTTCAGTCGGGAACAACTTTAAAAGAAGCATCTCAAATGTTAAAAGAAGCAAGAAAATTTCAAAATATAGATCCGCGCGGTTATATGGCAATAGCGCCCATAGCCACAGAAGCCGAAGAATTAAGACCCGTTTTTAAAGAAGTAAAAAAAGTTTTTGATATGGACTTTCCTCAAAAAGAAAGCAGCTTAGGCAATAAGAATTATCTTTCCCTCGGTATGAGCGAAGATTTTCATATAGCCATTGAAGAAGGTTCTAATTTACCTAGAATAGGCAGTCTGATATTTCAGTAAAAGACTCTAAGTTAGAGTCTAAGGGAGATAATTATGATTGTAAAAGTAAGAGTAATCCCCAACTGTGAAGATAATGAAGTGGTAAGCCGTATAGGAAGCGTCCTACGCGTTAAAATATGCGCTGAAGTTACAGATCCTAAAATAAATGATATTTTAGTTAACTACCTTGCTGAATTCTTTGAAGTTCCTTTAAAAATGGTTAATATAATCAGAGGAGCCAAAGGCAGAGAAAAAACGGTTGAAATCATAGGTAAAACTGAAGAAGAACTCAGAAATCTTTTAGATTCAATACCATAAATAAAAAGAAGCAAGAAGTCAAAGGACAGAAACCAGAAAACAACAAAACAGTTATTAAGTTTTTCTAGGAAAATTTGTATGATAGCCTAGGCACATAATTTCCTTACACTTCTTATTTCTCCCCGTGTAATAGTGTTCACGGGACCAACATTCTTGGAATCTTACAGATTCCTAAGAGTGCCTCTTGTTTCTGACTTCTATTTTTTTATTATGATTCCGAAAAGAGCAATATATAAACCTCCATTCATAAAATTTCTTGACCAGAGATTATTACCGGATAAGATTTTTTATGTAAAAGCAAAAAATGCCCGCCAAACGGCAAAAGCCATAAAAGATATGGTTTTAAGAGGCGCGCCATTAATAGGTTGTGGAGCAGCTTTTGGTTATGCTCTTGATTTACGGCATAAAATACCCACATCTTGGACTAAGCTACTTAATCAAACAAATAAAGCTTCAGCTATACTTAAAAAATCCCGGCCTACCGCTTTGGCCCTTTTTTATGCCGTGGATAGACTACATAAAATAACTCTGGATTTTATTGCTAAAAACAAACAGAAACCTTTCGATAAAAAAATCTATGCCAAACTTATAAAAATAATTGAAACTGATGCCCATAAAATAACCAAAGAAGATATTGACTCAACAGTGGTTATGTCAAATTATGGTTCAAAACTCCTAAAGAAAAACTCCATAGTTATAACTCATTGCAATGCGGGAGCCTTGGCCACAATGGGAATGGGAACATCCGTTGGAGTAATAACCGCGGCGCATAAGAAGGGAAAAATTAAATATGTCTATCCCTGCGAAACAAGGCCTTATCTTCAGGGCTCAAGATTAACAGCATGGGAACTTCTGAGAGAAGATGTGCCAAGCTCTCTTATCTGCGACAATATGGCCGCCCATATCATTAAAACTTGTAATGTAAACGCCATCATAGTCGGCGCTGACAGAATAGCCGCGAATGGCGATACAGCAAATAAAATAGGAACCTATTCACTTGCCATATTGGCTAAATATCATAAAATTCCCTTTTATGTAGTGGCGCCCATACCGACCATAGATTTTAATATTAAAACCGGAAAAGAAATTGAGATAGAAGAAAGAGGGGAGAAAGAAGTAATTTTCATTAAAGGAAAAAGAATAGCCCCGAAAGGAGTAAAAGTAAGGCACCCTGCCTTTGACATGACTCCCGCCTCCCTTATTACCGCCCTCATTACCGAAAACGGCATCATAAAGCCCGTAAACGCCACTAATATAAAAAAAAACCTTAGGATTTGCTAAAGAAATCTATTTGCACACAAAACAACTGATTTTGAGTTGAAACGCGGAGTGAGAAACGCACATACTCTGTGGTGGTCTGTAAATGACGAACGACAAAGTTGCAGATCAAAAACACCGATTTTGTGACAAAAGACAATTAAAAAATGCACGCTTTTCATTAACAGTAATATAGTTGTTAGATTTTTTTAGTGAATTCTGAACAAATCTGTAATTTATTTGTAACATGCCTTTGGTATCATTTATTTGACATGGAACGAATTTCAAAATTTTATACCTATATAAAAAAAACCATCAGAGGTCCTTTCTATCCAAAGGAACTCGTGCAAATTCCGGGCTTTAATAAAAACTCCTTGGTTTGCCCCGAGTCAGCCCTTGGACAATGGAGAGAGGCTTATCTTGAACCCGCTTTCCATCTTTTCTTAGCTGGCCATACTCCTGCAAAACCGGCCATGCCAGTAAGCGATGAGGCAAAAGCCTTAAGACCTGTTTTGGAAAAAACCTTAAGAAAAAATCACCATTTTGAAATTGAAGTAAAAAATCTAAAACAACAATATTCCAACGAAAAGAGACATTTTGAAGATGATTTGAGAAAAAAAGACGATGAGATAAAAATCCTTATGGAAAAACTTAAAAGAGCGTCTTCCAATGCCAGAGCGAATGCGGAACATCCTTCTTGGGAAACACTTTATAAAACTTATAAAAAACGAGCGGAAGATAAAAACTCATCTGTAATTCAAAATTTATCCGAGCAAACTGAAGAAGTTTTAAAACTTAAAACACAAATCAGAGACCTTTCCGACGAATATGCCGATTATAAAAGGGACTCTGAAGAACACCTAAAACAGAAAAACAAAGCATTTGAATCGGAGATGGAAGATAAAGACGCCGCCCTAAGAAACCATGATAACGCTATGGAATCAATGCTAAATAAAAATGAAGAATTTCAAACCATAATGATAGATGAAAGAAAAGATTATGAAATTCGTTCAAAAGAATTTTGTGAAGAAATAGGAAAACTCAAAAGTGAAATAAAATGGCTGAACAAAGAAAATAGTCAATTAAAAAATGATCTTTTTAAAGCTTTTAAATAAACTTCCACGGGTTTACACCCGTGGTATTCACCAATTCGAACTTCGTTCGCGCGCATGCTGCGCGAGCTATCCATCTACCGACTTACGCCGGTAGTATTTCGAATGTATAATAAACTTAAAGAATTTGAATCCATCGGTCATATTAAAGCCGCGGAACAAAAAGAGATTTATAATGCCATTCGCTCCAAGATAAGCCTTTTAAACGGTTATTTTGAAAATCTTGAAAGTAAAGTAAGATACACCTTCGGCAAAGAAGGCAATAGCTAAAGAATATCTAATTAATAAAAACGCTGAGAAACCTCCTAAGGCTCTGCGATAGAATTAATTCACTATTTGGAAGCTTAGCTTTAAGTTGATTTCGAGATGCAATGAATGAGAAGGCTCTTCGCCTGCCCCGTGTAACTTTGTTCACGGGACTAACATCCTTGGAATCTTTCATATTCCTAAGGGTGAATGAGGAGCAACGAAGAAATCAATAAAAGATAGGCTTCCCCATATCTAATTGATATGGGGCTGGCTGATTTTTGACTACAACTTCGTCATTCATCGCTTACAGACCACAGAGGGTATGCGCTCTCTTCATTTCTTCTTTCGTTCAAAAATAAAAAAAAACAGCACAGCCAAATAATAAAGTACTTCTATCACAGAGCCTTGTCTCAGCGCTTTTTATTTCCCGCCTTTTTTCCATTATTTTTATAGCCATAAACTCCTTAGCTCATAATTAGAATAAATTGCTATAATTAGCCTATAAATATACCTTATAGGGTTTCACTGCCCCCTATTATTATGGAGCTTATTCTATGCTGGACTTAAATTTAAAACAAATGATTACGGCCGGAGGCCCCGTCCTCTTTATACTTATCGGCCTTTCGATATATTCCATCGCCCTCATCTGGGAAAGATGGAGAAAATACAGACAAACATTTAACGGCATGAGACTTTTTATTCATAAAGCGCATAGTCTTTTAAAAGCCTCCAATACAAAACACATAACCCAATTATCCTCTAAAACCAGAGCTCCCTATACCGATATAATTAATAGAGTTATGAATAACTATGGTTCTGCTCTTGAAAAAAGGGAACTTGCGGAAAAAGCCATTGAATGGCATGTCTCCAAGCTTTCCAAAAATCTGACTATAATCGCAACTATCGCCAGCATAAGCCCCTTTATAGGCTTACTTGGAACAGTCATAGGAATTATGCGGGCTTTCCATGATTTAGCGCAATATGCAGGCGCCGGACCATCCGTAATAGCCATGGGTATCGCTGAGGCCCTGGTAAATACGGCGGCGGGACTTTTAGTGGCCATACCCGCAATTATCGCTTATAACTATTTTTCGGGCAAGCTCAATAAATTCTCCAGCGACATGAACTGGCTAACGGAACAAATTATAAGCAAACTCCATCTATGCGAGTATTCTGAAAGGAATTAATATTTATGCGCATACATAGCAAGCACAAAAGCCCCATAGCGGAAATAAACATTATACCGTTCATTGATATATGTCTTTTACTTCTGATTATATTTATGGTCATGACGCCTTTTCTCATGCAGTCAAAAATAAAAGTCAGTCTTCCTGAATCAACCTCATCGGCTAAATCATCCGATAGCTCTAAAGTAATAAATGTGCAAATACTTCGCAAAGGCGCCATTGTTATCGACGGCAAAAGAATGAAATTTTCAGGACTAAAAAAAGAACTTATGCTTAGACTTTCAAAATCCAGCAAGAAAAGTGTCTTGGTTCAAGCGGATAAAAGAGTCAGCATACAAAAAGTCGTCACAGCGCTTGATATCGCCAAAGAACTGGGCGCCGGAAAAATAGGAATAGGGGTTATTCAAAAAGCCGGAAAAAAATAAATTCCTCGGTCAAAGCACAATAAAATTTTAAGATGAAAACCATGCGCCAATATATCCTCTATTCCTCATCAGCGCACTTCTCTTTCTTAATACTGCTTTTCCTTATAACCAATGGCCCTTTTGCCGATAAAAAAAAGGCTGTCTATTATATTGATTTCATCGGGCCCTCAAAAATTCAAAATGCCACAGCTGTAAGAAGCCATAAGACAATAAAAAAAAGTCCCGCGATTAAAAAAACTGTTAAGAAAAAAGTAATCGAAAAACCAAAAGAAGCAATTGAACAACCGAAAGAAGCAAAAATAAAAGAAGAGCCGGACCTGCCTCTGCCAAAACCAAGCATGATTGAAAAGGCTAATGCCTTATTTTTTAGCGATAAGAAAGAAGTTAAAGAAATATTAAGTGAACCCGCCTCCCAGGAACCCTCCGGCATTAGAACGGATTTTTCAAATTTTCCTTATCCATGGTATATTTCTTTAGTAAGAAATTCTTTAAGTAACAAGTGGATGACTAAAATGCCAAGCTCCGGCAATATACAAGCTGTAATATTTTTTAACATCAAAAGAGATGGGACAATAAAAAGCCTTAAAGTGGAAAAAAGTTCGGGCAATAGACTTTTCGATAATGCCGCCTTAAACTCTGTTGAAAGCGCGGCGCCTTTTGATATTTTGCCGGATGATTTTCTTGATAAAACACTAAGTGTTCATGTAGAATTTAAAACGATGGACTAATAACAGAAAGAAACAAGAAGTCAGAGGTCAGAAGCCAGAAACGGCAACAACAGAAAGAACAGTAAAAGAAAACGAGGTAAACTAATGAAATTATTATTTAAAGTGGGACTCATAATAGCCATTCATTTAGCTGTATTTTTAAGCTATCCTGATACGGGCGAATATGGAGGCTACTATCTTGTTATTTCAATGATACTTTGGACCGGCTTCATGATGTTTATAAATCTGAGCGTTAAAATAATTAAATTTATAAGCGGAGCTTTGGGCCATCTAGTGCACCTCGCCATATTAGCTCTTATGCTTTTATCAATAATGCTTACAATGCCGCAAGCGGACAGAATACCTGTGATTGAAAAAATCAAAGATGGAAAATATCCCACAAAAGAAACTATTAAGAAAGGTCTTCATAAATTAGGACTGGCAAAAAAGAATATTCCTGCAAAACGGCTGAGACAAATTAATGACGGTATAAGTAAGGTACTGGATAAAATTGAAGAAAAAACTCCCAAAGCCATTAATGAGAAAGTTAAGGAAACTATAAAGGAGATTAAAGAATGAAAGTAATAGCCATTACCGGCGGAACCGGCTTTGTAGGCAGCGCATTAGCGAAAAAACTTCTCGCCGATGATTATCAGCCAAGAATATTAACCAGACGCTTGCCTAAAAAGCGCATGCAGAATATGCAATATGCCGTCATAGATTATAACGATGCTGATTCTGTTGAAAGGGCCGTTGAAAATTGTGATATAGTGGTACATTTGGCCGCCGCGCTCTTCTGCCGCTCAAAAAAGGAATTTGAAAAGGCCAATACGCAAAATACCAGAGCTCTTGTTAATGGAATGAATTCCCTTAAAAAGAAACCGGCCAAAGTTATATATATGTCAAGCCTGGCTGCAGGCGGACCATCTTTCAATGCGGATAAACCGCGCACGGAAGATATGAAAGAAAGTCCCGTTTCATTTTATGGAAAAACCAAACTGGCGGGGGAAGAGGAAATTAAAAAACTTGATGACGACATTGAATTTACCATCCTGCGCCCGCCGATAGTTTATGGCAAGCATGACGCGGGCTTCTCCAAGATTGCCAGTTTTGTAAAAAAAGGTTTTATGATAAATGCCGGCGGTTCGGACGCATTTTTCAGTTTCATTTTTCTTGCGGATTTAATTGAAGTTATAAAAACCGCCGTTGAAAATCACAATGTTCTTGGGAAAACTTATTATATATGCGAGAATTCCGTTTATAATTGGAAGACATTCATCCAGCTTATGAGTGAGGCCATGAGAGTTAAAATGCCTTTAATGCTAACTATGCCGGGACCTTTGGTGCATCTTATGGGCTATATCTATGAACTTACAAGCGGCATAGCCGGAAAGCCTCCTCTCTTCAATCGTGATAAGGCCAGAGAGAGCAATGCGGGAAATTGGATAGCTTATTCTGGGAAGTGGGAAAAAGATACAAACTGGGAAGGGTGGACGCCCTTAAAAGAAGGTCTAAGAAAATCTTTTGAAAAAGATGAAGAGAATTAAGTCTTCTATTTAATTAAACCTAAAATTAAAAAGCCGCCATTTCATATAATGAAATGGCGGCATTTTTATAACTTTATTATCTTATTTCCTTAATGGTTTGTGACAAAACCACCAGTCAAAACAATCATATTTCTTTAAACGCGCTTTAGCATCTTTTTCAGTTTTTGCGGGGGGAACAATGATTCTATTGCCAATTAACTCATTGTTCGGCCAGCCAGCCGCCATTGCGCCTTGTTTATCGGATATCTGCAAAGCTTTAACCGAGCGGACAATTTCATCCATATTCCGTCCCACTTCCTGAGGATAATACATTATCAAGCGGACTTTGCCTTTAGGGTCAACAATAAATACCGCTCTCACGGTATTGGTGCCTTTGCCGGGATGGAGCATACCAAGCTTTGAGGCAATAGTATCATTGGCGGCCACAACAGGAAATTTAATTTCTATTTTAAGAGCGGATTTTATCCACTCAATCCATTTAATATGAGAGAAAATTTGATCAACTGACATACCTATCAATTTACATTTAAGTTTCTCAAATTCTTTATATCTCTTTTGAAAAGCGACAAACTCAGTCGTGCACACGGGAGTAAAATCCGCGGGATGACTAAATAAGACAAACCAGCTTCCTTTCTGATCGGCAGGAATATTCATCGGGCCATGTGTTGTTTGAACTTTAAGTTCGGGAAAATCATCTCCCAATAATGGCATATTAATTTTTGTTTCTTCCATATTTTTCTCCTTTTAGTTTAATTGGTATTTTGGAATAAATTCATTCCCTTACCCTAATCAGATATTACCAGAATGAGGGAAGTTTGGCAACTCAAATAATTTATATTTTTACCGGTAAGGAAATACCTTGTTTTAGCGGTCTTCGCTAAAACATTCGCAGGGTTTATCTCGCAATAATTCCTTCTGCTCTGAAATAGTATTTATAAACACATTTTGCTTACTTTTGCCTTTAGCAAGGCTTTTATCCAGAGGTGTATGATGATTGTATCCACGCTTCTTAAATTCCTTAATCAAAGCCTCATGTCTATTGTAAAGCGCTGAGGTTTTACCTTTCCATCTCAAAGTTTCAGGATGTCTTGAATAACCGCCCTTGCAACCATGCTTTGTTAAAATATTCCAAAGGCCGTGAAGCTCTCTATGCTCGGCAAGCAAATGTTTTCGACAAAGATATTTTGGATTTAAATCCCAGACTCGCATAAGGTTAATAAAATAGAAAAAGCAATGCTTTCAAAAAATAAATTCTCAATCTGATAAATAATATTCAACAGTAGCCACTACTCTTATTTTTTTTATATGTGGATTATTTTTATCTCTTGAGGTTATACTAAACTGTCCCTGATAAGCTTTCTTAATTTTCCCTAATTTACTGTCAGAATCAGCCGCAAACTTTTCCGCTACTTCTCTCGCTTTTTTAGTCGCCTCTTCTATCATTTCAGGTTTAACTTCATTTAGTCTCACAAATAAATATTCAGTCCGGCTCTCATAATTATTCCCGGTAAAAACTATACCCTGTCTGCCCAACTCAGATAAAGACTCCATGGTTTTCCGTACTCCATCAATATTTTTGGAATAAACAGTAATTATTTGAAAAGCGCTATAACGGAACTCAGCCTTGGATTGCCCTCCATATTCTAAGGCAAGATTATCTCTCACAGTGGGCATAGATAAAGATATTTCATCTGCTTTAATTCCTTTACCGGATAAAAATTTCTTTACTTTTATATTAGTAAGAGCAATTTCTTTATAAAGTTGCGAAATATCATTATTAGCTTTTACAAAGCGAATAGGCCAAATAACCACATCCGCCTTATATTCCTTCTCTGAAAGTCCTTTAACCGTAACAGTTCTTTCAAAATTTTTAAATTTAATTACTGAGTTTTTAATAAAATATCCCAAAACAAAAAAGCCCAGAAAAACAAAAAGCCCGGCAATAAAAGTAGTATTTTTAATTTTATCAAACATAATATAGAGACTCCTTATAGATAACAAGTATTTAGGCAATAAATAAATTCATCACCTTGAGGTTCTATGACATAATAATATTAACAAATAATCGGGGATTGGCAATAGTCGGGAGTCCTAAAAAGACTTTTGAAAAAAGGCAGGGAACACGACAATAAAGTGTGATAGACTTTCAATTAAGCTTGTAAATGGTATAATAACTGTAGGCGTAAATATCATTTCTGATATCAAATGCCCTAAGTATAAATTAGAGAGGTAAATTAACACATGACAAAAGGTAAAGTGAAGTGGTTTAACGACAAAAAAGGGTTCGGTTTTATCGTTCCCGAAGATGGTTCTACGGAACTTTTCGCTCATCATTCTTCAATTCTTGGTGACGGATTCAAAACTCTTGCTAAAGAACAGGAAGTAGAGTTTGAAATTGAAAACGGTGACAAAGGCCCTAAAGCTATCAACATTAAAAAAGTTTAAGAGTCTTATTAGTTATTTAGAGACCGGCTTCGTTTTTAACGAAGCCGGTTTTTTTATTTCTTTTGCTTTAGCAAAAGAAATAACCCTCCAAAGCTATATTCTCAATGCAGCGAATAGCTGCGCTTTTTGAGAATATGTCCAGCGACGGAGGGTAATAGATATAAAGAAAATTAAAATAATCCAAGCTATGCTTTCGCCACTTGTCCCCCGTACCTTCGCCGCCTTGATAGCCATAGGCTCTGATGCGGCATAGCATAACCTTAAATTCCTATGGAATTTACGGGGGGAAGTTATGGCATCAAATACGGCGAATAGCCGTGGTTTTTTTGATGACATGCTTAACGTCGGAGGATAATAATTGTAGTAGCAAAAGAAATAACCCAAGCTATGCTTTCGCCACTTGTCCCCCGTGCCTTCGCCGCCTTGATAGCCATAGGCTCTGATGCGGCATAGCATAGACTTAGATTCCTCTGGAATTTACGGGGGGAAGCTATGTTCTCAATACGGCGAATAGCCGTGTTTTTTTTGATGACATGCTTAACGTCGGAGGATAATAGATATAAAGAAAATTAAAATAACCCAGCATTTTCTTGCCATAGAAGGTAATCATTTTACCTCTTTTTTCATATATCCAATTGCCTTTTTTATCAATTTTTCTTTGATAATGATATTCATAAATAGGTTCGAAAGAATCAGCGGCATAAAAGAGTTTAGATTTTTTATTTGCCTAAACAACGAAGATTTATCAGCAATATAATTTTTCAGCAATCGAAATATTATTCCTGCAAATGGTATAATGATAGTAAGCGTAAATATCATTTATGATATGAAACGCTTTAAGTATAAATTAAGAGAGGTATATCAACACATGGCAAAAGGTAAAGTGAAGTGGTTTAACGACTCAAAAGGGTTCGGTTTTATCGTTCCCGACGATGGTTCTAAAGAACTTTTCGCTCACCATTCTTCAGTACTTGGTGACGGATTCAAAACTCTTTCCGAAGGACAGGAAGTGGAATTTGAAACTGAAGACAGTGATAAAGGCCCTAAAGCTATCAACATTAAAAAAGTTTAAGAGTCTTATTAGTGTTTTTTAGAGACCGGCTTCGTTTTTAACGAAGCCGGTTTTTTTATTTCTTTTGCTTTAGCAAAAGAAATAACCCAAGCTATGCTTTCGCCACTTGTCCCCCGTGCCTTCGCCGCCTTGATAGCCATAGGCTCTGATGCGGCATAGCATAGCCTTAAATTCCTATGGAATTTACGGGGGGAAGCTATATTCTCAATGCAGCGAATAGCTGCGCTTTTTGAGAATATGTCTAGCGGCGGAGGGTAGTAAATACATAGCAAATTAAAATAACCTGGAACACGAACCTTTTGGTTCATTCAGATGTCATGAACCTTGAAAAGAAAAAAACCTCATCTTTTGATGAGGTTTTTTTTAAGCTTCGGAGCAGACTGGGCTATCAAAAGGACTGCTTTGGATGCCCGCCAGTTTTTGGTTTCCAAAAAGCTTCGGAGAGGGAGGGATTCGAACCCTCGGTACGCGATTAAACACGTACGTCGGTTTAGCAAACCGGTGCCTTCAGCCGCTCGGCCACCTCTCCATCTTCACTAAGTTACGATGGACATGTCCAGTAATCTTAGTATACCAAATATCAAAATAAAGTTTAAAGTTATTTGATTTACCTGTATCATTGAGCTTAGGTAATTTACCGTCTTGCTCCCGATGAGGTTTTTAACGCCGTTATTCACTACAATTTGTTCGGCAGCTGCGGAACTCGGCTTCGCCCAAAGGTCTTGCCTCAAACATCCTCGCTGTCCGTATTGAGCGGATACCCTCACAAATCTTGTGCATAAGACTAAACCTCATATATCGCTCAACAGTAAATCACCTAAACTCTATTCATCATTAACTTTTAAATAAAATAAGTCCACGCCCTATTTAAGATAAACTTGAATTACCCTACCCGAAATAAGGAAATTCTTATAATTCTTGTGCATAAGACTAAACCTCATATATCGCTTACCAGCAAATTACCTAACCTCTTTTTTTAGTCTTTCCTTTATATAAAAAAGAGTGTCCAACAACCCTAACCATAGATAAGTCTGAATTACCCACCCGACATAAGGAGATTTTTAAAATTATTGTCTAATTAACCTATTTTGGGATATTTTTAACAGAATTATAGAATACTGTAAGGAATTATGAAGTCAATCTATTCAAAAAAATATGGGGCAGTTGTAAACCAACTTAAAAAAGCAAGGCTTGAAAGTGGATTAACACAAACAGCAGTCTCAAAAAAATTAAAAAAACCGCAATCTTATATTTCCAAAATTGAACAAGGCGAAAGACGAGTAGATATAGTGGAGCTACAGATTTTAGCCGAAATTTACAATAAAAATTTAAGTTATTTTGTACAAACCAAATAATCTTAAGTAATGGGAAAATACTTTTTAGGGAATACCTATTAATATGAAGTTAAAAACAATAAGGAAAAATACAAAAAAAAAGAAAATTGGCTTAAAAAAGCCTTTGAAGAATTTTAAATCTATTTATAAAACGAAACATAAAACAAAAAAACCCTCCGTAAAGGAAAATACTCCTACATATAATACAGAAAAGCAACCTAAGCCTTATTTTGAAAAAGATGATTTTAAATTATTCAAAGCTGATTCTTTGAACTTTCTGAAAACTGTTAAAGAAAACTCGGTTGATATGATTTTTGCCGATCCGCCTTATTTTCTTTCAAGCGGAACTTTTTCCTGTCAAAATGGAAAACGAGTAAGCGTTAAAAAAGGAAATTGGGATTTATCTAATGGCCTGGAAGAGAATTTGAAATTTCAATTAGCTTGGATAAAAGAATGCAGAAGAATTTTAAAGCCAAATGGAACACTTTGGGTTAGTGGAACTTATCATTCTATATACCAATGCGGCTATGCTCTACAACTTAATAATTATCATATCTTAAATGACATCGCATGGTTTAAACCAAATGCCTCTCCAAACTTAAGCTGTCGTTTTTTTACTGCAAGCCACGAAACATTGATTTGGGCAAGAAAAGAAAAAAAAGGTAAACACATCTTTAACTATGACCGAATGAAAAATGGCAAATGGCCGGAAGATCAAATAAAAAAGGAAGGATTGCAAATGCGATCCGTTTGGTCAATTAATACGCCTAAACCACTTGAAAAAAAATTCGGAAAACATCCAACTCAAAAACCTTCTGACTTACTAAGAAGAATCGTTTTAGCAAGCACTAATCAAGGAGATTTAATTCTGGATCCCTTTACCGGCAGTTCAACCACAGGATTAGCCGCTTACCATTATAAACGAAAATTTATCGGTATTGATACAGAGAAAAAATATTTGGATTTATCAATTCAACGATTTAAAGAATTAGAAAAAACCATGAAGAATAAACACCCCCTGGTAACTGCATGAAAATAGTTACTCGAACAACAGCAATTCAAAATCTAAAAAAATATATCGGTCAAGATTTAAGAAAATTGGCTGTGAAATATAACATAACAACTTATGAAACTGGCAAACAGAATAAAGGCTGGAAAGGATTAGTCTTAGAACGACTAGCTGGATTGGAAAACAATATATCAAAAGCTCCAAATGGATTATCTTATGAATTAAAATCAGTAAGTTTTCACTATGTTAAAAACAAACTCAAACCCAAAGAAACTATGGCAATAACAATGATTAATCCTGAAGAATTATTGGCTCAATCATTTTTTAAAAGCCATGTTTGGGAAAAATTAAAATCCTTAATTTTTTGCTCAGTAATGTGGCATGGGAAAAATGCCTATACTGCTGAATTATTACAAGTCACAAGTTTAGACTTTTCTGAAACAGATGATTTGATTAAAGAAATAAAAGAAGATTATGATTTTATCCGACACAAACTAAAAACCCAAGGGTTTAAAACTTTAACTGGTAAAGACGGAAAATGGATACAAGCAAGAACAAAAGGAACTGGGGGGATAAACCCCAAAACAGGAATTAAAAGACCCATAACTCGTGCATTTTACGCACGAACACAATTGGTAAAAGAAATATTTAAAATCGCCACTTAATTATTAAAAAAGGATTACATTTGCAAATGAAAAAAAAATTTAAAAAATTTTTAGCGATTTTTTGGGGACCAACATCTACAATTTCTGACAATCCGTGGAAATTCTCCATATGGATTACTGTTGCTGTCATGTTTGGTTTATCTGGATTCTGGATTCCCTTATTAATAGCTTTTTTTTCTCCCAGTATTCATGGAACAGAAATTTATGAAAATCTTTTAAAGACTGCTCCATTTTCAGTTTTTTCAATTGTTTTAATTGCCGACGCTTTTTCAAACGCTGTAATTGTCAAAGATTCCTCATCAAATCCACATGCAGCAGGAATACGAGGATTATCACTTATACTTGCTTTACTATTAATTATACTCCAAGCCATTATACTCACACTTTCTTCAACAGGAACTATAATATCACAGACATTACACTATAGTTTGTTAATATTAGCACTATTCTTGGGAATATATGTTTATTGTCTTAGAGATCCTTCTTGGGAAAAGAGCGTTGACACATTAATAAAAAAAGAAAATGCAGATGTCAAAAGTATAGCCATTAACGCAAAAACAATCTCTAGTGATGAAAGTGGAGTTAAACTATGAAAAGTTATAATTTTATCCCCTTTGACCAACCGATAGGTTCCTTTCTACTCTCAGTTATTCCTGCCTCAGATATCTTGGAAATATCTCATGTTGATAGAAGATCTTTTGACTTAAAATCACTTGAAACTATCGGTGGTCCTCAAAGAGAACTTTCAATAAAAAGAATTAAGGAAATTGCGAAGTATAGCAGAACAACAGATGCCACTTTTCCAACACCCATATTACTAGCCTTATCTCCTGGTGATTATGAAATTAAGGATAATCAAATCACAATAACAAAAAAAAATGTAGCCTCAGTTGTGGATGGCCAACATCGATTAAAGGGACTAGAAAAATCAACGTTATTAAATGCTTTTAACCTCCCTGTTGTTTTTATATTAGACGCAAATGAGGAACAAAAAGCATTAATATTCGCAATTATAAATGGTAAACAAACTAAAGTACCAGCATCTATTATCTTTGACTTATTCGGCATTATCGAATCAAGAAGCCCTCAAAAAACATGCCATGAAATTGCTCGTGCGCTAAATAGTGAGCCCAACTCTCCATGGTATAGAAGATTAAAAATGTTAGGTAAAAAAACTGAAAAAGATTCAAACGAAACTCTTAGTCAAGGAACTTTTATTAAATTTTTACTACCCCTAATTAGTGATAATCCTGAATTAGATTTAGATTTAATAAAAAGAGATAAACCATTACCAGATAGAAAAAAATGCATTTTCAATCACTACTTTATAAAAAACCAAGACCATATAATTTTAAAAATACTTTTAAATCTTTTTACGCCTATACAAGAACTTTGGCCGAATGAATGGGATGACCCCTCAAATTTCATTCTCACTAAAACTACTGGTTTTACAGGAATAATGAAAGCTCTCCCATATTTATTCAAAAAAGGGAAAAAAGAACACACTTTATCTATGGATTATTTTAAAGAAATATTCACAAAAGTTAAGGTCAAGATGAAATCAGATAACATACACTTTAATAGCGTGCATTTTCCTCCAGGTGCAGCATCTGAAACAAAACTTAAAAATTATATTATTGAATCCCTAAATAATAATTGATTTCTCCTTTTTATTTGAAATTTCCTTTTGTAGGCTGGGGTAATTCAGGTTATAAATAGGGTGGGACACTTATCTACAAAAAAAGAAGACTATAAGTCTGTAAGGGAGCGATATATGAGGTTTAGCCTTATGAACAAGATTTGTGAGGGTATCCGCTCAATACGGACAGCGAGGATGTTTGAGGCGAGACCTTTGGACGAAGCCGAGTTCCGCAAGCTGCCGAACAAATTGCAATGAATAACGGCGTAAAAACCTCATCGAGAGCGAATCTACAGATTTATAGTATTCTATCTTAGAGTAATGCAAAACTTTGACGATAATCTCAAGTAATATTTTTCCTAAATATTTCATATAATTATCCAAACAGAGGGAACTATGGAAAACATATCTGAAACTAAAAAAATACTTTATTCGGCGATAGCGGTTTTTGTTATTGTGGCAGTCTATTTTTTAACACCGCCGGCAGAATTTAAAAGAACTCTTTTCCC
>CAZHQC010000046.1:0-16554 GCA_964534135.1 uncultured Elusimicrobiaceae bacterium | reverse complement strand
TAGAGCACGTCATTAAATAAGTTCTTTGGTTCCAAAACTTTCTTTAAACGTCTGGAATATTTTCCGGGGGCAAAATTGGCCGTCTGATGGACATAGTCCCTTGATATGGCACCCGGCATAGCCTCGGAAAAATCAGGATTTTTTTCAAAATCAACGGTTTCATCGATTTTTATATCTTTAAAATAATTTTTTGAATCCAGTTTTATTGTAGCGTTTAAAATTATGCCATAAGCTCCCATAGAACCTATGAAGAGTTTTACCACATCATAGCCTGCCACATTTTTTAAGGTTTTTCCTCCCAAAGAATGAATTTCTCCGTTTGAAGTCATTATATCCAGGCCAAGCAGAATATCATTAATGCCGCCAAAATGATTTTCGCCAGAGGTGAAAGGAGGATTTGTTGCTATTAAACCTCCCAGGGTTCCTTTATAATCAGGGAGGGCGGGATATAATGAAGAAGTTTTTAATAATTCTTTTAGCCTGCTTATTTTTATTCCGGCTTCAACTTTTACCGTAAAATTTTTTCTATCAAGGTCTATTATTTCAGCTAATCCGTCCACTCTTAAAATATTGATTTTGCTTTTAAAGTTTTTGTCCGCATTGCTATTACTTCCGACTATAAGGCTTGAAACATTTTCTCGGTTCCGGGTTTTTATTTCGTTTAAAAGATTATTTAAAATCTTATTGTCCTGCGAATGTTTTTTTGAAAAGATTTCATTTCTGCTATCAAGGGATACGGGAACAATTTTATCGGGATTGGAAAGGTTTTCCGGATCAAAACTTTTTTTAATTTTTTTAAAAAGCTCCAAAGTTACGGTTGGATATAGCCAATTCATGGCTACTCTTTTTTCAATACCTATACCATGCTCTCCCGATATGGAACCGCCCAAATCTATACAGGTCTTAAGTATTTCATAGCCCGCTTTTTTTACGATTTTAACTTTATTAATATCTCTTTCGTCAAAAATAATATTTGGATGAATATTTCCGTCGCCCGCGTGAAAGAGAATGCTGGCTTTTAAATTGTAGTCTTTAATGATGGTTTTTATTTTTTTAAGGGCTTCGGGCAGTTTCGGTCTTGGTACCACTCCGTCTTCAACCAAAACATTCGGAGCAAGTCTGGCCATGGCGGGATAGGCTCCTTTTCTAATAGCCCAGAATGTTTCTCTTTCAGTTTCAGTTTCAGCTATACGGAAAAAATTGGAAAAACAGTTATTGCAGATGTTTTTTATTTCTTTTATTTCTTTATTAATATTATTTTCATCATTAGAATCCAATTCTATAAGCAGCATGGCATTGCTTTCGGGGGGATAAGGATTTTTTAGGATATTTTCCGACGCGTCAACGCAGGTTTTATCCATGGCTTCCAGAGATCTGGGAACTATGCCGGCTTCTATAATTTTAGTTACGGCGTTTATGGAATCTTCAATTGTAAGAAAAGCCGCTGTGCATGTTTTGATTATTTTTGGTTTTGGTATTATTTTGAGCCAGGCTTTTATCGCTATGCCCAATGTTCCTTCAGAGCCTATAAAGAGGCTCATTAAATCAGGTCCGATGTCTTTCTTACTTAAAATTATTTCATCACCTTCAGGAGTTATCACAAGGAGTTTAAATATGTTATTTGATGTTACACCATATTTTAGGCATTGCGGTCCTCCCGCATTTTCACCTATATTTCCGCCGATAGTGCATACCTGTTGACTTGCCGGGTCAGGCGCGTAAAAATAACCGAATTTATCAAGTTCTTCTTGAAGGTGAATATTTACAACTCCCGGCTCAACTACCGCAATATTATTTATAGTGTCGATTTGATAAATTTTATTAAGCCTGGATAAATTCAATATTGCCCCGCTTTTAAGGGGGATTGTGCCACCGGAAAGATTTGTTCCGGCAAGTCTTGGAAGAAAAGGAAGGTGAGCTTGATATAAAATTTTAACTACGGGAGCCACTTGATTGATATTGTCAAAGTTTATAACCGCTTCAGGTATGGCTTTTGAAAGACCTGCATCGTAAGAATAGGCCATCAATTCAATAGCGTCACAATGGACATTTTCTTTTCCCATTATGCGGATTATTTTCTTTTCAACTGAAAGGAATCGGTTTTTCTTAAACATAATTTAGTGAACAGATATTAGAAGTCAGAAGCAAGAGGCAAGAAATCAGAAAATAAAAGTTGTGGTTTTTGCTAGTCTTCCGGTCCTCCAATATTCCCGTCTTCTTTATTATTCCATCGGTTTTAATTTTGCCGTAAAATGAGTAAGCACTTTTGGAGCTTCCACTATTTCAAGTCCGCGTATTTTATTTTTATTTTTGGCAATTTCTTTAAAGACTTCTATTACATAGTCTATATGGCTTTGCGTATAGACTCTTCTTGGTATAGCAAGTCTGACAAGTTCCATATCGGCCGCTAAGAAGTCTCCTTTTGCGTCTCTTTTACCAAACATTAAGGTGCCTATTTCCACTGTTCTAATTCCGCCTACAAGATAAAGCTGGCAGGCTAAAGCCTGAGCGGGGAAATTTTTAGGCGCTATATGTGGCAGGAATTTTTTAGCGTTTACATATACGCCGTGTCCGCCGGCAGGTTGTATTATAGGAACACCGTTTTCAAGTAGACCTTTTCCAAGATATTCAGTGGAGGTTATTCTATATTGCAAATATTTTTCATCTAAAATTTCCTCTAAGCCTATGGCTATGGCTTCCAAATCTCTTCCCGCCAGTCCGCCATAGGTTCTAAAACCTTCAGTTAGAATAAGTATTTGCCGCGCTTTTTCCGACCAGTCAGTATTATTCATAGCTAGAAAGCCGCCTATATTTGCGAAGGCGTCTTTTTTAGCGCTCATCATAGCTCCGTCGGCGCAGTCAAACATTTCCTGAGCTATTTTTTTAACAGGCATTTTTGAAAAGCCTTTTTCGCGCAGTTTTATAAAAAAAGCATTTTCAGCAAAACGCGCACAATCAAGAAACATAGGTATATTATATTTTCTGCAAATGTTTTGCGCTGCTTTGAGATTTTCCATGGAGACAGGCTGTCCGCCCAGGGAATTATTGGTTACCGTCATTATGCAGAGAGGAATATTTTTAGCGCCGGTTTTCTTTATAAATTTTTCCATGGCGGCAATATCCATATTGCCTTTGAAAGGCGCCGGTTTGTCAAAGTCTAGTGCTGCTTTTACGGGTAAATCAACGGCTATTGCGCCGGTAGTTTCCACATTGGCTCTTGTGGTGTCAAAATGAGAATTTGAAATTATATATTTTCCTTTTCCGCCTATTATGGACATCAATATTTTTTCCGCTGCTCTGCCTTGATGTACGGGTATAACTTCTTGGTAGCTGGTAAGATCTTTTATGGTATCTTCAAATTTATGATAGCTTCGCGCTCCCGCATAAGATTCATCGCCTATCATAATACCGCCCCATTGTCTGGCGCTCATGGCGCCCGTTCCGCTATCGGTTAACAGGTCCACCATTATTTTATCGGCCTTAATATTGAATAAATTATAATGAGCTTGTTTAAGCACGAGTTCTCGTTCTTCGTCGGTGGTAAAACCTATAGGTTCAACACTTTTTATTCTAAACGGCTCTATTATTGTTTTCCATTTCCACATTATTTGTTCCTCCAAGTTAAATTTAAGACTGAACTTTATTGTTTTTTATTATCCCAAAATCAGCATCATTAAAACAAAATAAATAACCATCAAAACCAAGCCGTAGGGAAGAGCTACTTTTGCCCATTGTCCGCTTTTAATATTTAATTTTGACGCGCTTACAATATTGGGAATATTACCGGGAATTAATAAACCGCCGGCAAGAAGAAGTCCCATAAGTAAGAAAGTTATTTGCGTTAAACCCATGCTTGGAACAATTTCAGCCGCCGCAAGTGTCGCATTATCCAAAATAGCGGATATTGAATTTACCCAGTAAAGCAGATGATCGGGGATTTTAGTTATATATCTTTCAGTGACAGGGGAGAGTCCCGAACCAAGAAATATCAGAGCCATCACAAAGGCGTAAATTTTAAATGCTCTGAAGACTATGGTTTTATTCGTTTCAATGGAATCTTCAACTAAAGAGTTTTCTTCTTTAACAATTCTTCCACCCGCGCTTAAAGTGGCCATTATGGCGGAAACTATTACTCCGGGAATAATCCATATTCCCAAATGTTCTAATAAAAAGAAAAAGCCGGCATGATGAGGGTCTCCTTTCAATTTAGCTATGGCTATAGTTGAAAGAGGTTCTCCTATCGGAGTTAAGGCGGCGCCAAGGCCTATGGCAAAACAGGCATAAACCACAATTTTTATTTCTGTTTTTTTAGCAAATCTCAGAATGCTTATTATTTCAGCTAAAACAAGAGCCGCTATAATGGCGGTTAAAATGCTGGAGCCGAGGCCTAAAAACATTACTATTAAAAATACTGCCGGTTTAATTCCAATTTTAGCTATCAGCCAGTTAAGCCAACCTTTAAGATATTTTCTTATGCCTTTAAAAACAAAACCGATGATGAGAACTGCGAGACTTATCATTATAGGCTCATGCAAAGCTTCTTTAACCAAATGCATACTCCATAATCCTGATATGCTTACGGCAGATACTCCCATAATAAAAAGAAATATTTCAAGTTCTTCTTCCACCTTTTTGATGGAAAATGGTAGTATGAGCGTCAGAATAACTACTATTGCGAGTCCTATAAGAATACTTAAGTTAAGTGGTTCCATTTAGTCTCCTAATATCAGTGATGTGACAACAATATATTATCATTTTAATATTTTTTCATTGATATATAAATAGCAATTTATTTTAATGGTCTATAATGAAAGATTTAAAAAAACCCATAGGTTTATTTTTAGCCGGTGGCGGCGCGTTTGGAAGTTGGCAAGCCGGAGTGCTAAAAGAACTTATCAATGCGCGCATAGAGTTTGACGCCATAGCCGGTTTTAGCATTGGCGCGCTTAATGGTTCAGCCTATTGTTTCGGTAAAGCCGGGGAGCTTGAAAGTTTATGGCGTGGTATTAAAACCGATAAAATTCTAAAAATGAGTTTAAAATATAGTCATATGCCGCTTGATCTTTTTAAGCATCATTCAGATAGTCTTATCTCTAAAATAGGTTTTGATTTTTCAAATCAACTCGCAAAATTTTCACTATATTCCAATGAGCCCGTTTATAAATTTTTTAATTCATGGTTTCGAGAGGAAACCTCAAATTTCATCAAACATATTCCTTTATATATTATCAGTCATTGTGTTGAAAGGAAGCTTCCTTATATAGCTAAATTTGACGGTAATAGAGAAAATCGGAATATATCTTTTATGGATTCTTTGGTTTCCAGTTGTTCAATACCTTCGGTATTTCCTCCGGTTAAAATAATGGAAGGCGATCAAAAAATTCACTTGGTAGACGGCGGGGTGATAGGAATAGCCGATATAAGTCTAAAAATATTTGAAGGCTGCAAAACCATTATATTTATAAGCAATTCTCGGGACGATGATATGAATTTTAAATCAGGGGGGATTGCGGGATTCTTTGAAGAAAGAGCCAGAAAAATGCTGCTTAAGCAGGTAAAAAATATTTATGCTTCCAGGGTTTTGATTAAATCAAAGCCGGATGTCTATTTTATAAGTCCGCCCGAAAGTTTGAATATGGGTATATTGGATTTTGAAGGCGAAAAATGTGGTAAGGCTTTTGATATAGGAGTTAAAGAAGCCCTCCGTATTTTGAATAGTGATTGATATGTTTGAATTAACTTTCCTTAATTTTATTATCATACTTAGTTTCGGTTTTTGTATCGGAATAATGGGCTCCGTTTTAGGGATAGGCGGAGGGGCTTTTATAGTGCCTTTTCTTGTTATTATCTTTAATATTCCCATACATAATGCCATAGCTATTTCTCTGGTCGCGGTTGTGGCGGTTTCAAGCACCGTGGCATCAATAAATGTTGAAAAAGGATTTGCCAATATGCGGCTGGGAATAATATTGGAAATGTTTATGGTGATGGGCGCCATAACAGGAGCTTTAATATTATTTGAGCTTGATGAAAAATTTGTGCGTATCGTTTTTGGGTTTTTTCTTTTTCCCATATCTCTTTTGATGTTTTTGAAAACGCGAAAGACCTCAAGAAAAAAAACTGAAAATATAAATTGTTCAGAGACAGAGTTTAAACAAAGTTTAAGTTGCGCTTTCCATGATCCTGCAATCAGCAAAGACGTTAAATATGCCGTTAAAAATATTTTACCGGCTTCTTTAATTTCTTTTTTCGGAGGTTCTTTAGGCGGTTTGCTGGGTATCGGCGGCGGCATAGTTCAGGTGCCTTTAATGAATATTGTCTGCGGTTTGCCGATGAAAGCGGCGGCGGCCACCAGTAATTTTATGATAGGCGTAAGCGCTTGCGCGGGCGTATTTATATTTTTTAGAAGGGGCCTTATTATAAATGAGATAGCGGGCGCGCTTGTAATCGGCATTATTTTTGGTTCTTTATTCGGGATTCGCGCTTTACATAAATCAAAATCAAATAAAATACAAATAGTATTTTCCTTATTGCTTTTTTTAACAGCTATAAAAATATTGTTGGGAAGTTTCTAATGAGAGTATGGGTAACAAAAAAATTATTTATTGTCTGACTATTGAGTTAATTTATGAATAAAGATAGAGAAATAAAAACAATGGTAAGAAAAGCTCTTCAAATTTGCGTGGGCTCAAGTTTATTTTTTTTAATTATGGGTTTTATGTTTAAGTTTGCTCATATTTCTTATGCCGATAGGTTTTTTATTGCCGGTATATTAAGTTTGCTTCTGGCTCCGATGATAAGAGTTATAACGCTTATTTATGGTTATACGAAAAGCGGTGAGCATAAGTTTTCTGTGCTTAGTCTGACGGTTTTAATTTTGATTTTGACGGCTTTCGTTTTATGAATCGGAATCTTTCAGCGTTTTATACATCGTTTCAAATACCGGCGTGATTTTCTTAAATATATCCAGAATTTTGGGGTCAAAATGATCGGGATTAAGCCTGCCGTCGCCCTCAATTATTATTTTACAGGCTTCGTCGTGATTATAACAAGGTTTATAGATGCGGGAATTTCTTAAAGCGTCATAACAATCCGCTATTGCCACTATCCTTGCTTCAAGCGGAATTTCTTCACCTTTCAAGCCTAGAGGATAACCTGTGCCATCGAATTTTTCGTGATGGCTATGCGCTATATTTTTACCCATTGCCAGATGAGGATGTTCGCCAATTATTTTTGCGCCGAAAACGGAATGTTTTTTTACTTCCGTCATTTCCTCTTCCGTCAGTTTGCCGTCTTTTTTAAGTATATGGCTCGGTAAATGAAGTTTGCCGACATCATGGAGGATGGCATGCAAGCGTATATCCTCTATAAATTTTTTAGGCAGACAAAGTTCTTTAGCTATCATGGCGGAATATTCGCCCACGCGTAAAATATGATTGCCGGTATCTAGATCATTTGCTTCCGCCGCCCTTGCAAGCGAGCGTATGAGATATGTAAAAACATCTTCATAATCTCTGGAGGGGAGTATGTTTTTTACCCGTAATAATAGTTCCGCATGGTCTAAAGGTTTTGCCAAGAATTCATTGGCCCCGGCTTCTATACCCTTAAGCTTGCTGTCCTGGGAATCCATGGAAGTTGTCATTATGACAGGAATATGTTTGGTTTTGGTATTTGATTTTATTTTCTTACATGTTTCATAGCCGTTCATAACCGGCATATTTATATCTAAAATAATCAAATCAATATTTTTTTTGGAAAGAGTTTCAAGGGCTATTTTTCCGTTTACGGCGGTGATAATTTCATAGCCTTGAGGGAAAAGCAAGGTGTCAAGAAGATCCAATGTAAAATCTTCATCATCCACACACAATATTCTGTATGACCTTTCCATGTGCTAATATTAGCAAATTACAACCGTTTTTATGATTATCAAATTTTAACAGAGCGCGGACTTTGTTGTCTCAAGTCACAAGTCACAAGTCACAGGTTGCCCTTAGGAATCTACCTGTAGCCTGTTAGAACAAAAGATTCCAAGGCTATGCTGGGTTGGCTATGCCATCGACGCCTGCCCTCACGAGATAGATTCCTCTGGAATTTGGAGAGGGCATCAGAAGCTATGCTCTCAGGCGACCAAGGATGTTAGTTTCATGAATGAAGTTACATGGGGCAAGTCACAGAGTCTTCATAATTAGCATATTTACATTGATATTTTCTAAAATAACGCATAGCATAAATAAGAATTTTGAGAGGGAAAATATGGTTAAGAAGATTTCTAAATTTTCAGCTATTGTTCCGGTTGCCGGAGAAGGCACAAGGCTTAGGCCGCATACGCATACATATCCTAAGGTTCTTTTAACAGTGGGAGATAAACCTATAATTGGTCATATATTGGACGATTTACAAAAAGCGGGTATAAGAAAAGTTTATATGATTATCGGCTATATGGGCGATAAGATTACAGAATATGTCAAAGCCAATTATCCTAAACTTAAAGTCACATATATTGTTCAGAGCGAAGCTAAAGGTTTGGGCCATGCCATTTGGCTGGCTAAAGATTATGTTGAAGGCCCGGCTTTAATAATGCTAGGCGATACTATATTGTCAGCGGATATTAAGAAATTTTTAAAACCCGGGACCAATGCTTTGGCAGTTAAAGAGGTGGAAGACCCAAGGCGTTTTGGCGTAGTTGAAAGCAAAGGCGGTTATATAAGGAAAGTGGTTGAAAAACCTCAGCATCCCAAAACCAATATGGCCATTGTGGGTATTTATTCCTTTAATAATAGTTCTGTCTTATTTGGCAGTTTGGATAAATTGATAGCTTCCGGCAGGAAAACCAAAGGGGAAATTCAGCTTACTGACGCTCTGGAAATAATGATAAAAAGCGGCGTCAAAATCAAGCCTATTACCATAGAGGGTTGGTATGATTGCGGTAAACCCGAAACTCTTCTTTTAACCAATAGATATATATTAAAGAAGAAAAAAATGTTCGCCAAGCGTAAAGGTGTAGTTATCATAGAGCCTGTTTATATAGCTAAATCGGCAAAAATTAAAAATGCCATAATAGGTCCCAATGTTTCTGTTGGCGAAAATGTCGAAATATCATGGTCCATGATATCCGATTCTATAATTGGCAGAGATTCTTCCATAAGCAATATGAATTTAAATGAGTCTTTAATAGGCTCGGGTATTGTATTGAAAGACCATATTAAGCGTATCAATATTGGTGATAATTCTGAAATTAATTTCGAATAGTCGCCAATTGCGTAAAAATAACTAACCGAGGATTTCACAAAAATTAGAGAGTAAAGGTGTCTTGGAGTTACTGCTTGGCATGATAAAATTAGATTTATCATGATTTATGTGGGAATAGTATTGGTGTTCAAGCATTTGCCTGTCTGTGTGGTGTTTGCGCTATCACAGACAGGCTTTGTTTATGTTGGAAAGTTAGAAGATCAAATTATTATTCAAAATTTTAGTTGGATTTTGAATAGAACCATGGCAGAGAGTATTGTTTGTTAAAGCGAACAGTACAATTATAAATAGAAGCATCTCCTATCGTGGCCACTTGGTTTAAAGTATTTTCTTTAAATATGAATCCGCACAGGGTATCACCGGCATAGTACAGATACATTGTATATGTATTATAAGATAATGTGTCAAATACGGTTCTTACATAGAAAACGTTCTCATCAGTGTAGTTAAAAGCGTTTTCTATCGTTTTGATGTTTTTGGATTCTTTTTTGAGTGCGTTTACAATTTGACTTTTTTGTGTTTTTGTCAACACAGTTTTTTTGTTCAAGATTATTTCCGGACCTGTTTGAAGGGTATTTATTCTAGCCATAGTTTCCAATGTGTTTCCGAAAAGACACGCATTAACCGAAGAAAATGATATTCCTATGATGATTGCAGTCAATGCCAATATAATTTTTTTCATTCTAATCTCCTGTATATAATTTAAATGTTTCTCTTATCGTTATATATTATCTAAAGCAGAAGACGATTATATGAGTCACAAGACCTTATTATTGAGATAAAAAGACCTATATCATATTAGGTATAAAGTTCTAACTATTTTTTCATTTTGAGGATTGTTTATTTTATAAGAATACTTCTTAAATGTAAGGATACTTTTAAATAGAGTTATGCTTAAAAAGGTGGTATTGTTAATATTAGTTGTGTTACAATAGTGGAAGTGATGCTTCATAAAGTGTCGGAAGTTATACGTACGACCAATAGTGGAAGTGATGCTTCATAAAGTGTCGGAAGTTTCGCCGCCTGATAGGCATAGCCTGTGATACCCTCTGCTATTTCCACAGGAAATAAGGACGCGAGGGTAGGCTCTGCTATTTCCACAGGAAATAAGGACGCGAGGGTAGGCTGCACGTGACATAGTCAACTGCCATAGGCTTGTACGAACAACCAATAGTAATAACAAATAACCCAAGCATCATTGTTTTACTTAAATTTTTAGCAAACATATAAATCAAAAGGAGACACAAAAATGGAAAAACCTGTTTCAAAACCTAATTGTCCTAATTTTTCTTCAGGCCCCTGCGCTAAAAGACCGGGCTGGAGCGTTGATGTTTTAAAGAATGCTCTTGTTGGAAGATCACATCGCAGCAAAGAAGGAAAAGCCAGATTAAATGAAGTCTCAGACCGCATGAAAAAAATGCTCGGTCTGCCTGAGGATTACCGCATAGGAATAGTCGCGGGCTCAGATACCGGCGCTTTTGAACTCGCCATGTGGACTTTACTCGGCTCTAAGCCCGTAGATGTCTTCGGTTGGGAAGCTTTCGGTAAAGACTGGATAAAAGATATAACCACTCAGCTTAAACTTGAAAATGTAAATGAATATAAAGCCGATTACGGCCAGCTTCCTCCTTTAGAGTCAGCTGATTTCTCCCATGATGTTATATTCACATGGAATGGCACAACCTCCGGCGTTAAAGTTCCCAATGCCTATTGGATTCCTTTTGAGAGAGAAGGCCTTGTAATGTGTGACGCAACTTCCGGCGTATTTGCCATGGATATAGATTATTCCAAACTTGACGTCATAACTTTTTCCTGGCAGAAAGTTCTGGGCGGAGAAGCCGCTCACGGCGTTATCGTCCTTTCACCTAAAGCAGTTGCAAGAATGGAAGAAAATGAGGCTAAAGTCACATGGCCCCTTCCTAAAACTTATAGACTTGCCAGCGGTAATAAACTTAAACCGGGTGAATTGGAATATAGCACTGTAAATACACCTTCTTTGCTTTGCGTTGAAGATGCTATCGATTCCCTTAAATGGGCCGAAACAGTGGGCGGTTTGCAAGGTTTAATTACCCGTTCCAACAATAATCTTAAAGCTATCGAAACCTGGGTTGAAAAAACGGACTGGGTGGAGTTCTTAGCTGATAAGAAAGAGAATCGCTCAAATACTTCCATCTGCCTTAATATAACAGCGGACTGGTTTGTGAAACTCGATGATGAGGAAAAAAAGAAAGCTGCCAAGAAAATAACTTCCATGCTTGATAAAGAAGGCGTGGCTTATGATATCAATTCCTATGGTAAAGCTCCCGCCGGCATCAGAATATGGGGCGGCGCTACCATTGAAACTACCGATATTCAAATCCTCACCACTTGGCTTGACTGGGCGTATGGTGAAGTTGCCGCAAATTATATACAGGATACTGTAAAAGGAGAATCTAAATGAAAGTGTTAATAGCTGATAAATCAGACAATATATGTGAGAAAATTCTTAATGAAAACGGCATAGAAGCCATTGTTAAAACCGGTATGACCCCCGATGAGCTTAAGGCTTGCGCGGCAGAGTATGAAGGAATAATTATCCGCTCAGCCACCACCTTGACTAAGGAAATAATCGATTCCGCTACCAATCTTAAAGCGACAGTCAGAGCCGGCATAGGCGTTGATAATATCGATATTCCCGCCTGCACCGAGAAAAAAGTATTGGTTATGAATACGCCTTTGGGCAATACCGTTTCAACAGCTGAACACGCTATAGCCATGATGATGTCATTATGCAGATTCATTCCTCAAGCTAATGCCTCAACTCACGCCGGGAAATGGGAAAAGAAAAAATATGGCGGCATTGAAGCCTTCGAAAAAACTTTGGGCATAATCGGTCTTGGAACAATAGGTTCCATAGTAGCCGATAGAGCTCTGGGTCTTAAAATGAAAGTTATAGCTTATAATCCGACATTAACCCCTGAGAAAGCGGCTAAAATCGGTGTTGAATGCGTTACTTTAGAAGAGCTTTATAAAAGATCAGACTTCATAAGCTATCATGTCTCAATGCGGGAAACCAGCAAAGGTATGATAAATAAAGAAGCTATCAACCAAATGAAAGACGGTGTTAGAATTGTTAATTGCGCTCGCGGCGGCATTATGAATGAAGCCGATATCAAGGAAGCTCTTGAAAGCGGAAAAATAGCCGGCCTTGCGGTTGATGTCTATGTCACCGAGCCCGCTAAAGAAAATGTTCTCTTCGGTTTAGAGAATGTTATAGCCACACCGCATATCGCCGCTTCCACTAAAGAAGCTCAGATAAATGTCGCTAAACAAGCGGCTGAACAAATATCTGATTATCTTTTGAACGGCGTAAAGACAAACACCAAGAACGGCGACCATATATAAATTGAAACACCTTTATCAGGGATTTCTCAATATGGGAAATCCCGGATAATTTTTATCAAGGAGAAAGACATGACAGAAACCACAAAAAAAACCAAGGTAGCAAATTTATTTAATCCAATTTATGGAATTCGCCCGGCCAAAGGCAGAGCGCAGGATGTTGTCGCGCCTCCTTATGATGTTTTGAATTCCAAGGAAGCCAGGGAACTTGTAAAAGGAAAACCCTGGAGTTTTCTGCATGTCTCAAAACCGGAAGTGGATTTTCATGACGGCGTAGATGTTTATTCAGATGAAGTCTATCAGAAAGCCGGAGATAATTTTAAGAAAATGCTGGATGAAGGAGTGCTCATCAGAGATGAGAAACCCTGTTTTTATGCTTACAGGCTTAAGATGGGTAAGCATATTCAGACCGGCCTTGTAGTCGGAGCGGGCATTGAAGATTATGAAGCAAACCGCATAAAAAAACATGAATTTACCCGCCCCATTAAAGAGGAAGATAGGGCCAAGCAAATCAGATTTGTAAACGCTCAAACTGGCCCCGGCATTATCGCTTATAAACAGATTGCCGAGGTGGACGAGATAATCAAAAAGAAAACTCAAGAGGAGCCGGAATTTTCAGTCAGTATGGGAAATGGCGGCGTTATTCACACACTTTGGGTTATCAATGATGATAATGATATTAAAACCATAGTGGACTCTTTTGAGAAACAGGAAGCTGTTTATATTGCCGACGGTCATCATCGCTCGGCCGCAGCCTCAAGAATAAGAAAATATATGATGGAAAAAAGAAGAGAAGAGCACACGGGAACAGAACCTTATAATTCTTATCTCGCAGTCGCTTTCCCCGTCAATGAAATGAATATATGGGATTATAATAGAGTGATTAAAGACCTTAATGGTTTATCATCTGAAGAGTTCATGACTAAACTTAAGGAAAGTTTTGAGGTTACAGAAGTCCAGGGTAAGGCGAAACCTAAGACTAATCGTGAGTACGGAATGTACTTGGATAAGAAATGGTATATGATTAAGCCCACCGTGGAAACCCCGAAAGACGACCCCGTTTTATCTTTAGATGTCAGCGTTTTGTCTGATTTAGTTTTGGACAGAATTCTTGGTATTAAGGATTTACGGAAATCTGACCGTATTGATTTTGTAGGCGGTATCAGAGGACTTGATGGTCTTGAGAAGAGAGTTGACTCGGGCGAGATGAAGATAGCATTTGCCATTTATCCGACATCAACTACGGAACTTATGGCGGTAGCCGATGACAATCAGGTAATGCCTCCGAAGTCCACATGGTTTGAGCCTAAGCTTCTCGATGGCATGGTTTCAAATCCTTTGCTGTAAGTGGCACACTCTTTCCCGCATCGCTCTCCCGAATCGGAGTTTGGCTTTTAGCCAAATCTCTTACTCGGGAGTGGTTTGGGTAGGAACGATTTTGGGTAAACCTGCGGGGTTAAAAACAGAAAGAGAATTAATAAGGTAATGAGACTGGTTGATATTATTTTTTTGGGTCCTGTCAGTAAGTTTACCATCAGGGCGGGGTCGCTTAGTACTGCGCCCCTATGTTTCTCGCCCTCCCACAAGCCCAAGTCGGGTTCCGAACATCCCTGCTTGGCAAATCTTACTGCCATTCCCGTTTATATTTGCCGCCAGTTTCTTTATAGAACTGTCCCGCCCAACCCTAATTAAGATAAAGCGGACTTACCCTGTCGTAAGGAAACTTTATGAATTAATTGGAACTCCCCTTCAACTTTGGTCGTACATATAATTTCCGACACTTTATGAAGCATAGCTTCCAATATTGCGTAGAGGACGACATAGGCCGTGTAATACAGGCTTCTTCGGAATTTTTCTTTTATCTGTTTTTTACAATGCCATATGAAGCCGATTTTGTTGAGCCTGTTTTAAGTATAAGACCGTTTTTTATAAGAGGCTTAATCAGCTTGCTTAGGTGACTGCGAGTAATATTTAAAGCCCGCGCAAGCTCACCGCCTCCCACCTGTGGAGCCTGAACCAATATTTGCAAAATTCTTTCTTGCAGAGGAATTAATACTATTGGTGAGAACGGTTTTTTTACACGCAATAATTGAATCCGCGTTTGAGTTTTTCTAAGGGTTTCCAAAACACCTTCGGCGACATATTCCAACCAACCGGTTAAATCATCTTCATTATTTCTTGCGTTTTGTATTTCATTATAATACCGCGTTCTATCTTGTTCAAAAAACTCATCTAAAGCAAATATATGGTGTGTGTCAAATTCGCGGTTATAAAGAATCCATATCTCCAAAAGTCTTGCTATACGCCCATTTCCATCCATAAAAGGATGAATGGAAACCAATCTATGATGAGTTATGGCGGCGACAATAATGGCATGTTCACCTAAGCCTTGAGAAGAATTTATCCATTCAAGCAATGATTTGGTCAAAATGGAAGCGGCTTCAGGCGGAGGCGGCTTATAAATAATATGCCCATTTGAGAATACGGCATTTGGCTTTGATTTGTATACTCCTATCTCAGATTTCGGCAAAAGGTCGGAAGTAAGAATTTTGTGAAGCTTTAAGAGCAAATCTTCATTTGCATTTTTGCGACTGTTTTTCCAAATCCAACGAAGAGCCGCAAAATAATTTAGAATCTCAAGTTTAGCGCTTTCTTCGACACTTAGATTACCGCCTTCGGCCAAAATTTCCACTTCAGGCAGAGTAAGGGGGTTGCCTTCTATCCGCGTGGAATAATGCGCTAAACGCGAGAGAGTATCTCGCTGAGTTTTAGCAATCCAAGAAACATCAACTGTTTGTTGGCGAAACCAAGATATTAAGTCTGAAATTTTCGTTAGTTTTCTAACCAACTTAGCGGAACGCTCAAACTTGGGATTATAGGCAATCGGCATTGTTTAAGTTTAACAAAGGAGTAAATAATTGTCAACTAATTGTCAACTCAATTGTCGCCTGACAACTGTGTGGTAGCCGGATTAAAAGATATGCTTATCAAACCCACCCGTTGTGAAGCGTGTTTTATGATAGCGCTTATAGCGCCATAAGTAGGTGGTAGGGTTACCCTACCACCCGCTTGCGAAGCGTATTTTATGGATGGCGCTTATAGGCGCCATAAGTGGATGGTAGGGTTACCCTTTTTTATTTTTTGGTGGTTTTGGATGGTTTTGATTCGCTAATTAATTTTGTAATTTTCTCAAGTTCTTCATCACTACTGGTATGACTTATATATCTTTGATAATTTGTCTCCAATTTATACGTGCCTTCATACATAATATTGGGTTTAGGGTTGAAGGTTCTGATTTCAAAGCCGGCCTCCACCAATAAAGTTTGAATTTGGTTTATCTTATCTTTGTTTAATTTATATGAACCTGCCATGCCTGGAAAGTCTGAGATGGCTTGCACTCTGCCGTCTTTGTAAACGGTTGTAACTGTTTTGGCGCCCATGGCGGTCATTGTTTCGCGAATTAAAATGGAATTGTCAAAATCCCTGGGGGTGTCAGAACTTGGATTTGGGAAAAAAGAATTACAGCCAAGTGTTGTCAGTAATAAGACGATGCCTAAAATTTTTTTTGCCATGAAAAAAGTATATCAAAAAAATCAAAAGAATTTAATTGAAAAACAAAACAATTAATATGGTATTGATGTGATTGGATTTGTAGTTGCAGAGCTTGCTCTGCCTAGTTTATGGTGGTATTAATTTGATTTGGCTATGGCAATTGTATTTACACGCATGACCAGGGTCGCTTAGTACTGCGCCCTTGTATGTTATATTTTAACTAAAATAGAATAAACAAAGTAGTTGTAGTAGGATGTGGCAGCTTGTCTCGCCCTTGGTTTTTTAAACCGTACGGAAGCATAAGGCGCTACATCCCTTATTCTCATAATCCGAATTGTTGCAAGGCGCTTTTAAGCCCGAATTTCACAAGGT
>CAZHQC010000045.1:0-17086 GCA_964534135.1 uncultured Elusimicrobiaceae bacterium | reverse complement strand
TGGATACACCTTAAAACAGCTTAAAACTGGTCTTGACAAGCTAATCCACTAAAATATAAGGCTGATTAAACTTTGGAATGATGACGGCAATATAGCCGATGCTTGGGGTGGAGCCAAAACTTATAATGACCCTTCCAATAATTATGATGTGGGTTATGGTGTTACGGTCGGAACTTCCGGCGCTGTTTATATAACAGGCTCGGAAGCACGATATGATTTAAACCAAGGTGAGAATGCTTTCATGAGAAAGTATAGTTCTACCGGTCAAATATTATGGACAAAGTCAGTTAATACCGGCCCTGGTTCTTATGATGTGGGTTATGGCATCGTTATTGATAATGCGGGTCGTGTTTATGTAGCAGGTAATTTCAATAATAACTCGGGTTTTTACAGATATGCTCAAAGTACTGAAATGTTTGAGGCTACCTCAAATCCTACTTTAACGGTTAATGTTAAAGTTGGAGACCCTTACAATCCTATGAATTCAACAGAACCTTTTGTAGGAGTTGCGATATCTATTATTCCTTTCGATCAAAACGGCAATATAGATCCGACAAATATTCATACGGATACTACTAATGCTTTGGGAACTGTTACAGCTAATTTGCCTATGGGTTTCCAATACTTCGTGGGTATTTCAACGCCCAGTTATATGCCCAGCATAAAAGATCAGATGATGGATCCTTATGGCAATTTCATGGTCAGTATGAATGGGGATGTAACTAGAGATTTCCTTTTATTTCCTAAACCTGAAGGTGCTCCCGATTATACTTTAAGGGTGCATATTTCAAGCGGAGGCGCTCTTGTAAATAATGAATATATTATGGGAGAAGTGTCTTTTGCTCAAACCGGAGAAAAAGCCGCATATTCTATTATGAAAACAACTGATTCTGCAGGTCTTGGAGCAACAATGTATATAGATAATGTTACTCCTGTGCCGGCGGGAGCTTATTCCTTAAATTTAAATATGCCTTCAAATAATGCTTCCATGACTATTTTCTTGGATAATGCCTTTCCTCAAGTCGCGGATTATTATGTGGATTTATCAAGCGCTGTTAATATTGTAGGCGGTTATGATACATCGGGTTCCACTGTGCCTCCTTCATTTGAATGCGTGGTGAGAAGCACTACGGGCTTTCCTTTAGATGGAGTGAGAGTTGAAGTTTCACAATGGGGGGAGATTCCCGATACTGATTGTGGTGGCCAGCTATGTTGGGAAGCGATAATAAGTTATGAAAATAAAACCGATGCCAATGGTTATGCTTCATTTTATGATATTCCGATAAGCGGCAATGGTTATAATGTGGACATAAGAGTGAAGGGTTATAAGAATATAGGTGACAATATAATGATTATGGATAACACCTATTCCCAATTTAGAGATTATAGTCTTGAACTTGCGACTTATACCTTAACAGGTGTTCTTAAATACAACAGTATTCCAATTCCCAATGCCGATATTATGGTTTGGGGCGAATGGGATTATAAGACTGGTGTTGATTCCTATAGTGGAGAAAATATGGGAATGCAAGTTGACGCGCAAACCAAAACCGGTCCTGACGGAAGTTTTACCATTACCGGTCTTACCGACGGTAATGTAAGATTGAACGCTTCTTTTTATGGTTCCTGGATGGATTTAAATCAAGGAAATGATTTTGAAAGTGACTGGGATGATGTAAGAGTAACCATATCTTCAGCCGCAGCTACAACTCCTGTCAATGGAAATTTATGTACCGCGGGCAGTGTTTGGTCCTTGGATAAAGACGGCGTTTGTAAATCAGCCGGAGATGTAATATTTAATATTCAGCCTACCGCCGGAAATGCTGCGGGCCGGATTTTTGGAGATATTATATTCTCTACGACTTATACGATAACGGCTTCACATCCGCTTATTATATCTACCGCGGCTCCCATAACCATTATGGCTATTGAAGAGTGCCATGATAATTGCGGCGCTCAGAAATTGGCTTTTGCCACTCTTGCGGGTTCATTTATAAGCAATACCACAAACTATGACATGGTTATTGATACCAGCAGTATGTATTGGACCAGAGTTGCTTCAGATAGATGGGGAAAACTCCAGTCATTCGACGATAGGGCTGACTTTACTTCTACCGATACTGTGAGAATGGACTTTACATTGGTTCGTTCCGGTGGGTTGAGAGGCGTAGTAAAATTCCCCAATGGCAATAACTTTAAGCCTATGTGGAGCAATAATGACAGCGGTTATTGGATGGATATCGACCTTGATGGTGTAACTGTTGATGTTCGTGATGGCACCGGCTTGGATGAATATGGTGAATTTTATTTTCCAAATATTGCTCCCGGCGTATATAATCTTTCGATCAGACCCAGAGGCGATGACTTTATATGGCCCCCTCTTGAACTTGATGGTGTGACCGTAACTCAAGATAATATTACCGAGGTTAAACTTCAGCTTACGGATGGTCTTTTTGTTAAACCTCAGATATTCAGTTTACCTACTATCTCTACGCCTACTTGGCATTATGCAGTTATAGCTGTGGAATCAGGTTCTCAAATGAATCAAAAATTAGTAACAGAGCTTTTCTTTGATAAGCCCCAATATTCCATTGCTTATAGCACCACGACTGGTTGGGAAACAATTTCCATGGAGCCCGGCCAGTATGATTTTTATCTTACTCTTGGATCAAATTATGATCCGGGTGGAGATGAAGGAGATGAGGGACGTGTGGAGAGTTATCAGCAATTCGCTAACTTTATAGGTCGTACAAAAAATAAAGGTATAAAGAAAGATGATGAGAATCCGAATATGGGTACTAAAGATCAACCGATTGACATAGTGATTCTAGAGGGTGGTATGGTTGGGCAGGAACAAATTGGCGGAGAGTTAATCGGAGATAGAATATTTACAGCGCCCGATTATGAAAGAATATTCGCTAACTTTGAGAATGAATTATTCCCGCTTATACCTGTTATCATGCTTTATGATACAGCTGGAGATTTGAGAGGTTTTTCTCATGCGCTTCCTGTGGATGTAACAGCTTTTGAGGGTTTTTGGACCGGAATTACAAATAAGAGTTCAGCCACGGTTGAAGCCTCTTTTGACGCTTATCCCAATCAATATTTGATATGGGGTTTGCCTCCGGGTAATTATACGGCTGTATTTGCCAATCCAAATTATCCGCCTGTGGCAAAAGATATAGTCTTGCCGGCCGATTCAAACTATCCTCTTTTTGATTTTGACGCGCAGGATTTACCGGTTGGTACTGTTTCCGGAATTGTTATGAGTTCAGTTACAGTCGGAACCACTACAGTCATAGATACTCCGATAGAAAATGTCATGGTTTATTTGAAACATAGAACTATTGAGAAATTTACCAAAACGGATTCATCGGGAGCATTTTCGTTCGCGAATGTTCCTCCTGGCACAATTAAAGTAACGGTATCAAAAAACGGTTATGTTAAAATCGGAGATAAAATGAGTTTAGCCGGAGATCAGACAATTGACGATTTGGCTTTTGTCATGTTGCCATCAGAGTCTGTAATTACCGGTAGGGTCTATCTTAAAAAATTCCCTTCTCCCGCGACAAAGGCTGGTATTAGTATCGTTGCTTATGATGAAACATGGAATGTTGCTGAGCCTACTTCATATATTCCCAAGATGGAAGCTCAGACTGATGATAATGGAGATTTTGAAATTACAGGAGTTATACCGGGGCATATATATAAAGTGTCTGCTTTCTATACGGGTAAACTTCCGGAACCTATGGAAGTCACGGCTGTTGAAGGCAGTACTGTTATGGGTGATATAGTTCTTAAAGATGTGCCGCCGCAAATTATTTTAAAAATAAGAAAATCCGCCAGTTCCGATTATAAGATGGATGTTATTATAAGAAGTCCGAAAGAATTGGTAACTACTCCGGTTTGTACTTATAATAATGGTGTAACCTATTCCTCAACAACTGCAGTAAATTTGGTTCTTAGACCCGGACCTAATCATAGTTATCTCGGGCAATTTACTGTTTCCAGTGACCGTTATTATACGCTTTATGTAACGGCGGGAGATGGTTCCAATAAGATGAGTAAGTATTTGGTTTATGACAAAGTGAGTAAAGCCAATACGGACCAATATATACAATCCGCCGCTATTGCCGGAGGAGAAGTTTATATGGACAGTGAGCAAGAAGAATATACCGGCATTGAACTTGATCCGGGCGCCGTTACAACGTCTTCCAGCACGGCTGATTATTCCGACTTGGTCGGCGGCTTTTTCAGCGCTTTGCCTTCGGTTAAAACAGTTAAAACCGAGAAAGGAGAAATGTCGTTTGAAAGCGCTATTACAGATCTTATGGCTTCAGAAGTTTATGATATGGATCTGACAAATGCTCAGCCTAATAAACCTTTCTCACTTAATTTGAAATATAATAAAGAGCGAGCTTTAAATTCGGCTGCCTTAAAAATATATCAATATTCCGGCGGTGAGTGGAAAGAGGTTCCCGGTAGTTATACCGTGGATCCTATGATTGGCACCGTGTCAGTTGATATAGCTAGTATTGATTATGCTTATGCGGGAACCGGCGATACTGATACACCTCTCAGTAGAAAGAAATTCAAAATGAGCGCGATATCTCCCAGAGGAACTTATGTGCCTAGCGCGAGTGGTTCTTCTCAAAGCGGTCAATTTGCTGTCTTTACCTCAAAACCTGGAACTGGTGTTGCGGCTAATAGTTCTACTTTTGAGGTTTATAATATGCCCAATCCGTTTAACTTAAAATCCAAAACAATTACCAACATTGAAGGTACTGCGGCTTTTTCGGGCAGTAGCACTCATTCAACTGATGGAACTTTGATAAAGTATCATTTACCTGCCGGAAAATCAGGGCATGTTAAGTTTGTTATCTATAATGTTGCCGGTGAAAAAGTCAGAACTATTGATGAAACAATAATTAGAACTTCTGACAGCACCAATTATTCCGAATGGGATGGTAAGAATGATAAAGGAACCAAAGTCGCCAGCGGAGTTTATTTTATGCTTACTTACTTAAACGGAGAACAACTTGGTAATAAAGCGCATAAAATGGCTCTTATAAAGTAGTTGAGAGTTCAGAGAATAGCTCTCCCGCATCGGAAATTTGCGAAAACAAATTTCTTATGCGGGAGTGGATTGGGTAAGAAGTTTCGCGGGAAATATGAGGAAGTGTGAACTTCGGGTGCATAAAATGGTGTTAATAAAATAAGTTTAGGGTTTAAATAAGCGGATGTAGCCGCGGGATTGCTATCCCGCAATGTAGCGGTGTCGCCATAGGCGCCACGAAAACAGTCCGCATAAGTAATGCGGCAGCTACAAGCAAAAGAGGATAGTGATAAATATTTAAATTTAATAGTAAATCAAAAATGAGGTAGATATGAAAAAAATTATAATTTCAATTTTGGTGTTGATGTTTCCGGTAGGAGCTTTTGCTTCAGGCGCCGGAACAACGGCGGCAAACTTTCTTAAAGTTTCAATGAATGCTCGCGCCATAGCGATGGGCGGAGCCTTCAGCGCTTTATCCGATGACTCCGGAGCTGTCTTTTCAAATCCGGCGGGACTTGCGGGTTTTTCGGGAAGCGAACTTGGCTTTGGTTTTACCACTTATCTTCAAGATTCTAAAATGGGAAATATCTCATATGCTACAGATGTTTCGGGCAATAGATTCGGCTTTGGGATAACAGCTCTCAGCATTTCAGGCATAGAGGAAAGAGGGCTTACTGATTCCGTAGGCGTAGTTGGAAGTTTAGGTGATTTTGGGGCCAATGATATGGCCGTATCTTTCGCTTACGCGTCCAAGGATAGCTTTAAATCTATCTTAGAGAATATGGACAGCGGGTTTACACTTAAATTTATAAGGTCAACTATCGATGACAGTTCGGCTTTTGCTGTGGCGATTGATGCGGGTATTCTTTATCATGCCAGTGAGAAAACCAATGTCTCAGTGGTTTTGCAAAATCTCGGCAGCAAGATGAAGTTTGAAGAAGAGTCCGATCCTCTTCCTTTGGATTTAAAAGTAGGTATGCTACATAAATATAGCAATAGATTAAATATTACCGCCGAACTTAATCAATATTTTATAGATGAAAAATTCTATCCTTCTTTAGGCACGGAATATTGGTTCCGTGACGCTTTCGCTCTTAGGGGCGGTTATAAATTCGGTTATGATACGTCAAATCTTGGAAGTGAAGTGGGGTTAAGCTTGGGGTTTGGCATTAAAGTTGCAGATCTTGGTATGGATTATGCTTATATTCCCTTCGGTGATTTAGGTAATATTCATAGATTTGGTTTCTGGCTGCAATTTTAGGGACGCAGAGGACGCGGAAACAACAGATAGAAACAAATCGTAGGGGCAAACCTCTTGTGGTTGCCCGTTTTTATGTGATTGTATTTTTTTGCAGGCACAGGGGCCTGCCTCTACAATTTTTTACGCCCTTTGCGTTTTTATTTTACAAAATCTTCATCGGGCCAATCTCCCGGTAAGCCCGGCACTGAGACCAATCTCGTATCTTCATTACTTGTTTTATTTAATTTTTGGAAGGATTCTTTAAGTTCGGTTAAGGATATATCCGATTTTTTTATTTTTAATAAAAGGAAGTAGGTGCCGGCAAAAAACAGGAAAGCCACAGGCAGGAAAATTATGGCGCTTGGAATAGCCTTAAGTCTAAATAGCAGAACTGAACATAAAAATACCCAAAAACTCATAATAAAACTTGACCCGGATATAAGATATGAAATTATAATATTTGGCTCACTGTCCTTGGGCAAGCTTAGAATCAGAATTATAAGCAATAAGTTTATTAAGGTGATATATACAGCTCTTGCAACCCAATTTTTCCATCTTGTTTTTGAAAGTATTATTATACCGCCAAGATCAGGCCTATCATATATATCCATTTGCGAATAATCCAAGGTTACAGCTTTTTTTTCTATATTATACTCCTCTCCAACAGTTCCTTTATAATCAAAATCATTATTATTCTGAGCAAGCGCGCTTGAAGCGGGCAAAAGAAAAATAGTTAAAAGCAAGATAAATTTAATCTTCTTCATAATTATCCTGATAGTCTTGTTCGGAATATTCCTGGCCCGGATCATTATCCACAGGTTCTACGGTGGTAAGTTCATTTTCCTGAGCGGGTTCTTCCCTATAAAGTTTTGGAACAGAAAGAGCAGATTCTTCCTCTATTTTATAATATTGTTCTTTGCCTTTTTGTGGCGTATTGGAATAAGAAGCGGCTTCTTTAAATCTGTCAAACTCTTTATCTTCTTCCATATCCATATGAAGATCTATATTTATTTTACTGACAACTTCCATTCTATCGGCATAATGCCAATAAGCGGTGGTAAAACCACTTATGGTGGTCGCGATGATTATTCCGCTTATAAGATAAACTTCTCTGTCTTTTCGAATCCAGTATTTTTGCAATAATTTTTTAAAGCCGCTTATGGATTTCATTATTTAAAACTCTCCAATAAAACTTTAAGTTTTTCAATTTTTTCCATAGAGTCTATTTTTCTTTGATTTATTTTATCAATTTCCGGTTTAGGGGCGAATTTAATAAAATTTTCGTTTTTTAATTTTTCATTCCAAGAGGAAAGTTCTTTATCAGTTTTGGCATATTCTTTATTGAGGCGTTCTTTTTCTTTCTCAATATCTATCAGCCCGCCCATGGGAATATAGATGCTAAAACTTTCACTTATGCCGGAAGCTGACATTTCGGGTTTTTTTCCGTTTTCAATAATTTCCAGATTTTCAACTTTAGCCAAGAGATTTATATAATCGGCATTTTCTTTTAGAGCTTTCAAGTCTTGGGAATTTTTTGAAGTTATAACGGTATTAACTTTTTTAGCGTGAGAAATTTCAAATTGCGCTCGCAACATTCTTATTTGTGTGATGATACCCATAATGGAAGTCATGGTTTTTTCGGCATTTTTATTAATAAATTTTTCGTCTTGCTTTTCAATTAAAGTGTTTATAAGAAAAGGTTCCGGGGCCGGTATATATTTTTTTACATTAAGAAATAATTCTTCCGTAATATAGGGAATAAAAGGATGCATTGCTTTTAAAGAACCTGTAAATATATGCAGTAAGACGGCTAAAACATTGCTCCTCTCCGCGGTTTCAAGTCTGGGCTTGGCAAGTTCTATATACCAATCGCAAAAATCATCCCAGAAAAAACTATAAATGGCATTAAGCGCGTTTGCCGCGTCAAATTTATCCATTGAAACTGAAACATCAGACAGAGCTTTATTATATTTATGCAATATCCACTTATCGGCTAACTTAAGTTTGGAGGTATCGATAACTCCGACCTTTTCATTTTTTTTAATGCTCATCATTAAAAATCGGGAAACATTATAAAGTTTATTAATGAAATTTCTGCCGCCAATTATTATGTCTTCGGCAAATTGAATATCTTTTCCGCCGATAGCGTGGAATATAAGTGAAAATCTTACAGCATCCGTGCCGTATTTATCCATCATTAAAAGAGGGTCAATAACATTACCAAGGGATTTCGACATTTTTTTGCCATGCTTATCTCGCACTATGCCATGGATATAAACATTTGGAAAAGGAACTTTTCCCATATGTTCAAGGCCGCTCATAAGCATTCTGGCTACCCATAAATAAAGTATTTCATAGCCGGTAACCAAAACGGATGTGGGATAATAATAATCCAATTCCTTGGACTTTTCCGGCCAGTTAAATACGGAGAATGGCCATAAGGCCGATGAAAACCAGGTATCTAAAACATCAGGATCTTGCAGAAGATTTTGCCCTGAACATTTTGGACATTTATCGGGTTTATTAAAAGAAACTATGGGCTCGGCGCCATTTTTAAAAGAAATTCGTGAGAGATTTCCTTCTTCGGAAAACTTAAGGCCTTTGGCAGAGCATTCTTTGCAATACCAGACCGGGATTCTATGGCCCCACCAGATTTGTCTTGATATGCACCAGTCTTGAATATTTTCAATCCAGCTGATAAAGGGCTTTTTCCATGAAGGGGGATAAAATTTAATTTCTTCATCTTCAGCCGCTTTTATTGCGGGCTTAGCCATATCTTTCATACTGACAAACCATTGCTCGCTAACCAAAGGCTCTATATTATTTGTGCATCTATAACATTTACTTACGGAATGTTTATAGGGCTCTTCTTTATCCAGAAGGCCAATTTCTTTTAAATCTTCAAGGATTAATTTTCTGGCCGCTTGCACACTTTTACCCAAGTATTTTTCAGGACTATTTATAATACGGCCTTCATATGAGATAACACGGATATTTTTTAAGTTATGCCTTTTGCCCATTTCAAAGTCATTGATATCATGAGACGGTGTTATTTTGACCGCGCCCGTTCCAAAATCTTTTTCAACCATTCTATCTTCAATTATAGGAATAACTCTATCGGTTAAAGGTAGTTTAAGTTTTTTTCCTATAAAATCTGAGTACCTTTCATCTTTTGGATTAACCGCTACCGCTGTATCGCCAAGCATGGTTTCAGGGCGCGTAGTGGCCACTATAATGCCTTTATCACCGTTTTCAAGAGGATAATGGATATGCCATAGTTTGGATTTTTCCTCTTCATATTCAACTTCAATATCGGATAAGGCTGTGCCGCAGCGCGGACACCAATTAATCATTCTCTCACCGCGATAAATATATTTCTTATCCCAAAGGCTTTTAAAGGCTTCAAATACGGATTGAGCTCTCTGTTCATCCATAGTAAAGCGTAAGTTCTCTTTACTTATATCAATTGAACAACCCAATTTTTTTAATTGATTTAATATGGTATCGCCACATTCTTCCCGCCATTGCCATGCTTTTTCAATAAATTTTTCACGGCCCAAGTCGTTTTTTGTTTTTCCTTCGGCTTTTAAAATTTTCTCCAATACATTTTGCGTGGCTATGCCGCCATGGTCGGTGCCGGGCACCCAATAAGTTTCATAGCCGGTCATTCTTTTATAGCGTATTAAAATGTCTTGTAATGTATTATTAAAGGCATGGCCTATATGTAAAGCGCCTGTTAGATTGGGCGGAGGAATAACTATGGTAAAGGATTCTTTTGAGTCATCGGGTTTTGAAGAGAAAAGTTTTTTTTCCTGCCAAAGTTCAGACCATTTAAGCTCTATTTCTTGAGGTTCATAAGTTTTGCTGAGCATGTTTTTTACCTTATAGCGCGTAAGTTCATAAGCGCGTAAGCGCGAAAGCCACAGAACACTAAACTCTGCGCCCTTTGCGTTTTGTCTCTGCGATTTTGCGCCTACACAAATTCTGAGAAAATTCTATTAGAGATATAAAAGTGTTCCGGTTTTATTTTTAATTTTCCAGCCTTTTTTTCAATAAGTCCTAAATCTAATAATCTCTTTATATTATCTTTAAATTTTATAAATATATGGTCATCCAATACAATTCCCTGAGTGGTTCTAAGTCCGAGGATGATTTTTTCGCCAAGTTTTTCTTTCCCTGTAAGGGTCTCGCTATACTCAAGCAAAGGCTTCTTTTTAAGGCTGGAGTTTATATATGAAGATAGGTTTTTTGTGTTTTTTGACCTTGTTCCATTTAAATATGATGCGGCTGAACAGCCAAAACCAATATATTCTCCATTTTTCCAATAATTCATATTATGTTGGGATTGTTTTCCTTTTCTGGCAAAATTTGAAATTTCATAATGTTCATAGCCCGCTTTAGCAAGGGTTTTCCGTGCTATTTCATACATTTCAAAAGTTATGTCACCGTCAGGTTTTATCTTTTTCTTATAAAAGACAGTTCCTTTGTGGATTTCAAGACCGTAAAGAGATATATGTGAACTTTTAAGTTTTATTATATGGCTTAATGTTTCTTTTAAATCTTGAAGCGATTGTCCCGGAATACCACACATAATATCTATGTTTATATTTTTGAATCCGGCAGTTTTTAAGTTTGAATAAGCTTTTGTGAAATCCCTCATCCTGGCATTTCTGCCAAGCTTGCGCAAAAGTTTATCATTTGCCGTTTGAAGCCCCAGGCTTATTCGATTGATGCCGGCTTTTTTTAAAACTTTAATTTTTTCCAGGGAAAGGCTGTCAGGATTTGCTTCAAAAGTTATTTCTTTAAATTTTTTTATGGGGCCAATATGCAGATTTATTATTTCAAGGAGTTTCTCTATTTGCTTAAGAGATAGAAAACTGGGTGTGCCGCCGCCGATATAAAGCGTATTGGGATTTTTTAATGTTTTTGATTTTAATTTAAATTCATTTTCCAAAGCATTAATATATGAATTTATTTTAATTTTTTTATTGGCATAAGAAGTGAAATCGCAATAATGGCAGCGACTTCGACAGAAAGGAATATGTATATAGTATCCGGACATAATTGATTAGAAATCAGAAAGTAGATAACAGTGAGCAGAAAACCAGAAGATAAATTAGAAACGCCCCCGCTATAAGCGAGGGCGTTAATATTGTTTGCTCTTATTAGTTTATTTATCTTTGTTCTTTAAGAGCAGATTTATCATATCCATGGGTATGGGAAATAATGTTGTTGAATTTTTCTCAGTCGCTATTTCAGTCAGTGTTTGAAGATATCTAAGCTGTATACCGGCAGGATTTTTTCCTATTATGTCTGCCGCTTCCGCTATTTTTCCGGCTGCTTGCAATTCACCTTCGGCATGAATAACTTTCGCTCTTCTTTCTCTTTCCGCTTCCGCTTGTCTGGCTATAACGCGTTGCATGTTCTGAGGTAAATCAACATTTTTTACTTCAACACTTGAAACTTTTATACCCCAAGGTTCCGTATGCTCATCAATAATTGATTGTAAATCAGCGTTGATTTTATCTCTCTTTGAAAGCAAGTCATCTAAATCAACTTGTCCCAAAATACTTCTCAGGGTTGTTTGAGAAATTTGGCTTGTGGCATACATATAATTTTCAACATTAAGAACGGCATCTTCAGGTGTTAAAACTCTAAAATAAACCACGGCATTAACCTTTACAGAGATATTGTCTCTGGTAATGATATCCTGAGGGGGAACGTCAAGCACTACGACTCTGGTGCTTATTCTAATCATTTGCTGGACGCCGGGAATAACAATTATAAGTCCCGGACCTTTGACTCCGGTAAATCTTCCGAAAGTTAACATAACTCCTCTTTCGTATTCTTTTAATACTTTAACGGCTGAAAAAACTATAACTATTATTATAATAAGTAAGGGTGTAAGCGCCATAAAATGCCTCCTAGTTTAATCTTTTTTCGATGCTAAAATACTGTACCCAAATCTTATCAAACTTCTTTCAGGTAAACAAGGAATAAGGGCTTGCAAGGAAATAACAGTAATAACCGGGATGCCCAGATTTGAGACGAAGTCGTCCAAAGATGGGCATCCCCTTCGGGCTAACCCGAAGGGCCAGGGCGCTTTTGGGCTGCGACTACGTTGCTCGTCGCTCACATACCACAGAGGGTATGCTCGCTCCTCGCGCCTTGTCTCGCTCCAAAATCCCCCTGGCCAGTTGCTATTGTTATTTTCTTGTAAGCCCTAAAGGGAAGCGCAAAGTAGTAAGAAATATTTTAATTTCGTTCAAAGTCCTGATATTTGCTAAAATGAATAACAGAGTTCTTTTAAATATAGTTACGGGATTACTTTATGACAAATAGAAGGCGCGCAAGAGAATTATGTCTTCAGTCTTTATATCTCTCGGATTTAACCCAGTTAAGTCCGGAAAAGTTACTTGTTATTACGCAACAAGATCCTACTAGACATGAAGAGAAAGTTTTTGATTTTTATAAAAAACTTTTTATGACATCTATAACCAGCATGGAAAAAATAGATGAAGTCATAGTTGATATTGCTAAAAATTGGGATTTAAGCAGAATGGCCGCCGTTGATAGAGCTATTTTAAGGCTGGCTGTTTGTGAAATGGTTATTTTAAAGGAAGCTCCCATAGCCGTAATAATAGATGAGGCTATAGAACTTGCCAAGATGTACTCTACTGATAATTCCGGAAGATTTGTTAATGGTGTGCTGGACAATATAGCCAAGGCTAAGCTGGGTGCCGTATCAAAGAGCAATGCTCCCCAGACGGCTAAGGTTCTGCCGGGTGCCGCAACAAAGCGAACAGCCAAGGTTAAGTCGGGTGTCGTATCAAAGAGCTCTGCTCCCCAGACGGCCAAAACTTCAAAAAAAAATCATGACGGTAAATAAGAGTTCTACCGATAAGATTGCTGAGCTTCGAAAGTTAATAGCAAGGCATGAATACCTTTATTATACATCGGACAATCCTGAAATTTCAGACGGTCAATTTGATGCGTTAATGAAAGAGCTTAAAAATTTAGAGCTTCAATATCCTCTTTTGATAACTTCTGATTCACCAACTCAAAGAGTGGGTGGACAATATGCGGATATTTTTAAACCGGTCGCGCATATAAATCCAATGCTTTCCATGGATAATTGTTATGCCGAAAAAGAATTCCTTGCTTGGATTAAGAGAGTTAGCTCTGCTTTTAAAAACGAAGAATTGGAATATATTATTGAGCCTAAAATAGATGGTCTTTCTTGCGCCATAGAATATAAAGATGGAGTTTTTTTTAGGGCATCCACCAGAGGGGACGGAAAAAAAGGCGAAGATGTAACTCCCAATGTTAAAACCATTAAAAGTCTCCCTTTAAGGCTTCAAGGTAAAAAAATTCCTAAATATTTTGAAATTAGAGGGGAAGTTTTTATAGATAAAAAAGATTTTGATTTTTTAAGGGAAGAACAAATTGCCAAAGGCTCTGAGCCTTTTGCTAATCCTCGTAATGCAGCCGCTGGTTCTCTCAGGCAGAAAGATTCAAGTATAACGGCAAAGAGAAAATTAAAATTTTATACTCATTCTTATGGCTCAATTGAAGGCGTTGATAAACCTTTAAAGCATTCGGAGTATTTGGATTATTGCGCAGAGCTGGGTATTCCAATTCCCGCCATGAGAAAGATTTTTAAAACCTCCCAAGAAATAATAAATTTTTATAAATCCTATTCAGATAAGCGTTTTAAATTGCCTTATGAAATTGATGGCCTTGTAATTAAAGTGAACCGTTATAATCAGCAAGCGTTTTTAGGCAATACCGCCAAAAGCCCTCGTTGGGCCATAGCTTTTAAATATCCCGCTCAGCAAGCAACCACCATCCTTGAAGATGTTTTCTTTTCTGTTGGAAGAACGGGTGTGATTACACCTGTCGCAAAACTTAAACCCGTTAAATGTTCGGGAGTTCTTATATCAAATTCTACCCTTCATAATTTTGACGAAATAAAAAGACTGGGTTTGCGCCTCGGAGATACGATAATTATTGAAAGGGCGGGGGAAGTTATTCCAAAGGTTATCAAAGTTGTAGTAACGGCCAGAACCGGAAAAGAAAAAGAAATTTCAATTCCCAAAATTTGTCCTTCCTGTAAAAAAGACATTTATAAAGATGCTCAAGAAGTAGCCTATAAATGTCTTAATCCTTTATGTCCGGCTCAAATAAAAAGGAATATATTTCATTTTGCTTCCAGAGGGGCAATGAATATAGATGGTTTGGGCGATTCTATAATCGACCAATTAGCGGACAGGAAACTTATTGAAAACTATGCGGACATTTATGATTTAACAAAAGAAAATTTCTTAAGTTTGGATTTATTTAAAGATAAAAGAGCGGATAATATTATTGCGGAAATTGAAAAAAGCAAAACTCAGCCTTTATCTAAATTATTATTTGCTTTAGGCATAAAGCAGGTCGGCGCGAAAAACGCTTTAATTTTAGCTGAGCATTATAAGAATATTCAAAATTTAATGAAGGCTGAATTTGAAGATTTAAGTTTGATTGACGAAATAGGTCCGATTATAGCCAAATCAATAAAGGATTTTTTTAATAGAGAAGAAGTGAAAGCTATCATAGAAAAATTTATCGCTGCCGGTTTGAATCTTCAGGAACCTGAAAAGAGCGGCGCTAATTTGAAGTTTTCAGGAAAGACTTTTGTTTTTACCGGAGAGCTTGAGGCAATGAGCAGAAGTGAAGCTATTAATACTTTGAGGGAGTTTGGCGGAAAAGATTCCACAAGCGTTTCAAAGAAAACTTCTTTTGTAGTGGCTGGGGCTAATCCCGGTTCCAAATTCAAGAAAGCCGAAAAACTCCAAGTTAAAATACTCACCGAAAAAGAATTCATCGAAATGATGAAATGAAGTGAAAGGGGCCTGTCAGGGATTGCCAAAGTTTTTACGCTCAATTGATCACTGATGGGTGTCCATAGCAAACCTTCAAAAGCCCAGTCCACTCATCGCGGGTTATGACAGTAATATTTAACTTTAGGTCCAGGGGTTTGTGCAGGTTATGGCGGTAAAGATTTACGGCTCACTTGATTACTGGTGGGTGTCCATAGTAATCCTTTGAAAGCCCAGTCCACTCATCACGGGTCATGGCGGTAATATTTAACAGCAGAAACGGGGTCGCTTAGTACTGCGCCCCTCCGTGTCTCGACTTCCTGAAAGTACAGGTCAGTCTCCGAACGGTTCTGCTTGTCAAACATCACCGCCACCCCCTTATTTTAATTTCTTTTCATTTGTGAGAGTGCCCACCTGTAGAATTGATTCCCACCCTCAAGGTAGGTCTTTATGGTAAAGTATAATAAGGAAATTCCTTATTTAAAAATTAATTGAAATGATGTATTCCATAAAATCAGCAACTATGTTGCTGATTTTCCAATAAAATTAGCAACTATGTTGCTGATTTTCCGAAAATCTGCTAATATATTACAGGAACTCAAACTGAATTTTTCAATAATGAAAAGATCCGGCACTTTTGAGTTTTTCTGTTAAAAGGAGAATTTTATGTATATTTCGAGATTAAATTGTTCCGTGAAAAAAACTTTAAAGATTAAAAGCGTTTTGCTTCTTGGTCCGAGGAGAACCGGCAAAACACAATATATCAATAATGAATTAAAACCCGATAGAGTATATAATCTTCTTACTCACAATGATTTTTTAAGATTATCCTCAAATCCAGGATTAATAGGAGAAGAGCTTCAAAAAAAAGATAAATTGATTGTAATTGACGAAATACAAAAATTGCCATCCTTAATGGATGAAATTCATAATTTAATAGAAAGTTCGGATATTCATTTTCTTTTGACAGGGAGTAGCGCGAGGAAGTTAAGAAGGTCGTATACTTCATTGATGGCCGGTAGGGCGAGAGTTGAACGTCTTTTGCCTTTTACATCTTGTGAATTAAGAAGTTTTGATAAAAAAATCTTTGATATTGATAAAATTTTAAATTTTGGCAGTTTGCCGCCTGTTTACTTGAGTGAAAATCCGGAACTTGAGCTTGAGGATTATGCCGGAATTTATTTAAAAGAGGAGATTCAGGCGGAAGCTATAGTCCGCAAGATAGAAAATTTTTCCAGATTTTTAACGGTAGCGGCCTTAAGTAATTCGGAATTGATTAATTTTACTCAGATTTCTCGGGACGCTCAGATGCCTCAACGAACTGTTGTTGAATACTTTAATATTTTAAGGGACACTTTGATAGGTGATATGGTTGAACCTTTTAAAAGTGAAAAAAACAGAAAAAGTTATTCTATGTGTAAGTTTTATTTTTTCGATGTTGGAGTCGCTAATTATCTTGCAAGCAATTTTAAAATTCAAAAAAAGAGCGTCGCTTACGGAAAAGCTTTTGAACATTTTATATACACGGAACTTAGAGCTTATAAAATTTATAAAAATAAAAGGGAGCCTTTACAGTTTTGGAGAGATTATGCGGGACATGAGGTGGATTTTATAATCGGAGATAAATTGGCCATTGAAGTTAAATCTGCGGAAATGGTTAATAAAAAACATTTTAAGGGAATTAACGCTTTTTCAAAAAAATCTGCTGTTAAACGAAAAATAATAATTTCTTTTGACACTAATAAGAGAAAAGTCAAAGATATTGAAATTATTCCCGTAATGGAATTTTTAAATGAACTCTGGTCGGATAAAATATGGTAGCCGGCGGCAAGTTGACAGTAAAAAAATACTCACCGAAAAAGAATTCATCGAAATGTGTTAACGCCGTTTCTAAAGTATACAGATAATGCCGTTAATTAGTGTACAGGT
>CAZHQC010000044.1:13920-17169 GCA_964534135.1 uncultured Elusimicrobiaceae bacterium | reverse complement strand
CGGTGCAGATAGAATAACCATAGATACTTCAGGCAATGTCGGCATTGGGACGACGAGTCCCGCGACTAAGTTGCATATGAGTTCCGGCACATTAACCATTGACGGAAATGTGGACACATCCATAAATGCTGTTGGAGATGTTTCCGCCGCAAGGTATCAGATAAACGGTTCAACGGTTGTGGCAATATTGCCGGGAAACAGTTTGGGCGTGGGAATTGAAGCGGGCCGGGTTAACACTGGGGCGTCTAACTCTTTTGTGGGAGCTTATGCGGGCTATGCTAACACTACGGCGACTGATAACTCCTTTCTGGGCGCTAGCGCGGGTTCCTCCAACATCACAGGGAAACAGAATTCCTATGTGGGAACTGCTGCGGGTTCCGAAAGCACCATGGGAGATGATAACTCCTTTTTGGGCTATAAAGCGGGCCAGTTTAACATGGGTAGTAATAATTCTTTTGTGGGCTCTTATGCGGGCTGGTCCAACACCACGGGGATTAATAACTCTTTCGTGGGCTATGCTGCGGGCCGTTACAACACCACGGGGAATTATAACTCTTTCCTGGGCAATCAGGCGGGCCTTAGCAACACCACGGGGCAGGAGAACTCTTTTGTGGGCAATCAGGCGGGCCTTAGCAACACCACGGGGAATAATAACTCTTTCCTGGGCTCTTATGCGGGCTACTACAACACCACGGGGAGTTATAACTCTTTCCTGGGTTATCAGGCGGGCTACTATAACACCACGGGAAGTAATAACTCTTTCCTGGGTTATCAGGCGGGTATCTCCAACACCGAGGGGACTCAAAACTCTTTCGTGGGCTATCGGGCGGGCTACAACACCATCACGGGGAGTTATAACTCTTTCCTGGGTTATCAGGCGGGCTACTCCAACACCACGGGGGCTGGTAACTCTTTCCTGGGCTATTTTGCGGGCCGTTCCAACACCACGGCAAGTAATAACTCTTTTGTGGGCAATCAGGCGGGCTACTCCAACACCACGGGGCATAATAACTCTTTTCTGGGCTATTATGCGGGCTTTTACAATCAGACCGGCTCTGCCAATGCCATATTCGGCAATTTGGCGGGCGGTTTTGGCGCGGGGAGCGTGAATTCATTTTCAAGTTCAACTATTATGGGCTACCAAGCGGGATATGGTTTAACCACCGGCAGTGATAATATTCTTTTAGGTTTTCAATCGGGGAACAGCTTAACAACCGGCTCAAATAATATAATAATCGGTTATGATGAAGACGCGCCGACCGGGACGACAAGTAATCACTTAAATATAGGAGGCATTGTATACGGAGATTTATTAAGCGGCAATGTCGGTATCGGGACTGCGAGTCCGGGAGCACTACTTCATGTCGCTGGTAATTTTCGTCAGAACAATATCCGTTACTACACCGAGCAAAGAGACTTGGACTGCCATACTGTCGGAAACTGGACCAATATCGGCGCCTTCAGCGCTTATGGGACCTACGCGAAGTTCAAGATTTATGGTTCAGATGGTGAAAGCATGGTTCAGATGGTTGAGTACGAGGTTCACGCCACTGACTATCCCAGTCAGACGGATTGGATCGAACTGCCCTTGAAAGCTGGTATGACCTTCACTGGAACTCCTCATTTTGTGTTGGATGTCCAACAGGCGGCGGCGATTTCACCGCTCTCGGTAAGGATGCGCGCCGTCGGTCTTGCCCACAACTTTCACGCGACCATTGAAATCGAGACCAACACTAATTTCACCCCAAGTTCCACCTCCGGGGCGGGCGCGACCGTAGTCGCAGGATATCTCGCCCGGAATGCCTATCAGTTCCCGGTATCCAGTGGTCGCTGGATCAATTCGACCGCCGGGCTTTTTATCACCAACGTCGGCAATGTCGGCATCGGGACAACGAGTCCTGGAGCGAAACTTGATGTGAATGGTAATGTTGTGATTGGTGGATCGCTTTCTTACAATATTACTCGCAATATTGTTACGGCAAGTCGTAGTTTTTGGATTTCTAGCGATGGCACGACAAGTCATATCTATCAAAACACAACTAATCGGGCAATGTTTGTTTCTATCAGTTATCAGGATTACGGGGACGGAGGTGTTCGTGCTCAAATAGGAAATACCATTGATAGCGTTAACACGACAATAGCAGGAATTAATCACGGGCGTTATGAAGGTAGCGCCATTGTTGGAGATACTATTGATTTTATTGTTCTTTCGGGGGAATATTATAAAGTATATGAAAATAGTTCCGGGGACCCATCAATCATAGTTTGGATTGAATATTATTAAGGGGACATTGTTAATTTTCTTGCTTTTTATATAATAAACATATGTTTTATAAAACAAGGATATATCCGGCGGGATACATGTATCATATAATTGCCAGCGGAAATGGAGATGGTAAATTTTTAAGGGGAAGTAGTACGAGTGGAACATTGCAAGTGGATCAATTTCAAGGACATGCTCACAGGCATACTTATCACACTTCAAACATCACGGGGCATACCAGATTGAGTACCCCTGCTGGTTATGGCTCAGCTCCAGCTAATCTATACGAGGGAGATGTCCGTGATATTCCAATTTTGTTTGGAGATAACGGTGTGTCGCGCTATGGCACAGAAACTCGTCTTATAAACATGTAAATTGTATGGATAATGAGAGTTAAATAGCAGGCAAAAGTTATAGGGGAGACGGGAGGCTGTCCCAAAACTAACATTTTTCATAATTAAAAGGGACGGTTCTTACTTTCTTACTTTTTGAGAAAAGATAACCCTGAAAATGGGCAAAAATGGGGTTAGCCACCATTTAGGGTGAACCATTTTCCACCGTAGGTGGAAAATTATTTTGTTGAGAAAATTTATTATCAGGATGAAACCATTTTTTTAGGATCGAATTCCTTGACTAAGCCGGATCCAATATTGGAAGCTAAAAGTCTCGTGCTTTGGGTTAAGGAATGGTTGAAAGAGGTTAAAGGCGCGGATGTAAATAATATTAAGCCTGTGGTCCTATTTCCGGAAATTATGATTCCCCGTGATGAAGATTGTATTATAAAAGATATATGGATATTAAATCCCAAAAGATTTAGGGATGAGTATTTGCCAAAACAGCCTAAGGTGCTAAATCATCAGGAAGTTCAGGAATTGGTTTCTGTTTTTAGAGCCCGCATTTATGATTGTACGCTGAAATTTGAAGATTAATCATTATTGAAGTCGGACTTCAATAATCCAACCAATCTAACCTTTATTTAGAAAGAG
>CAZHQC010000044.1:0-13820 GCA_964534135.1 uncultured Elusimicrobiaceae bacterium | reverse complement strand
GTAATTGTTCCTAATGGAACACTTCTTGTATCTCGTGGATTGCATTTAGCAATCCGTTTAAAAAACGGTAATTGTTCCTAATGGAACACTTCTTGTATCTCGTGGATTGCATTTAGCAATCCACGGGGTTGTACTGGTTTAATTTTTTATATGTTTCAAGATATTATTTATATCTGATATGAAAACGGGGATATATTCTTCGGTCTTGTAGTTTTTATCATCTGAAATAAATTGTTGTAAATCGGCCCGCTCAAGTTTGGGTTTTATTTTGGCCATCAGGGAGCGAAGTTCGGATGATAAAAGCAGGTCATTTAGATTTTCAAATTTTGTTTCGTTTAATTTAAACCAAATTTTTTCAAGAGCGCTTAAAAATGGCGGATACAAAAACCATATTGTGTTTTTAGTTTCAATATTTAAAAGCGCTTCCCAATTTTTTTTATTAAGCCAATATTGTTTTTCTCTGCCCGTTTGTTTTGAGGATATAAAACCCGATGCCGCCATTTCCACCATGGCGTCCTGTATTGTTTTTTGACTGAAATATGTCTCGCGCGCGATAAGCGAGGGATGAGACGTTTCATGAGTAAGAAGATGAGCTATTATTTCAGCTCTCGCGTTTACTCCGAAAAGTCCTCTAAGTTTTAAGATAAGAGAGTTTTTAGAATATTTTAAGGGAGTTATTTGATCGCGCGTTTTTATCTGTCCGCGGCTAAACCCGTACTTGGTAAAAATCTCATTGGTTTTTCCAAAATCTTTTAGCGGCTCGTTATCCGGCGAATAAAAAAGAGGCTCAATAGTTTTTTTATTTATAGTCTCAAATAGGCTCTTCCATTTGCGAGCTTTATAGCCTTGTCCGATTGCCGCGGCTACGGCGGCTAAAACTTCCGTGTTAGCAAATTTTTCTTCACGCAATATCATTTTTAGCCTTTGAATATTAATAAGGTCGCCGTTGGTACTCAACCAGCTGAGGGCTTCGTCAAATAAGCGAGGGTCATATCTGCCTATGCCGCATGTGAAAATTAGCAGCGCTTCACAGTCTATAATTCTATTGCCTTTGTCATTGCCATAGCCGGCGACTCCGAGAGATGACCATTGCTGCCAAAGCAAGGACAGTAATTCAGTTTTATAATTATTTTTAAATTCTTTCAGAGACTTGTTCATAATCGAGTTTTTTTAACATATCCTTTAATATAAATTTGAAGTGTTCTGAAATATTTTGCTTTAGAGTCCAGTGCGAGGCTTTTTCAATTTCTTCATTTGTTGGTTTTAATGACAATAAATCATTTGTGTGTTTTCCCGGACCTGTATCGGCGGCGGCATAAACTTTAAGATAAATCAAATCTATTCTGTCTAAAAAATAAACTGTCAATGTTTTGGATAAAATATGTTTATGGGCTCGGTTCGCGCCAAATTAAGTTTTTGCGCCAATAAATCCAATGTCTTCAATAATTATGTTTTGGTATACATTATAGGTTAAACCTCTTATTATAAGTGATATTGCTTATATTATACGGGATTATTGTGTATATTTCAAGGGGAAGCTAAAATAAATATTTTTAGAATCCATATTAATGAGAATGTTTTTAAATTTTAGGATTAATCATTATTGAAGTTGGACTTCACTAATATAACCAATCTAACATCGGGGGTTAGGGTCAAAGGACCTATATTGGGGGCGACATTTTATCACGCAATAATAGGTCTTTTTGCTCTATTCATACATTGAGGGTTTGTTTATAATATTTGTGTATTATATTCTTCGGAAATCCGGAACTATAGTGGGGTAAGTTAATGAAAAAAATATTTTGTGCAGCAAGTTTGTTTCCATCTCTTCTAATAGCTACTGGCGTGATCTTTGCTTCAAGCAATGGATTTGTCATGTTGTCAGATTACAGCGATACTGTTAATCAGATCGTTCAAGAACAAAAAGATTCTCATCATAAACCAGGTGTGAAGCCTACTAAGCCTGGACATCCGGTCAAACCAGGGGTGAAGCCCAAGCCTAAACCTGAGGTGAAGCCGCCTAAGCCGCCACAACCTAAACCACCTGTAGATACTACCCATGCGTATAGGGATGGTATGAGAGCTGGTTCCGACGAGGGTACCAGGAAAGGAAGACGGGAAGGTCACTCTGTCGGCGAGAGAGTTGGAGAAAGAGACGGTCGCAGGAAAGGCGCTAATGAAGGTGCTTCCGATGGTAAGAGAGCTGGTAAGAGAGACGGTTGGGGTGTTGATCAGTCCGCCGGAACACTTAAAGGAAGTAGGGAAGGTCAGAGTACCGGAACTAATAATGGTACCCAGGCCGGTGAGCGCCGCTGTTATGATGCGGGATATGCGAGCGGTTACAATGTCGCCTATGCTGATGCGAAAGATTTAGGTTTGCAGGATACCGCTTCCTACGATTCAGGATACGCGAAGGGACAGGCCGATGCGGCTGTCACAGAAGTTGAGAACGGGCAGAGGGCCGGCTATCAGGCTGGTTTCAGTCAGCGTGAAGCTGAACTTCAAAACTCTTTCTCAGCCATGAAAGGTGTTTTTGAAAAAAGCGGTTTGACGATGCGCACACTGGATCTTAAGATGGCCAGCAAGGGTTATGCGACTCAGGAAGAGAAGCGCGCCTACGATAAAGGTTATAAAGAAGGCTATAAAAAGAGCTACAGGCGGGCTTATGATGATGCCGAACGTAGAGGATATAAGGAAAAATACGATAGAGCATATAGACGGGCCTATGACTCGCAGTACTCGACCAGCTACCGTAAAGGGTATACCGAAGGAAGAGAACAAGGATATCAGGAAGCTTATTCGATGGCGTATAATTCAGCCTATGGCGCTTACTATGAGGAATATAAAAACAAGGAATATTCCAGTCAAAGAGCACAGGGACTAAGGAATGGCAATGATGTTGGACAAAGAGACGGTTTTGCGGCCGGTTGCGCAGTACAGTCAAAACTCGGATATAAAGCGGGCTACGAGAAAATGTCTGCTGAAGTATATCCCGGAGCTTTTGAAGCCGGTAAACAGTCCGGTATCGCGGCTGCTGATAAGTTTTACAACGAGAACGCGGTATTGAAGGTTTTCAATATCACATTCTACGATGAAGACAATAACGGCAAGTTTGAGGCGAACGAAAATATTATGATGAGGGCCGAAGTAAAGAATTTCGGTTTTCAATCTTCGGACAGTCTTACAATAGTGATCGAGAGCGAGCGCGGGGAGATAGTTCTTGTTCCCAATTTGAGTGCTGATGGAGTGAGGGGCCGGGCAAACGCTATGGTGAACCTTAATATCGGTAAACTCTATGATGTCGTTGCGCCTGACTCGGACGCTCTTTTTGTGACGTTCTCGGAAAAAGGCAGGCTTGTCGGAGATTTCCGTCAGGTGTATTCCAGAACGAATGCCAATAAAGTCGGCGTTGTCGCAAAGGATAAAACTTTGGTAACGAAAAAAGCCACTTGGTTCTTCCCCGGCAATGTGACAAAGCTTAATCGCGGTGAAAAAGTCATAATAACCGGCGAGAAGAAAGATTATTACAAGGTCCGCCGATCCGAAATGAGCAGCGGGGATTGGAGCGATGGCTATATGAAAAAAGGGAAGTTGAATTTGCAGTAAAGAGAAACATCAATATGTAATGAAAAACCGTCGGGGAAGCTCGGCGGTTTTTTTGTAGTAAAAGGTACGGGTGTTGATAGGAATTTTCTTCGCCTATGTGGATAAAGAGGCGTTAATGAAGAAGATACTGATCTACATTGGGAAGGATTGTTAGGAAAAAGGATGCAAACCCCGGAAAATCCACATTGCCGATAGTGCAACTTAAAGGGTCTTAAAATAAGTTGCCAGAATTTAAGGCTTATGCTATATGTCGAGGACAGGTTTTATTTAGTTTAATTTACCGACATAAAAGAACCGAGTATTTTTCCATACACAATGGATGATATTAGAGAGATTAAAAAGTGAAAGATAATGGTTCGGATTAATTTTTAAAAATAAAATGGTTGTTGTGTAATTTATGTTATTTTGGGTTTAGTATTAAGATTGACAAAATCTATCACTTAATGTAATCTAAGACTATATGTTTATACTAATTGCTGAAGATGATGAATCAATAAGATTCCTAATTACCGAGTTTCTTGAAGATTTGGGGCATACCGTTAAGAGTGCAGAGAACGGCATGGAATTGGTTAGAATAGCCTTGGATAAGTGTCCCGACCTTGTTGTGACCGATCTTCACATGCCTAAAATGGCAGGGAGCTCAATGATAGCTATGTTGGATATGTATCCCGACTTTTTAGGAATGCCGGTTATAATTATCACCGGGGCAACTTATGAAGAACTTGTGGACATGGGCATCTCAAAAGAAATACCGATACTTTTAAAACCGATAGATTTTGCCAAACTGAAAGCCGAGATTGAGAAAATCTCGGTAAAATAAACAGCCTTCCCAAATTACTTTTTAAAAGTGGACGCTTCTAATTAAAATTTTGGGAAAACAGAATTATAAAATGCCGGCATAGTTTAGGACGACGATAAAGCAGAAGATAAGAGCCATTATGCCGGAGTAAAAGAGTATAGAGGCCAAAATATATTTTGTTCTATGAGCGGTATCTTTGGCGGGGCTATATTTTCGGCGCAAGAGAATTCCAATAGTAATAGGAATGAAAGGTATGGCTATTAAAAGTGCTAGTTCCATTAAATAGTAAATGTCTGTAAAGTTCATGGCCTCTTCACTTCCCTTCCATTAAGATAGCAAACTTTTTTACCCAATACATATCTGGGTTTGGTTGCTTCTTGTTGGCCCATGAAACTGCTTATAATTGGAATTCTGTCAGGTACTAATCCAAAAGTTCTATAACCGCAAACATAACTGCTGGGTAATTTCTCACTGGTTTCCTTTGCTAAATCTTTATCCCATTGACCTTCCCAAAATCGGCGTGCTTCATCGGGATCTTTGCCTGCCATCCTTTCCTGGAAGTAAGGGATACTGAAATACATTATGCGGCGTATACCCATGGATAATCCGACTAAAGGATTTAGTGTCATTTCTCCTATGGAGGCTGTATTGCAACCGGAAAATTGAACGGTGCTTCCCGGAGCTGTTTTACTTTTTAGTAATGATGCGGTGGTGTCAGAATCCAGAAAATAATTGCCAACTGATTGTGAGCCCGGCCCTCCGTGACCATAGAAGGTTATATTTGTAATGGAACCGTTTGGCAGTTTCCGTATAGCGGCAGAGGCCACGTCGCCATCTCTGAAAGAAAGCGATTGCTGTCCGTCTATCAAGTCTATGGTAATGCCGTAGGCATCGGAAAAAACTCTGAAAGGGGCGTCCTCTTTTTCTTGGCTGCCCGTGGATTTTATATTGAGTTTTGGAGGAATATTTTTTGGCGCCGCGGATTTTGAAATTTTTGTAAATGAAATAGATTCTTCTTGAAGGTTTGTGTTTTCTTGTTTAGTATTCTCTTGTGATGCATCAGCGGATATTTCAATCTCTCCGCTTGCAGAAGCTGCTCCGTCGTAGAATTCAGCTAAATTTTCCATACCCATGTTTTCGGGGTTTTCTATAGGACTTTTTAAATCAAGTTGTTTTAAGACTGAGGTATTATCGGTTTCCTTTTTTTCTGAGTTTTTGGAAGAAATACCAAAGGATTTGAAAGAATTTCGGCAGGTTGGAAGTTCCGGCATTTCCACACATTTTATGGCTTCAGGCTTAAGATATAAATTCAAGGTATTGATATCGTTTTTATCCAGAGTTTGTGACGCGGCCTTTTGCATTATGGATTCCAATGTAAGAATTTTGAGGGATAATTTTTTGCCTTTTTCTTTTCCAAGCCAAAAAGATACGGTCTTAATATTTTTATCTTTGTCAGTTTTCATATAGGTCTGAAGCTGATTGAAATTCCATTTTTTCATAGCTTCATCGTAATAGTGTTTCAGTTCAGCATGTCTTGTAACGGCGGCTTCCGTGATGTTTTCCAAATTTTCATTTTGCTCATACGGATTGAGTTTAATCCAAGATTCTTTGGAGTGGAGTTTTTGTTCTTGAAAGTGTTTAAACTGAATAGTATAGGCCTGAGCTTCCCATGGCACGAGATCCTGCGCTAATGCAATTGAGTCGGACAGGGAAAGTATCAATAAAGCATATAATAGGTGATTAATTATTTTCATAATATAGTGCCAGTCTGCCTAATATTAAACGGTTAAGCATAGCTTACATTATAATATCTCATTGTCAAGTGGAGATAAGGTGGGCAATTTTAACAACTATTAAAAAAATTTTAATTTTTAAAGATATTGTATAATGAAAAAAGATTAAGCGGGGAGGAAAATAAATGCCTAAAATAAATATATTGGGATTATTTGCAATCATACCAACCACGATGTTCTTGATGGTGAGTTTCTTTGTTATGCTGGGAGTTGAAAAAGCGGAATGCGTAAATTTAAAGAAATTCGGAAAAGTTATATCTATTATGCTTTGGTTATGCGCGGCTTTGATTTTTGGATTGGGAATATATGTCCTTATAACCGGAGATCATCCGGTTTTGCCATTAATAGAATATTTATTCTCTTTAAATTAGACTAATAATTGAAAAATTGATAATCTTACCCTAAGGTTGAAAAATAAATTTTCAGTTAAGGGGTTTTTATGTATAAATATCTTTCCAAAGTTCTATATTCCATTTCAATTATTTTGTTATTTGCCGGGACAGGATTTTCAGGCGATATAAATGCTTATTTCGCGCCTGAAGGCGGCTTTAATGCCAAGAATAAAAACCGTGCCATAACTATGAAGGACGGAACGCAAGTTAAGGCAACGCTGTCTAATGGTTTGATGAAAATGATAGAAGATACTGAAAATTCAGGAACTATAAAGATTTGTATGTATGCTATGGGTGATATGGCAACGGTTGATGTCCTTATTAAAACGGCTATGGAAAGGAAAATAAAAGTAAAGCTGTTGTTGGATGCTTGCGCTGATTGGACCAAGGATATTAGAACGGAAATACTTAAGAGAGTTAAAAAAGCCAAAGAGACAGCTATAAAAGAAAAAAAGACTTTTAATTTCCAGGTAAAATTAATAACCCGAGAGAGAATGGAAGATAGAGGCCGTATAATGAAACTTAAAAGCGGTAATACAATATATGGCACCATGCATGAAAAGTTTGGTGTGTTCTACTCTCCGCGCTCTAAAGTTCCTTATAATTCTTTCGCGGGGAGTTCCAATATATCAAAAGGCTCAGACCAGAGATTTGCCGAGAACCGGATTTTCTTTTATGATAATCCCAGTGTGGCCAGGCAATTTCAGGAAGAGTTTGCCAGACTGTGGAACGAATACGGTTCTTGTGCTGTAAGTCGTTGTCAGTCTGAAATGTATGTCCCTGCTTATCCCATTTCAGGTGATGTCAGGGTTATCTTTAATGGCGAGCCTATTACTGAGGATACATATAGCCGTATTGATGAGGAACTTGAAAAGTTGATAAGCAAAGTTGATTGGAACGGCGGCTTGGATATTGCCATGTTTAGCTTTACCAATAAAAATTTAGCTGAGGCTATCGTCAGATGTGCCATGAAAAAATCCAAAGCTAAATTTAGAATACTTTTGGATATGACACAAATGATTGAAGATAAGAGCCATAGAGGAGTCATAGGTCCTTGGTTTGAACGACAGGCCAAGAAGAATGGTTTAAAAAATTTGGAGGTTCGTTATAAATGGCGTTCCAATGCTTATGGCTGGGATGAAATGTTTAAAAGAGCGGACCTTTTACATTCGCGTAATCGTCTTCTTCACCACAAATTTATGATAGTAAATAAAAATCTTATGGCTACCGGCAGTTATAATTGGTCTTTCTCCGCTGAGGGAAGAAATCTTGAAAATATAATGATATTCAAGCGTTCTTATAAAAAGCATGATCAAACCATAGATAGTTTTTTGGCTGAATTTGACGTTATATGGGATTCATTAAAAAGCAGAGGTATTGTGAAAGAGCCAATAGGTATGGCTCCGCAAAGCATAACCGGAATAAGGGGACGCAATCTTAGAAAGAAAATTATTGCGCTTTTGGGTGATGAAAATAATAGGGAAATAATGAAAGCCGTTAATAAGAAGTTTATGACGGCAAAGGATTTATCCAAAATTGTAGAAATGTCAAAGCAGAAATTGATTGAGACTTTAAAGGCGATGGAAGATGCCACGCTTATTTCTAAGAGCGTAAAGAATGGAGTTGAAGGTTATCAGCAGGCGGATTAAACTTTCAACTAATCAAAGAAGGCTGTGTGAATAAAATTGTTTTAATTCCATGCGTTAAGGAAAAGCTTAATTATAAAGCCAAGGCCTCTGATTTATATATAGGACCACTTTTTAAAAAATTATTTGAATATGCGAAATCTTTTAATCCCGATAAAATATTTATATTATCGGGAAAATACGGCTTGCTTGAATTGGATGATGAAATTGAGCCTTATGATAAGAATTTAAATCTATGCAGTGAAGATGAAATTAAAATCTGGTCAGAAAGAGTTCTGAAAAAATTAAGTATATTAACTGATTTAAATAATGATGAATTTGTTTTTATTGTAGGCAGTAAATACAGAAAGTTTATTATTCCTTCCGTTAAAAAAAGCATCTTTTTGCTTCCTCAAAATTTAACCCATCAAGAGATTGAAGATTTAAAATAATTAAGTGAACCCGTCTTTTGGTTGAAATTTATTATAATTACAAAACAATCCCCCTTAAATTCCAGTTGGTTTTTATTTATAGTTGAGGGCTGAAATTAAGGCTGTGCCAATGCCGCATCAGAGCCAATGGCTATCAGGCGGCGAAAGCAGGGGGGACTCTGCGAAATTAAAGGAGGCTATGTGGAAAAAATATCACAATACTTCGGGTTTGAAAAATCTCAAACCACATTTAAAACTGAAATATCGGCGGGTTTCGCCACTTTCTTTACCATGAGCTATATAATTTTTGTTCAGCCCATGGTTTTATCTGCAGCGGGCATGGATGCCGGAGCTGTTTTTACGGCTACTTGTCTGGCTTCAGCTCTTGCCTGTTTTATAATGGGCATGTATGCTAATTATCCCATAGCGCAAGCGCCTTTAATGGGAGAGAATTTCTTTTTTACTTATACCGTTGTTTTAACTATGGGCTATAGCTGGCAACAAGCTTTGGCTTTGGTTTTTATTTCCGGTGTGCTTTTCCTTCTGCTTACTTTAACCAATATAAGAGAGAAATTGGTGGATGCTGTGCCCGATTGTTTGAAGTATGCCATAGCTTGCGGTATAGGACTTTTTGTAGCTCTCATTGGTTTGAAAGAAGCGGGTATTATTTCAGCCGATCCTTCAACCTTGATGAAACTCGGAGAGATTCATTCAAAACCCGCGCTCATTTCCATTGTCGGACTTTTTATTATAGCCATATTATTTGCCAGAAAAGTAAAAGGAGCGGTTTTAATCGGGATAGTTTCCACTTCGATTCTTGCTTTTATTTTAGGCCTGAGCAAGTTTTCCGGTTTTGTAAGCATGCCTCCATCCCTTGAACCTACTTTTATGAAACTTGATTTAAACGGCTTGATGAATATTGACGCTATTTCAGTAATTATAATTTTTCTCTTCATGGCCCTTTTTGATACATTGGGAACTTTAGTTGGAGTTGGTGTTCAAGCTAAACTTATGAAAAAGGGTAAGCTTGAAAGAGCTTCAAAAGCCTTGCTTTCAGATGCTGTGGCGACTACGGCGGGTTCTTTGCTTGGAACATCCACAGTCTCAAGTTATATTGAAAGTTCGGTTGGTGTGGCAAGCGGAGGCAGAACAGGATTTGTGGCTATTGTGGTTGGCTTGCTCTTTCTTCTCAGTTTATTTCTTTCGCCTTTTGTTTCATTTGTTAATTTCTCAGTTGATTTGGGTTATGGCGCTTTGCATCCCATAACCGCTCCGGCTTTGATTTTTGTCGGCTCTTTAATGATGGGTTCTTTACGGTATATAAACTGGGATGATTTTACTGATTTTGCCCCGGCTTTTCTGACGATGGTTATGATTCCCTTTACTTTCAATATAGCTGATGGCATAGCTTTCGGTTTCATATCTTATGCCATTATAAAAGCATTTTCAGGAAGGGGAAAAGAAGTGTCACCGGTAATATGGATTCTTGCCGCCATTTTTACGGCAAGATATATTTTTTTATAAAAGAGAAAAATTATGCTGAAAGTTATAAAAGACGATATAACAGCGCTTAATGTTGACGCTATTGTAAACGCCGCTAATTCAAGTCTTCTCGGCGGCGGGGGTGTTGACGAAGCCATACATCGCAAGGCGGGGCCGGAGTTATTGAAAGAATGCAGGCTTCTAAATGGCTGTAAGACAGGAGAGGCGAAACTTACCAAAGGCTATAATTTGCCGTCACAATATGTTATTCATACCGTCGGCCCGGTATGGCATGGCGGAAATAATAATGAAGCGGATTTATTAAGGAACTGCTATTTAAATTCTCTGGATATAGCCGGAGAGAAAAGATTAAAATCAATTGCCTTTCCATGCATAAGCGCGGGTGTTTACCGCTATCCCGCCAAAGAAGCGGCCAAGATAGCTATATCTACCGTTAAAGAATATTTCAAAAAGAATGATTATAAATGCGAAGTGGTCTTCTGTTGTTTTTCCGATGAGTCCCTTAATATTTACAAAAACATACTTAAAAAGAATGTGTCGTTTTTTTAATTCATTGAAGACAATACTAAAAAGGCACCTGTTACCTTTTGATATCAAAAGGTAACAGGTGCCTTTTTGAACTAAGGTTAATTCATTGAGTTAGAGCATTTGTCAGGCAGTCCAAATAATCAAATAATTCCTGTATTGGAGCATTGTCGTCGGGTTTTATACAACCAGTTCCCGCTACGCCTTCAGAAGAAGCTAGACCCTTAAGGGAATTCAAAAATTCATCCCATTGAGTTTCCGCCCAAGCCAAATCGGCATATTTTTCCCCGGTTCCTTTTCTTGTTATATAAACGGATAAGCCATTGGCATTCTTTCTTAAGGAAGTTTTGGCTATTATTAATTTATTGGCAATAAATTCATTTATTTTTTCGCCTTTTTCAATAAGGATTTCATCTTTAGTTTTTTCTCCGGCAAGCTGAATAAAATGACTTAAATCTTTATATTCATCTCTGGCATAAGAATCGGTTATATTAATCGCGCTAATTAAAGGTGTTTTATCTTCAATCTGCATTGCTCTTGCAGTCCATTCATTTAATAAAACAACTAAGGAGTCAAGTCTGCTTGTTTTTAAAGCTGATTGTGTAACTGTTTCGTTTTTTGAATAATATTTTTCATATTGAGTTACAATGTTTTTAGCTATTTCTTCATTTGATTTTTTTGTCATCTTGGACATTTTTTTAAGTATCGCATTATAAGGATAGCCATCACCGGGTTCTGTTTCCTGGGAAGCTACCACTATATCGGTATAATCTTTAACTTCAAAAGCCACTTCCGCCATTTGCATAAGGCAGGCATCCATGGCAAGGATATCCACTTGGCCTATTTCTTTCATGGCTAATCCAAGTTCGGGAGTTGAAATATGATTATCTGTTTTAAAATCATAAGAGATGCCTTTTGAGGTTACCCAGCCGTCGCCATGGTTCCAGATAATCAGCATATATCTTTTAGCGGGAAATTTTTTCTTGGACCATGTGGCGAAATCTACAAGATGTTTCCAATCTCCCATATCGTCATTCTCTAAAATTTCAAGGGGCTTTGATGTGACAAGGGTGGGAAAGTGATCTTTTTTTACTAAAAAGCGTTCTGTTGTTTCATCTTCAGTTCCCAACTCAACAACTATGTTCATTTTGGAAGTTGAACCTATGGTTTCCATTTCATTTACATCTTTTTCTCCAAATTTTGATAAATCATTTTTACCGTTTACATAAACCATAACGGTCCATTCTTTTAGGGCTTTGCTTTTATTCAGTTCAGCTTTTGGAATACCAAAATCGGCTTCGCTGGTTAGTGTGTTAATTTGATTTAAATTTAGAGAATCAAGATTAAAGTTTTGCCCATAAGAGAAACTTGAGAACAGCAATAGTAAGGAAGTGATTTTTAAAATTATTTTTTTCACGTTATTCTCCAAGTAAAAGTATTTTTTAATTTGCTTAATTATAGTTTAAGAAAAAAACACGGGGCCAATAAGAGGCCTATGGCCTATTTTATTAAAGGCATTTGGCCCTATACAAAATAGGTCTTTTACAAGGATTCGGCAGGTCAGCTGTATTTAGAGTGGGAGCGGAGTTTCGGTCCTTAATAGTGTAATAATATGTTTGTGGCTTTCTCTATTTATCACAGGGAATATTTTGCCATTGTCCGTTAATCTCTTTTTTGCAGGAATAAGCGCACTTAATAGGCAGGCCATAACATAATTCTATTTGCACATCGGATTTGCTTAAGCCGGGCTTCATGCCGGTAAAACCGATACAAGAACAATCCATGTTTTTATATTCTTCCGTTGTTCTGGCCGTAAAGGTATCATTTAAAACGGCGTTTTTTTTAGGGAAGAAAAAGGCGAGTGCTGAAAGTATTAAGATTATGAGAACCGGAAATTTTTTGTTTTTCATAAATTTTATTTTATCAAAAAAAATCGGGTTTTGGTATAATTTTGAAATGGTAATACCTTTTCAAAAGTTGAGTTTTAAAACATTTAAAATATTTAAAATCGCCATCAGCAGATTTTTTAAAATTAACGGTACTCAAAGAGCCGCCGCTTTTGCTTATTCCGCTTTCTTTTCTTTTTTCCCATTGATGATAATTCTTGTTACCATTGCCTCGGTTTTTATTGATCATAATATGGCGGCAAATTCCATTATTGAATATATTAAAAGATATATTCCTATCAGTGGTTCCATGCAAACCTATATTTTTAGCGCTATGGCAGGCGTGGTTAAAATTCGCGTACAAGCCGGCTCCATTATGTTCATTATGCTGGCGTGGGTTTCCATTCAGTTTTTTATCACCTTAATAAGGGCGACTAATCAGGCTTGGGGCAATAAGGCTCATGATTGGTGGCATAGTCCATTGAAAAGTCTCATTCTTTTCGGTTATATGGCGGGAGCCATGTTTCTGGGTATGGCTATTCCCATGTTAATGCGTATGATTAAGGTTTGGCTTTTTCCAAACAGCGTTATAATTTCCTGGATTTATCCGATTGGCTTATTTCTAATTCCGTGGGTGATAATGTTTATAGGATTAAGTTTTTTCTATAAGTTTGCGCCAAGACGGCGCACATATCTTAAAGAGGTTTGGATTGCGGCTTTGATTAGCACTGTTTTTCTGCAGGCCGGGGGAAATTTATTTGTTTTATATCTTAAAAAGTTTTCTTCATTGAATGTGGTCTATGGCGCTTTTGGTGGTATAATGGCTTTGCTATTATGGATTTATTTATCAGGCTGTATTATTATTTTTGGAGCTTGTTTCTGTGCCGCGCAAGAAAGTCTCAAGTCACAAGTCATAAGAAACAGCGTGACAAAGCGTGAGTATGGCCGATCAGGCGCAGATTAAATGTTTAGGAATTTCAAGGCTATGCCGGGTGCCGTATCAGAGGCTAGGCTCATCAGACGGCCAAAGTCGTTTTTTATTTCTTTGTTATAGTTTTCAGAATTGTCGCGTTTATTATGGAAACAAATAATTTCAGCAGACTTCCTTTTGTAATCATTTGTCGCAATAACATGATAACGCCAATAATCTTGCTCAAATAAATCAGGCTGTTTGTTAACCCATCTTTGAACGAGCAAGGTAAATGCTTTTTTCGTTTCAATAAATGTGGCATCCGTATCCACTGTAAAATTATTCTTGCC